>NZ_CP102451.1:0-372500 GCF_024637875.1 Vagococcus luciliae | reverse complement strand
GATAGAGCTTTCCCTTCGGGGACAAAGTGACAGGTGGTGCATGGTTGTCGTCAGCTCGTGTCGTGAGATGTTGGGTTAAGTCCCGCAACGAGCGCAACCCTTATTGTTAGTTGCCATCATTTAGTTGGGCACTCTAGCGAGACTGCCGGTGACAAACCGGAGGAAGGTGGGGATGACGTCAAATCATCATGCCCCTTATGACCTGGGCTACACACGTGCTACAATGGACAGTACAATGAGTTGCGAGACCGCGAGGTTTAGCTAATCTCTTAAAGCTGTTCTCAGTTCGGATTGTAGGCTGCAACTCGCCTACATGAAGCCGGAATCGCTAGTAATCGTGGATCAGCATGCCACGGTGAATACGTTCCCGGGCCTTGTACACACCGCCCGTCACACCACGAGAGTTTGTAACACCCAAAGTCGGTGAGGTAACCTTTTGGAGCCAGCCGCCTAAGGTGGGATAGATGATTGGGGTGAAGTCGTAACAAGGTAGCCGTATCGGAAGGTGCGGCTGGATCACCTCCTTTCTAAGGATAATTACGGAAAACACATTACGTTTTTACTTTGTTCAGTTTTGAGAGGTCTACTCTCAAATAGATTGTTCATTGAAAACTGGATAGTTGAAGTTAGACATCAACATAAACCGAGAACACCGCGTTGAACAGTTTCTTTTAAAGAACTGTGAAATGTATTAACTATTATCTATCGCTAGTTAATAGTTAATGAAAAAACAAGCTAACCGTAAGGTTAGAAAAGGTTAAGTGAATAAGGGCGCACGGTGGATGCCTTGGCACTAGAAGCCGATGAAGGACGGGACTAACACCGATATGCTTCGGGGAGCTGTAAGTAAGCTATGATCCGGAGATTTCCGAATGGGGGAACCCAGTATCTTTTATAGGATATTATCTAGTAGTGAATACATAGCTATTAGAAGGTAGACGCAGAGAACTGAAACATCTAAGTACCTGCAGGAAGAGAAAGAAAAATCGATTTCCTTAGTAGCGGCGAGCGAAACGGAAACAGCCCAAACCAATAAGCTTGCTTATTGGGGTTGTAGGACTCAGCTGTGGTAGCTGTTGTGGATAGTCGAATCGACCTGGAAAGGTCAGCCGTAGCGGGTAAAAGCCCCGTAGATGAAATTGACAACACACCTATGAGTATCCTGAGTACGGCGGAACACGAGAAATTCCGTCGGAATCCGGGAGGACCATCTCCCAAGGCTAAATACTCTCTAGTGACCGATAGTGAACCAGTACCGTGAGGGAAAGGTGAAAAGCACCCCGGAAGGGGAGTGAAATAGAACCTGAAACCGTGTGCCTACAAGAAGTTAGAGCCCGTTAATGGGTGATAGCGTGCCTTTTGCAGAATGAACCGGCGAGTTACGATAGCATGCGAGGTTAAGCTGAAGAAGCGGAGCCGTAGCGAAAGCGAGTCTGAATAGGGCGAATGAGTATGTTGTCGTAGACCCGAAACCATGTGACCTACCCATGTCCAGGTTGAAGGTGTGGTAAAACGCACTGGAGGACCGAACCCACGTACGTTGAAAAGTGCGGGGATGAGGTGTGGGTAGCGGAGAAATTCCAAACGAACTTGGAGATAGCTGGTTCTCTCCGAAATAGCTTTAGGGCTAGCCTCGGATTTGAGAATGATGGAGGTAGAGCACTGTTTGGACTAGGGGCCCGTCTTGGGTTACCGAATTCAGATAAACTCCGAATGCCATTCATTTATATCCGGGAGTCAGACAGTGAGTGATAAGATCCATTGTCGAAAGGGAAACAGCCCAGACCACCAGCTAAGGTCCCAAAATACATGTTAAGTGGAAAAGGATGTGAGGGTGCACAAACAACTAGGATGTTGGCTCAGAAGCAGCCACCATTTAAAGAGTGCGTAATAGCTCACTAGTCGAGTGCCCTTGCGCCGAAAATGTACCGGGGCTAAACATGTTACCGAAGCTGTGGATAGAACCTTTGGTTCTATGGTAGGAGAGCGTTCTAAGGGCGTTGAAGCTGGATCGTAAGGACTGGTGGAGCGCTTAGAAGTGAGAATGCCGGTATGAGTAGCGAAAGACAGGTGAGAATCCTGTCCACCGAATGACTAAGGTTTCCTGGGGAAGGCTCGTCCTCCCAGGGTTAGTCGGGACCTAAGCTGAGGCCGATAGGCGTAGGCGATGGACAACAGGTTGAGATTCCTGTACTCGTTTGTTTTGTTTGAACAATGGAGGGACACAGGAGGCTATGAGATCGTGCGACTGGAAGTGCACGTTCAAGCAACGAGTTTTGATAAGAGTCAAATGCTTTTATCTTTAAGAACAAGTTGTGATGAGTAGGGAAATAAAGTACCGAAGTCTCAATGTCACACTGTCAAGAAAAGCTTCTAGTTAGAAACAAATGACCCGTACCGCAAACCGACACAGGTAGTCGAGGAGAGAATCCTAAGGTGAGCGAGAGAACTCTCGTTAAGGAACTCGGCAAAATGACCCCGTAACTTCGGGAGAAGGGGTGCTGAACGCAAGTTCAGCCGCAGTGAATAGGCCCAAGCGACTGTTTATCAAAAACACAGGTCTCTGCAAAATCGAAAGATGACGTATAGGGGCTGACGCCTGCCCGGTGCTGGAAGGTTAAGAGGATGGGTTAGCAATAGCGAAGCTCAAAATTGAAGCCCCAGTAAACGGCGGCCGTAACTATAACGGTCCTAAGGTAGCGAAATTCCTTGTCGGGTAAGTTCCGACCCGCACGAAAGGCGTAACGATTTGGGCACTGTCTCAACGAGAGACTCGGTGAAATTTTAGTACCTGTGAAGATGCAGGTTACCCGCGACAGGACGGAAAGACCCCATGGAGCTTTACTGTAGTTTGATATTGAATGTTTGTGACACATGTACAGGATAGGTAGGAGCCGTAGAAATCGGAACGCTAGTTTCGATGGAGGCGCTGGTGGGATACTACCCTTGTGTTATGACCATTCTAACCCGCACCACTTATCGTGGTGGGAGACAGTGTCAGATGGACAGTTTGACTGGGGCGGTCGCCTCCCAAAAGGTAACGGAGGCGCCCAAAGGTTCCCTCAGAATGGTTGGAAATCATTCGTAGAGTGCAAAGGCAGAAGGGAGCTTGACTGCGAGAGTTACAACTCGAGCAGGGACGAAAGTCGGGCTTAGTGATCCGGTGGTTCCGCATGGAAGGGCCATCGCTCAACGGATAAAAGCTACCCTGGGGATAACAGGCTTATCTCCCCCAAGAGTTCACATCGACGGGGAGGTTTGGCACCTCGATGTCGGCTCGTCGCATCCTGGGGCTGTAGTCGGTCCCAAGGGTTGGGCTGTTCGCCCATTAAAGCGGCACGCGAGCTGGGTTCAGAACGTCGTGAGACAGTTCGGTCCCTATCCGTCGCGGGCGTTGGAAATTTGAGAGGAGCTGTCCTTAGTACGAGAGGACCGGGATGGACATACCTCTGGTGTACCAGTTGTTCTGCCAAGGGCATTGCTGGGTAGCTATGTATGGACGGGATAAACGCTGAAAGCATCTAAGCGTGAAGCCCCCCTCAAGATGAGATTTCCCATTCCTTTAAGGAAGTAAGACCCCTGAAAGATGATCAGGTAGATAGGCTAGAAGTGGAAGTACAGTGATGTATGGAGCGGACTAGTACTAATCGGTCGAGGACTTAACCAAGATAGCGGTGGACAATTATATTGATACTAACTTAACATCCAGTTTTGAGTGAATCATCACTCAATAAAAAACAGATAAGTGCGGTGACGATGGCAAGAAGGATACACCTGTAACCATGCCGAACACAGAAGTTAAGCTTCTTAGCGCCGAGGGTAGTGAAGGGTTTCCCTTTGTGAGAGTAGGACGTTGCCGTGCTTATATCATTATCCGGCATAGCTCAGTTGGTAGTAGCGCATGACTGTTAATCATGATGTCGTAGGTTCGAGTCCTACTGCCGGAGTTCTTTTAATTAAGGTAAAACTCTGGAGAGTTGTCCGAGTTGGCCGAAGGAGCATGATTGGAAATCATGTAGGCGGTAATAACTGTCTCAAGGGTTCGAATCCCTTACTCTCCGTATACTAAAAGAAATTATTATACTGGCCCGTTGGTCAAGCGGTTAAGACACCGCCCTTTCACGGCGGTAACACGGGTTCGATTCCCGTACGGGTCATAAAATATAATACAAACCATAATCAGGTTCCGTGGTGTAGGGGTTAACATGCCTGCCTGTCACGCAGGAGATCGCGGGTTCGATTCCCGTCGGAACCGTTATTGGCGCAGTAGCTCAGTTGGTAGAGCAACGGATTGAAGCTCCGTGTGTCGGCAGTTCGATTCTGTCTTGCGCCATTTGGAGGGGTAGCGAAGTGGCTAAACGCGGCGGACTGTAAATCCGCTCCTTCGGGTTCGGCAGTTCGAATCTGCCCCCCTCCATATTTAAAGGGGTATAGTTTAGCGGTAGAACTACGGTCTCCAAAACCGTCAGCGTGGGTTCGATTCCTACTACCCCTGTTAATAATATGGCGACTGTGGCGAAGTGGTTAACGCACCGGATTGTGGCTCCGGCATTCGTGGGTTCGATTCCCATCAGTCGCCTTTTTATTATTGGGCTATAGCCAAGCGGTAAGGCAACGGACTTTGACTCCGTCATTCGTTGGTTCGAATCCAGCTAGCCCAGTTTATTAAAGGCGGTATAGCCAAGTGGTAAGGCAGAGGTCTGCAAAACCTTTATCATCGGTTCAAATCCGGTTACCGCCTCTTGTTTTGCCGGCGTGGCGGAATTGGCAGACGCGCTGGACTCAAAATCCAGTGCCCATTGAGGGCGTGCCGGTTCGACCCCGGCCGCCGGTATAATCTAGTAAAAAGAGCTTTGAATGATTTCATTCAAAGCTCTTTTAGTATATTCAAATCAAATTAGTATAACTATTGAATTATATTATGTATAATGTAGGTCAATATAAGTCAATAGTTTTACGTTATTTTTGAAGGGTGAGATTTTTATGGAAAATAAAAATATGTCTGATATTATTGAAGACTATCTAAAAGAACTACTACAAAATGAAGATATTATTGAAATAAAACGCGCTGAAATTGCCAATCAATTTAATTGTGTCCCATCACAAATTAATTATGTTATTAACACAAGGTTTACTGTTCCAAAAGGTTATCGGGTAGAAAGTAAGCGTGGTGGTGGTGGGTATATTCGTATTGTAAAAGTTAAATTGATAAAATATAAAACCAGAATATGTGAAGAAATCCCAGATATGATAAGTAATGGTTTGACAGATAGTGATGCATTTGCTATTTTAAATGAATTGCAAGATAATGATATAATAACTGTACGTGAAAAGTATTTACTTAATTCAGCATTTAAATTAACAGGTATTAGCCGCTCGGAAGAAGAAAAATTATTGAGGGCGAACATGATGATTGATGTATTAGAACGACTAACTTATGAAGAACAGGAGTGATAGATATGGGTGAATTATTTACTAAAAGGGCTAATGAAGTTCTGAATCTTGCACAAGAAAGTGCTAAATATTTTAGACATGATGCAGTTGGAACAGAGGATTTATTACTTGCTTTAGCGAAGGAACCAAGAGGTATTGGTGGAAAAGCAATGAGATATTTTGATATTGATGATACTTATCTGTTTGATGAAGTTGAACAGATTGTCCAATATGGACGTTATAAATCTAAAGAAAACGAATTACTTCCTTATTCTCCGCGAGCTAAGGATGTATTAGCTTTCGCAGGTGAAGAGGCTAAACGGCTAGGTGCGCCAAGTATTGGAACAGAACACATCTTACTTGCTTTGGTCAGAGAAGATACATTATTATCTGCTAGGATTTTAAAAAACTTAGGAGTGGAACTTCCCAGGTTACGTAAAGATATAATGAGAAGAATTGGTATTACAGAAAATAATAAAAATGGTAAAAATAGAAAAGCGACTAAGAATTCGGTGGGTGAAGGAACTCCTACACTAGATTCTTTGGCACGAGATTTGACACAGAGTGCTAGAGAAAAACGATTAGATCCTTTAGTTGGTCGCGAGACAGAAGTTGAACGATTGATACAAATTTTAAGTCGTCGGACTAAAAATAATCCGGTACTTGTTGGAGAACCTGGTGTTGGAAAAACAGCTATTGCCGAAGGTTTAGCGCAACGGATTATCGAAGCTAATGTACCCAAAGATATGCGAAATAAACGTGTGATGATGCTTGATATGGGAGCAGTAGTTGCTGGGACTAAGTATCGTGGTGAATTTGAAGATCGAATGAAGAAGTTAGTTGATGAAATTTATCATGATGGACAGGTTATATTATTTATTGACGAGTTGCATACTCTGATTGGTGCTGGTGGTGCTGAAGGTGCTATAGATGCATCTAATATACTAAAACCAGCATTAGCTCGTGGAGAATTGCAAACAATAGGGGCAACAACGTTAGATGAATATCAAAAATATATTGAGAAAGATTCTGCGTTAGAACGTCGATTTGCTAAAATTATGGTTGATGAACCTACTGAAGAAGAAACGATTAATATTTTGACAGGATTAAAATCTCAATATGAAGAACATCATCAAGTGGCAATTACTCAAGAAGCTGTTGATGCAGCTGTGAAATTGTCTATTCGCTATATTAATGATAGACAATTGCCAGATAAAGCTATTGATTTGATAGATGAAGCTGCAGCAAAAGTACGATTAAATCAAGCTGAAAAACCATCACCTATTGTAAAACAACAAAAGGTATTAGCTAATATTTACCAAGAAAAAGAAGAAGCTATTATTAAGCAACATTTTTCTGAAGTAGTAGAGATTAGAGAAAAAGAAAAGAAAGCTTTAAAAAAATTAGCTAAACTTGTTGAACAACAAGAAAAAGTAGAAAATGGCTATACACAAAAAGTGACGGAGTATGATATTGAATCAATTATTTCACAATGGACGGGCATTCCATTGACTCAACTGGAGAAAAAAGAGAGTGAACGATTACTTGATTTGGAAAAAGTACTGCATAAACGTGTTGTTGGTCAAGAAGAAGCAGTTGATTCCGTATCCCGTGCGATTAGACGTGCAAGAAGTGGATTAAAGAGTCCAAATCGTCCAATAGGATCATTCATGTTTTTAGGACCAACCGGTGTTGGAAAAACAGAATTAGCCAAAACGATTGCAGAAGTGATGTTTGGTTCTGAAGAAGCCTTGATTCGAGTTGATATGTCTGAATTTATGGAAAAACATAGTACGAGTCGTTTAGTTGGATCACCTCCTGGATATGTTGGATATGATGAAGGAGGGCAATTGACTGAACGGATTCGTCAAAAACCTTATTCTGTGGTGTTACTTGATGAAGTGGAAAAAGCTCATCCAGATGTATTTAATGTTTTATTACAAGTGTTGGATGATGGGCATTTGACAGACGCTAAAGGTCGTAAAGTCGATTTTAAAAACACGATTATTATCATGACATCCAATATTGGAGCAACAGCTTTACGAGATGAAAAAACAGTCGGATTTAGTGTGGTAGATGAGACAAAAGATTATAAAGCGATGAAATCTCGTATCTTAGAAGAATTGAAAAAATCATTTAGACCTGAGTTCTTAAATCGTGTAGATGAGGTGGTTGTGTTCCATTCACTAAATAAAGAACAACTACATGATATCGTGAAGATCATGTCTAAAGATGTTGTTGAGAGATTAAAAGAACAAGATATTATATTAAAACTCACTCCTGCTGCAATTGATGTTATTAGCAGTGAAGGATTTGATCCGGAATATGGTGCTCGTCCAATTCGTCGTGCTTTGCAAAAAGAAGTCGAAGATAGACTGAGTGAGTTGCTCTTGTCTGGTGAACTTCAAACAGGTGATACAATTACTTTAGGAGCATCTAAGGGTAAAATTAATACACGAATTAAACAAGTGCAACAAGTGTAGTTAAAAGCGTTAGTTATTTACATAACTAGCGCTTTTAACTTGTGAAAGAATTGCGATAAGTTTAGTCTATATGGTAGGATAAGAGTGTTTATAATGAATAGGAGTGTCTTATATGATAGAAATGAGTGTAACGGTTGATTCATTCGATCAAGCACGTCAATTAGTTGAATTAGATATCGACGTTTTGTGTTTTGGAGAAGAAGAATTTGGCTTAAGATTACCACATTATTTCACAAGAAAAGAAATGTCTGAGTTGGTTGAATTGGCTCATAAACATGGGAAAAAAGCTCGTGTTGCAGTGAGCGCGATTATGCATCCAGATAAAATGGAAAAAATACCAGAATATTTACAGTTTTTAGAATCAATTGGAGTAGATGATATTATTGTAGGCGATCCTGGTGTGATTTATGTATTACAACGTGACGGGTATCAGTTGCCATATGTTTATAATGCGGAAACCATGGTTACAAGCTCGAGACAGGTTAATTTCTGGGCAAAACGTGGAGCAAAAGGTGCTATCTTGGCAAGAGAAATTCCATTTGAAGAATTGCAACATATTGGAAAAGAAGCGGATGTGTTTACGGAAGTACTCGTGTACGGGGCAACCTGCATTCACCATTCTAAACGGCCATTGATTACAAATTATTTTAATTTTACTCAACAACAAGACAATGTATCGAAAGAGGATGGGTTATTTATATCTGAGCCTAAAGATAAAGAAACGCATTATTCTATTTTTGAAGACAAACACGGCACACACATTTATGCAACGAATGATGTAGACTTAATGTTTGAATTAAATGAATTATACGAAGCAGGTTTAAACCATTGGAAATTAGATGGGATGTATACCCCTGGAGAAGCATTTGTGACGATTGTATCGTGCTTTATTGAAGCTAAGAAAGCGTTGATTGCTGGAATTTGGACAGAGCAATTGGCAAAAAATTTACAAACCATTGTGATGGAAAATCATCCAATTGGGAGAAGTTTAGATACTGGTTTTTATTATTTAGATCCTGAAGAAATAAAATAGGAGAGAGTAAAGATGACAAATACATTGAAACGACCAGAAGTATTAGCACCAGCTGGAACTCTTGAAAAATTAAAAGTCGCCATTCATTATGGGGCTGATGCGGTCTATATTGGTGGAAATGCTTATGGATTAAGAAGTCGTGCTGGAAACTTTTCTTATGAAGAAATGGAAGAAGGCGTGGCATTTGCTAAAGAACGTGGTGCAAAAGTTTATGTTGCGGCTAACATGGTAACTCATGAGGGAGATGCGAAAGGTTCGGGTGAATTTTTTAGAACGTTACGAGATATTGGAATTAGTGCGGTTATTGTATCTGACCCTGCATTAATAGAAATCTGTATTACAGAAGCACCAGGACTACCTGTCCATTTATCAACACAATCTTCAGCAACGAATTTTGAAACTCTTGAATTTTGGAAAAATGAAGGATTGGAACGCGTCGTGCTAGGACGTGAGGTTTCAATGGATGAAGTAGCAAAAATCCGTCAAAATACAGATATCGAGATAGAGGCATTTATTCACGGGGCGATGTGTATTTCTTATTCTGGTCGTTGTACGTTATCAAATCATATGAGTCACAGAGATGCTAATCGTGGTGGCTGTTCCCAATCTTGTCGTTGGAAATATGATTTATTTGATATGCCTTTTGGCGAAGAGAGACGTTCATTGACAGACACAGGAGAAGTGAGTGAGCCGTTTTCTATGAGTGCGGTGGATATGTCGATGATTGAACATATTCCTGATTTGGTAAAAAATGGTGTCGATAGTCTAAAAATTGAAGGACGAATGAAGTCGATTCATTATGTGTCAACAGTTTCAAATGTTTATAAAAAAGCAGTGGATAGCTATATATCGGATCCAGAAAATTATGAATGCAAACAAGAATGGATTGATGAGTTATGGAAGGTAGCCCAACGAGAATTAGCGACTGGTTTTTATTATCATACACCCACTGATGAAGAGCAACTATTTGGAAAACGTCGAAAAATACCAGTGTATAAGTTCATAGGAGAAGTGTTAGACTACGATGAAGCAACAAAAATTGCCACAATTAGACAACGCAATCATTTTAGATTGGATGATCAGATTGAATTTTATGGACCAGGGTTTACACATTTTGAACAAGACATCAAAGAGATGTGGAACGAAGATGGTGAATCAATCGAAAAAGCACCTAATGCCATGATGATTGTTAAAATGCCTGTTGAACAACCAGTTAAACCTGGTGATATGATACGAAAACAAAAATAAGAAGGAGGTTATAATGATGAAAACATATGATTATATAGTAGTTGGTGGCGGTAGTGGAGGGATTGCTTCTGCGAATCGTGCTGGAATGTATGGTGCCAAAGTGTTATTAATAGAAGGCAATGAGCTTGGAGGAACATGTGTTAATGTTGGCTGTGTTCCTAAAAAAGTCATGTGGTCTGCTTCTCAAATGAATGATATGTTGCATCATCAAGCTTATGAATATGGATTTGATGTGACAGTTGACGAGTTTGATATGGCTCGTCTAGTAGAAAATCGTCAAACATATATTAAGCGATTGAATGGCTTGTATTTAAAAGGGCTAGAAAGCAACGGAGTGACTCATATTAAAGGTTACGCTAAATTTAAAGAAAAAAATGTCGTGGAAGTTAATGGTGAAACATTTACGGCTCCTCATATCTTGATTGCGACTGGCGGAAAAATCATTCGTCCGAATATTCCAGGAGCAGAATACGGAATTGATTCAAATGGTTTCTTTGAATTAACTGAGTTACCAAAACGTGTGGCGGTTGTTGGGGCAGGATATATCGCCGTTGAAATTGCAGGAGTATTACACGGATTAGGTGCAACAACTCATCTAGCATTTAGGCGAGATACTTTTTTACGTAACTTTGATGAATTGTTGATTCATGGTTTGACAGAAAGTTATGAAAAAAGTGGTATGCAGTTGCATGCAAATAGTGTACCAGAGCGTGTTGAAAAAATATCTGAAGGGTACGTATTACACTTTGAAAATGGAAAATCTTTAGAAGTCGATGAGATTGTATGGGCGATTGGTCGTGTGCCAAATGTGGATGGACTCAATCTTGAAGTGACTGAAGTTGAGTTAACAAATAAAGGTGCAATCAAAGTAGATAAATATCAAAACACCACACAAGAAGGTATTTATGCTGTGGGAGATGTCATTGATAAAATCAATTTAACCCCTGTTGCAATTGCTGCTGGTCGTCGTTTATCAGAGAGATTATTTAACAATCAAGAAAATATGTTTCTTGAGTATCATACAGTTCCAACAGTCGTATTTTCTCACCCAGCGATTGGAACAGTTGGACTGACTGAAAAAGAAGCAAAAGAGCAGTATGGTGAAGATGAAGTAAAGGTTTATACTTCTCGATTTACCCCAATGCAATTTGCCATTACAGAAGTACGTGAAAAATGTTGGATGAAACTCGTCTGTGTTGGTAAAGAAGAAAAGATTGTTGGATTGCACGGCATCGGTTTAGGAGTCGATGAGATGTTACAAGGATTTGCTGTAGCAGTCAGAATGGGTGCAACAAAAGCAGATTTTGATCAAACAGTCGCGATTCATCCAACTGGAGCAGAAGAATTTGTCACAATGAGATAGATAGCGTAAATTGAATTAATTATTAGGTGAGAACAATTGAAAAAATTTTGAAACTACCTAATCTATCGGGTATAATAAGTGTGTTAAATAGATGTATATAAGGAGGATTATTTATGGATATCGAATTTTTAGCACGTTTCCAGTTTGGGATGACAACCGTTTTCCATTTCTTTTTCGTGCCGATGTCTATCGGAATGGCTTTCGCCGTTGCGGTGATGGAGACAATGTATGTTGTCAAAAAAGATAAAATCTATAAAGATATGGCAAAATTTTGGGGAAATATTTTCTTAATAGGTTTTGCTGTAGGGGTTGTAACAGGGATTATCCAAGAGTTTCAATTTGGAATGAACTGGTCTGAATACTCTCGTTTTATGGGGGATATTTTTGGAGCACCTTTAGCAGTTGAAGCATTACTTGCTTTCTTTATGGAATCAACGTTTATTGGACTATGGATGTTTGGTTGGGACAAATTCAATGAAAAATTGCACTTATTATTTATTTGGTTAGTATCAATCGGAACAGCTTTATCAGCGTTATGGATTCTTGCGGCAAACTCATTTATGCAAAATCCAGTAGCCTATTCAATTAATGAAGCAACAAATCGTGCAGAATTAACAAGTTTTGTTGGTTTACTAAAAAATCATCAATTATGGGTAGAATACCCTCACGTTTTATTTGGAGCGATTGTGACAGGTGGTTTTGTCATTGCTGGCTCATCAGCATGGAAAATGCTAAAAAATAAGGACATGGAATTCTTCAAAAAATCAATGAGAATCGGTTTGATTATTGGTTTGGTTGGTTCAATTTTAACCATTGTTGCAGGACACCAACAAATGATTGCTGTCGCAGATGATCAACCAATGAAATTTGCTGCAATGGAAGGAATCTATGAAGATACCTCTTCACCAGCTCCTTGGAACATTATTGCATCAATTGATACGAAAGATAAAGAAACAAAATGGGAAATTTCTGTTCCTTATTTATTAACTATTTTAGGTGGGGAAGATAAATATATTGGTATGGATCAAGCCAATAAAGAATTACATGACGAATATGATACGAAATTTGGTTCAGAGATGGATTACTATTTACCAGTTAAGACGTTATTCTGGGGATTCAGATTTATGGCTGGTTTTGGTTCTTTAATGGCATTGATGGCCATAGTGGGATTATATCTCCTTCGTAAAAATAAAATTCAAAGTATGAAATGGATGCTATGGCTATTTGTAGCAGGTATTAGTTTCCCATTCATTTCTAATACATTTGGTTGGTTAGTGACTGAATTAGGACGTTCTCCATGGACTGTGTATGGATTGTTCACTATTGCAGACAGTGTTTCCCCAAGTGTGACAGCAACATCATTGTTAATTAGTAATATTGTTTACTTCTTATTATTTAGTGTACTAGGTTATGTGATGTTTATCTTCTGTAAACGCGCAGTGAAAAAAGGACCTTACTACGTTGATCCGTCTGAAGCTAGAAAAGATGGTATTGACCCATTTGCAAAGGGGGTTCTGTAAATGAGTAATTTACAATTTTTATGGTTCATTTTAATCGGCGTTCTATTTTCAGGATTCTTTTTCTTAGAAGGCTTCGACTTCGGTGTTGGAATGGCTGTTAAGCTAGTTGCTCGTAACAAGCGTGAACGTGATCAAGTCATTGAAACAATTGGGCCTGTTTGGGAAAGTAATATGGTTTGGTTAATTACTGCTGGAGGTGCAATGTTTGCCTCATTTCCAGAGTGGTACGCATCATTATTTAGTGGGTTCTATTTAATTTTACTATTTATCTTAGTTGGTTTAATTATTCGTGGCGTATCTTTTAAATTTAGAAGTAGTTCTGAAAATGCAAAAGAGCGTAATACATGGGAGTGGGCTTTGTTTTTAGGAAGTATTATTGTTCCATTTCTATTTGGAATGATGTTTGTCGACTTAGTTATAGGTCTTCCACTAGATGCTACTAAAAATGTGATGAATGCTACCTTTACTGATTATATTAATTTATTTTCTATCGTAGGTGGTGTGGCCGTGACGTTAGTGAGCTTTTTACATGGTTTAAACTACTTACGTCTTAAAACAGAAGGAAATGTCCGTGAACGTTCATTGGCTATTGCAAAAAAATTATACCCAGTATTATTTGCTGGTTTAGTCGTTTTTGCTATTTTAGCTTATTTGAAAACAGACTTCTTTACTGAACGTTTTACTTCATCTTTAATTCTGTTAGTTTTAATCGTTGTTTTTGCGGCACTTGCTGCTTATGGTACTTATAAAGACAAAGAAGGATTATCATTTATTTCAACTGGATTAGTCTTTGTTGGAATCGTAGCATTCTTATTTAATGGGTTATTCCCACGTGTTATGATTGCACAAGACTCACAATTTAGCTTGCTAATTGAAAATGCGTCAAGTACCCCTTATACTTTGAAAGTAATGACAATTGTTACTGTAGTTTTATTACCAATTGTGTTACTTTATGTGGCTTGGGCATATAAACAATTTACAAAACGTGTCAAGATAGATAGATAAAAGGAGTTGTACCTAATTGATTGATAAGAATTTATTTCGTATTGATAAAATTAGGTCGGTCTTAATTGGGCTTGTAGGGTTAGGAATCCTACAAGCCTTATTAATTATCGGGCAGGCTTATTTTTTATCAAAAGGGATTAGTGCGTTATGGAATGGTGAAACTGTTGTGTCTCAAACCATGCCGCTTGTTTGGTTTTTTACGTGTTTTTTTGGAAGACAGTTAGTATTATATATAAGAGACAAGTCACTTGATAAGTATGCATATAAAGAAGCTAGAAAAGTACGCCAACAGTTGTTACAAAAGATTTTTAGACTAGGACCTAATTTTGTTCAAAAAGAAGGTACTGGAAATATGGTTACTATGACGATTGAAGGCATTGACCAAGTAGAGAATTATATTACTTTAATTTTACCGAAATTAACGAATATGATGGTGATTCCTTGGATTATTTTATTGTTTGTTTTCACGCAGGATATTCGTTCTGGTGTCATTTTATTACTTGTCTTTCCAATTATCATTTTATTTATGATCATTTTAGGATATGCGGCACGAGCAAAAGCAGATAGGCAATATGAGGGATTTCAACTACTAAGTAACCATTTTTTAGATTCACTGCGAGGAATTGAAACACTCTATTTTTTAGGTCTTAGTAAAAAATATGAGAAAAAAGTACATGAAATGAGCGAAGATTATCGAAAAGCAACGATGAGTACGTTGAAAATTGCTATCTTATCAACCTTTGCGTTGGATTTCTTTACTACTTTATCTGTTGCTATCGTCGCGGTATTTTTAGGTTTTAAGTTAATGAATGGTCAAATTGAGTTGTGGCCTGCTTTAACAACGTTAGTCTTAGCTCCAGATTTCTTTTTACCATTACGAGATTTTTCAAATGACTACCATGCGACATTAGATGGTGGAAATACATTAAAATCTATTTTTTCAATACTGGATCAAAAAGAATTAGCAAATGATGAAACAGTCGACTTAAAAGGTTCATGGAATGAATCAGATAAATTATCATTAAAAAATATGTCGTTAAAATATAATGAATCACAAGAAGGAACAACCTTGACGGATATTTCTTTTGACTGGCAAGGTAGTGGGAAAATTGGAATTGTTGGGTTATCAGGATCTGGTAAGTCAACGTTGATTAAGCTATTAGGCGGATTCTTAGAAGCAACAAAACCAAATATTCATATTAATCAGTCTGCCATGACCAATCTACACAAAAAAGCATGGCAAGATCAATTGTTTTATATTCCGCAAGACCCTTATATATTCCATGGTTCATTAAAAGAAAATATTACATTTTATCGACCTGACGCTAGCTTTGAAGAATGTGCTGAAGCAGTGAAACAAGCGGGTCTAATTGATGTTATAGAAGAATTACCAGAAGGATGGGATACAGTGATTGGTGAAGGTGGTCACCTATTAAGTGGTGGTCAGTATCAACGTATTGCTGTTGCTAGAGCTTTATTAGATAAAGAGCGAAATATTTTATTATTTGATGAACCTACCGCCCATTTGGATGTGGAAACAGAGTATGAACTAAAAGAAACGATATTACCATTATTTGAAAATAAGTTAGTATTTTTTGCCACACATCGTCTACATTGGATGAGAGAGATGGACTATATTTTAGTGATGGAAGATGGAAAAATAGTTGAACAAGGAACATATCATGAACTGCGAGCTAAAAATGGTACCTATCAACACTTTGTAAATCAATTGAAAGGAGGGTTATAGAAATGAAACAAAATTATCTATTATTAACTAAAAAAGATCAATGGGTTAGACCATTTTTTAAAAAGTATAAAAAATTATTAGCTTTAGTTTTGTTTCTTGGATTTCTAACCTTTTTTTCAGCAGCAGCTTTGATGTTCACATCTGGCTACTTAATCAGTAAGTCCGCTGCAAAACCTGAAAATATTTTGTTAGTTTACGTTCCAATTGTGCTAACACGTGCATTTGGTATAGCAAGACCAACATTTCGATATATTGAGCGTTTAGGAAGCCACAATTGGGTGTTAAAAATGACCTCTGATATACGTGTTCGTTTATATCGTTCTCTTGAAACTGAAGCAGCAAATACGAAAGAAAATTATCAGTCAGGGAGTTTATTGGGTATATTAGCAGAGGACATTAATCATATTCAGAATCTTTATTTAAGAACCATTTTTCCTATTTGTACCTCATTTATTTTATATGTATTTATTATTATTGGATTGGGTTACTTTTCATTACCTTTTGCGGGCTTGATGTTGTTATTATTTGCGTTGATTTTAGTGGTATTACCACTAGCAGCAGTGTTGGTTAATAATGCTAGAGTATATCGTAAAAAAGCGAAAAAACATGAACTCTATAATGATTTAACTGATGCAGTATTAGGTGTTGCTGATTGGCAATATAGCGGACGTTATGAAGAATTTCTAACACAGTACAATGAAGCAGAAGCGAACGTTAGAAAAGAGGATTACCAATTAAATCGTTACTCTCGTTTAGAAGGTATTGTGAAGCAATTGATTTTTGGTATCATAGCTGTTGCTTTATTTATATGGGCTGGTAATTATTTTATTAGCCAAGGAACTCCTGCTGCATTAAACTGGATAGCAGCATTTGTTTTATCTTTTTTTCCATTGCTAGATGCTTTTAGTCCAGTGAGTGATTCGGTAAAAGAATTACCTATTTATGAAGATACAGTGCAAAGATTATCTCAATTACCGAATCCTGAAAAGGAAAACAAACAAGGCGTAAAAGCAGATATAGTATTAACCTCTACAACAATTGAATTAAAAGATGTTGGTTTTAAATATCCTCAAGGAAAACGAGAGTTATTATCTCATTTTAATCTAACTATACCAGAAGGACAAGTTGTGGCGTTACTTGGAAAAAGTGGAACAGGGAAGACAACGTTAACTCAGATTATTCGTGGCGATTTAACGCCAACAGCTGGAAAAGTTTTAGTAGGTGGTATGGACATCAAAGAATTAGAAGGACAGCAAGCTAATTATTTTGGTGTATTAAATCAACATCCATACTTGTTTAACACAAGCTTAAAAAACAATGTACGTTTGGGAAATTTAAATGCAACAGATGAAGAAGTGTTAGAAGCAATTGAAGCGGCTGGATTAAAACGAGTGGTGGACCGTCTTCCACAAGGAATGGATACGTTAGTTGAAGAAGGTGGTAAAAGATTTTCTGGCGGAGAACAGCAGCGTATTGCATTAGCGAGAATTTTATTACAAGATGTACCTATTGTTATTATTGATGAACCAACCATAGGGTTAGATCCATTAACTGAAAAGCAGTTGCTAGAAACAGTCTTTGAAGCATTAAAAAATAAAACAGTTATTTGGATTACTCATCACTTAGTTGGAATTCATCACGCTGATAAAGTGGTCTTTATTGAAGATGGTAAAATTGATATGTCAGGTAGCCCTAAGGAGTTATTAGAGACTAATAATCGATTTGAACAACTTTATCAAATGGATGTTTACGAATAAAAAAGACACTCCTGATTAATGGGAGTGTCTTTTTTATTGAAAAGTAAACAAAATATATATTTTTGTTGATTCAATATACTAAAACAACTTTACAATTACCAACAGAAAAGGTAGTATTAATACGAGTAACCAATTAATACTGGTACATGTTAGTGAGTAAGATGAATAGTGGAGGGAGCATAGTATTATGCCGTTAGAGGAGTTTGTTATAGACGTTCAATTATATCAAGATGAAACGAAAAAACCAACTGAACAAAGTGTTATCTTATTACCTGTTCAGAATATTACGACTAAGAAAAATCAATTATTATTAAAGTGGTCAAACCGTAAGCAAAAATTATCACAATCAATTATTACAAAAGCAGTAACGTTATTTATGGCTGAGTGGGAAAAAACATTTTCATTATATCCTGTTGACCGTGTGTTCTTAGACTATACTGCACATGAAAGAATAGAACTGTTAGTCACATTTGATGCAAGTAGACTATACTCTAATACTCAAATTAGAAATATAAAAACGAACGCTCCAAGAATTTTTAAAGAGGCAATGAAAGAAGCATATGATCAATTAGGAATTTTAGAACAACCATCCAATAGTCAAATTAATGGCACTTTCACTGGTATGGATTATGATAATTACGATAACACTCAAGAAAGAGTACCTAGTATTAGTCAAGTGATATCTACATCGCAAAATCGTCATTCACAAGATTTTTTAGATGATGGATTATTAGAAAAGCAACAAAGAATTTATGAGTTAGAACAAAAAATTGCAGAAAATGCTCAAGTCATTAAATCATTTGAATTGGATTTAAAAACAGCACAACGTGAGTATGAATTAAAAATCAATCAAATGAGTCAAGAAAATGACAGCTTAAAACAAAAAGTAATCTCATATCAAGATAACGAGATTGATTACAGACAACAACTACAAATAAAGCAATCTGAAATATTAGATTTAAAAAATAACGTGAACGAGTTAAACTCATCACTTGAACAAGGTGTGGAGTCTTGGAAGCAAAGATACCAACAAGCCCAATATGAAAATGAAGAACTTCGCTTAGTTATTACTGAAAATCAACAATTTGAAGAACAAGTACAAGAATCATTACGAGAAGCAACTCTTAAGCTTAAACAAAAAGAAGATGAATTAGCAAACCTCATACAAGAAAATAATCTAAGTCAAAAGGAATCGCAATTACGAGAACAACAGTTACATTCAGAAAATGAACGTCTTCAAGATCAACAAGATAAATTAGATCGATTGCTTGAAGAAAGACAATTGATTATTCAACAATTAACTGATGAGTTGACTCATAAAGAACAAGAAATGAAGAAACTAACATTTGAACATCAACAAGCAGTACAAGAATATCAACATCAGCTAAATCAAAAGGATAAAGAATTTGAAAATATTAATTATTCTAAAAATGAAGAAATTAAGCGATTATCACAAAGATTAGAAAAACAACAAGAACTAGTTAATCAGTTAATGAATTCACAAGAATTGACGCAAGCTAAATGGCAAGATAACTATACTCGTTTGGAGTCTAATTATCGAACTGCAGCTAGCCGAGTATTCGATTTAGAAAAAGAATTAGCTAAACTAAAACAATCAAATTATTCCAAATTGAATATGCAAAATTCTGATTTTTCTTCTATTTCGTTGGAAAATGAAACTGTTACACCAAGTATTGACCTTTCAAAGACACCTGAAGTTCCTATATTTGACCCAGTAGATATGGTGACAGAAGAAAATAGTTCAGTTGAATCGAGTGACTTGGAAGCATCACCACAGATTGATTTAGATGATACTCTCAACCAGTCTTATCATTATACAGACGAAGATGATCATTATGATGACGATTATGATAACGAAGATGATAGTTATGATGATGATTATGACGACGATTATGATTACGAAGATGACGATTATGACTATGATTATGATTACGAAGACGATGATTATGATGACGATTATGACTATGATTATGACGAAGATGATGATTATGATGACGATATTTTAGGTTATGATGATGAAACGATTATGGACGATGTTGATAGCATATTAAGTGATACTGAGGATGAAGAAGGTAAAGAAAAAGTTCGTAAAAAAGAATTTTTAGCATTTGAAAGTCAGCTTGATTTATTGTCTGAACGTTGGAAAAAACTTGACAAGCAAGACATTAAATTTAAAAAATGGGCTGAACCCAAAATGAAACAATTTGATCGCTTTTATAAAAAATTAGATGAAAATATTAAAGCTCCAAAATTGTTATCAAGAAAATATGTTATGACCGAAGAAGTTTGGGGAGAAATTCAAGCGTATGGACTAATCAGTCGTCATCTACAAACAATTTTAGATTATGAAGATTAAGTATAAAAAGCCCCTTTTTTTAAAGGGGTTTTTTTATAATATTGGGATTAAAAAATACGATAAATCTTTACAAGAGATGAATGGATTTGATAGATTTATTAGTGTAGGTATAAAAAAGAGTAGGGGATGACGTATTGGAATTATTATTTACTATTGTTTTAATATTATTTTCAACTAAAGTTGCTGGGCATTTATCTGTTAGACTTGGTCAACCAGCAGTTTTGGGGAAACTACTGATTGGTATTTTAATTGGACCAGCAGTTTTAGGATTAGTACAAGACTCAGCTATTTTTCAAGAATTTTCAGAAATAGGGGTTTTATTGTTGATGTTTCTAGCTGGACTTGAAACAGATGCAGAGCAATTAAAAGAAAATTGGAAACCATCAGTTGCTGTGGCGGTATTAGGTATCATAGTACCATTTGCTAGTGCCTTTGCTATGGGAGAATTATTTGGTTTTTCTTTCAATGAAGGAATCTTTTTAGGCGTTCTTTTCTCTGCTACTAGTGTTAGTATTACCGTTCAAGTGTTAAAAGAAATGGGTATGATGCAAACAAGAGAAGCTACAACCATATTAGGTGCAGCCGTTGTGGATGATATTTTAGTTGTGACGTTGTTAGCATTTGTGATGTCTTTTATGGGGGAAGATACATCTAGTTCTTCTGTTCCATTGTTACTATTCAAAAAAGTTCTATTCTTTGTTGTAGCATTTGTTGTGGGCGTTTATATTGTTCCTAAATTTTTAACATTATTTTCAAAATTTAAAGTCACTGCTCCAGTGACCGCAGGTGCGTTAATTGTAGCGTTTGGTTTTGCTTATTTTGGGGAAATGCTAGGTATGGCCGGAATTATTGGAACCTTTTTAGCAGGATTATTTATTTCTCAGACGTCTTTCCAACATGAAGTGGAAAAAACAGTTGATCCAATTGCTAATGCTTTATTTGTTCCATTTTTTTATGTTAGTGTCGGGATTAGCATTTCCTTTACTGGAGTATTTAGCCAAATTGGATTCCTTGTAGCATGTACAATCGTTGCTATTTTATCTAAACTATTTGGTGGATTCCTTGGAGCTAAAGTAACAGGCTTTGATAATCACTCATCTTTAGCAGTTGGTTCAGGTATGGTGTCAAGAGGGGAAGTTGCTTTAATTATTGGAACAACAGGTTTATCAACAGGTTTGTTATCACAAGAATATTATACAACAGTTATTATTTCTGTGATACTGACCACTCTAATTGCCCCTCCAATGTTAAAACATTATTTTATGAAAATATATCCTGATAAGGATTAAAAGAAAGCAGTTGACTTGTTAGTCGACTGCTTTTTCTTTTATAAGATAAGCAAATTATTTTACTTACTTTATATAAGCTGATATAGTAAAAACAACAAATAAACAAAAAGGATTGGTCTAACTTATGTCAAATTTTGTAGAATTATTAAAAAAACGTCGTTCAATATATAATCTTGGTAAAAATACCTCTTTATCAAATGATGACATTGTAGAATTAGTAACAGAAGTTGTAAGAGAATCGCCTACAGCGTTCAATTCTCAAAGCCAACGCGTTGTTTTCTTGTTTGATGATGCTCATGAAAAATTATGGAGTATGACTGAAGAGTTATTAAAACCTCTAACACCACCTGATGCTTTTGAAAATACAAAGGAAAAACTAAAAGGATTTGCTAATGGAAAAGCAACCATTTTATTTTTTGAAGATACAGATATCGTGAAAGGATTACAAGAAAACTTTGCTTTATATGCTGAAAACTTCCCTATTTGGTCAGAACAGGCAAGTGGTTTAACTCAATCCAACGTTTGGACAGCCCTTGCAGAAAAAAATATTGGAGCTAATTTACAACATTATAATCCAATTATTGATGAATCAGTGTCAAATGAATGGGGGATTCCTAAAAATTGGAAATTACGTGGCCAATTAGTCATTGGATCCATTGAGTCCCCTGCTTTAGAAAAAGAATACATGGAAAATACTGATCGTTTTAAACGATTTAACTAATACGTAGTAAATTCAAAAAATATTCTTATTTAAGCAAAGAAATCGTCATATTGATTGCTTATTATATATGCATACCAACAAAACAACCCTAACAAACTTTTTCATTTTATTTACTCCTCCAAAGTAAATAAACAAACTCCTTTAGTCGCTAGTGTAAACTAGTGACTTTTTTTATGGTGACTACAACACTATCTTAATAATAAACATATACATTTTTTTTGATTAATAATATGTTTCAATTAATCTAAAATTGATTAAAAACATGATAGAGAAAGTAGAATGAAATGTTTTTGTAACATTTCCTTTATCTATCTGACATATCACTATGTTAGAATGGATAAGTCGTTAAGGAAAGAGAAATTAATAATTAAATACACTTTATATAAATTTAGACAAGTTATTCGGAGGAAGAAAATTGAAGAAGAATATTTTATCAACGATTATGGTATGTTCTATTGCATTAACAGCAGTAGCTAGTCCAAGTATTGCATTAGCAGATTCTGTGGATGTTCAAATTAAGCAACAAGACGAAAAAATTAACGCTTTAAAAGGTCAACAAGCAAAAGCACAAGCTGAAATTGAGGCTTTAGAATCAAAAGTAGCTTCTGTAAATGAAAAAGTTTCATCTTTAGAAGCTAAACAAGTTGCATTAAGCCAAGACACTGAAAAATTACAAAGTGAGATTGCAACATTAAAAGTTAGAATTGCAAAACGTGAAAAATCAATCCAAAAACAAGCACGTGATGCACAAACGAATGGACAAAGTACAAACTATGTGAATGCTGTTTTAGAAGCTGATTCATTATCAGATGCGATTAGCCGTGTTCATGCAATGAGTACCATTGTAAATGCAAACAATGATTTAGTAAAACAACAAAAAAGAGACCAACAATCAGTTGAAGAAAATATTAAAGAAAATGAAGCAAAAATAAGTGAAATGGCTTCAACACAAAAAGAATTACAAAACCAAAAAGATTCATTAGCTTCACAACAAGCTGAATTGAATGTATTAAAAACAACTTTAGCTGCGGAACAAGCAACAGCTGAAGGCGATAAAGCTAAATTAAATAAACAAAAAGAAGAAGCGAGAGCTGCACAAATCAAAGTGTTAAAAGCACAACAAGAAGCTTCTGAAAAACCTGTAACTGTTACAGCTGTTAAAGCAGACAAAACAGCTGACGAAAAGAAAACTGAGTCAACAACACAGAATAGTACGTCATCGTCAAGTGAACAATCAAGTTCAACAGCACAAGAAAGTAAACCTGTAGAAAAACCAACTACTGGGACAACTACGTCATCAAGTGAAACAACTACATCATCAAGTGAAACACCAAGTTCAACTCCTAGTGGAAATACAACTTCCAACGGTGGTGGTGTAGATCATTCAGGGTCAGGAAATATGTATGCTGTGGGTCAATGTACTTGGTATGTGAAAAGTGTTGCTCCATGGGTAGGTACTTATTGGGGTAATGGTTGCCAATGGGGAGCTTCAGCTGCGGCAGATGGTTATACTGTTAATTCAACCCCAGCAGCAGGTGCAGTAGTGGTATTTGCAGCAGGTCAATCTGTTGGAGGACAATGGACAGCAGACGGTACTTATGGACATGTTGCTTATGTTGATTCTTACAATGCTTCAAATAATACTATTACAATTTCGCAAGGTGGTACTGGATTTTCTTCACCAACTGGACCAAACAGTCAAACAATTAGTGCATCTGGATATACTTATATTCATCGCTAAAATTAAATAATTTAAAATACACAACATATCATGTGCCATATGTTGTGTATTTTTTTATAAAAATAATTCTTAAATAAATCGACTTTTTATCATTTTTTAGTAGTATAGTATTATATGATAGAAAAATAGGGAGGAATTAGTATGAAAAATGGGTTAGATACATTGTTTATTTCAAAAGAAAATTATGACTTGTTTTTAAAAACAGTGGAAGAAAAACTTAGCGATGAAAGTAAACTAGCGATTGTATTAGATGAATTAAAGGAAAAAATAGAAAATGGAATCAATGATCTTGATATTAAAGAGAATGATAAGTGGAATATATTGACAGTTGTGTTATCTAGTCAATATTTTTCTCCACAAAAAGTTTTTATATGTGATGTTCATTTAATTAAACAACCAGATGGACATATTAAAATTAAATATTAACGATAAAAATTCGTGTAGCCCCCTACCAATATGTGTAGGGTTTTTTTGTTATAATAGAAATAAATGATAGAAAGTGTGATAAATTTGACATCAATAGAAAGAATCAATGAATTTAGAAAAGCACGTGGGTGGAATCATGTAGGTAAGGAAAAGGATTTAGCTATTTCTATTTCTTTAGAAGCTAATGAGTTACTAGAAATATTTCAATGGTTAGATAATTCAGAAGCAGTGAAACAAACAGAACGTCTCGAAGAAGAATTAGCGGACGTATTAATTTATTCTTATACTTTAGCAGATAAACTAGGGTTTAATATAGATGATATCATTGAGAAAAAACTGATAAAGAATGCTCAAAAATATCCTGTTAACAGATGATATAAAAGTATGTCTTTTTTTGTGTTTAAGTTATAATATAAGAGTAAATAAAGGTATTGGAGGAGAAGAAATGTTTGAACAAAAAAAAGTATACAAAAGTTTGGAAAATAGGCAATTTACTCCGCAAAGTTTACTAGCAGAGTTATCAGATTTAAAACAGTTTGAATTTGAAAATATTTCGTATACAGGTATTAGCTTAAATATAGAAATGTTAATTACACAATATATACGTGATGATAAATTTCGATTAGTTGAAGCTAAAGGAGGATTGGCTAAAAAAAGTTATGATATGTGGTATCATGATTTATCATTGGCTATAGAAATCTTTAATCATTTTGCTGAATATACAAAATTAAACTTTGATATTTATGTGAAAGAAGCACATAAATTTGAAAAGGAGACAGGTTTTTCTAATACCTCTAAAGAATATAAAGAATATTTTGAACAAGGAAATCCAATGTATTTTCATGACATGTTACATATCGTATTTGATTTATCTAGAAAAATTGATTTGAGTATAGAAGATTTTGAAGAAGCACTAATAGCTGATGGTGAAGATATCACTCAGTATAAGTTACCGAAAAAAAATGTATTTGAAGGTAAAGAAACCATATAAGCATAAAATTTGTGAGTAGGTTTTTTATTCAATAATCAAAAAAGTCTAAGAGCAATGTTTTGTAGGTAAGTTCGTGTGTTTTTCTCTTTATTTGGCATTACTTAAATGAAAATCTGTAAAAATTAAGAATTATCGTTCTATAGAACAAGAGATTTATTAAAGATTACGAAAAGTTATAGTATCCTTTTTTCTTTCATTTAATTAACGAGCCAAAAAATATTTGAATCAAAAAGTTAAACATTAACGGTCCAATTATCCTAATAAAGTACTGGAACAAAATCATTAATGGGGAAAGGGTCGTCATTGTATTGACTTAAAATCTATTTACTTTGTCATAGAATCCTAAAATAGTTTGATTATTGATAATAAGTTATTAGAGAGTCGCTCTAGTTTTGAAACTAATATTTATCCTTAGAAAGATTGTCTTTCTAGGGATTTTTTTGTGATTGACAAAAATTATTGTAGGTGCTAGATTTACCTTATACATATATTGTCTTGGAATAGTAGAGGATGAGTTTTATTTTAGAGAGGAGTCGGGTGGTGAAAAGACTCTATTAAGCCCCCTTGAACCTACCAAGAAGCATCGTTTAGTTAACGTTATCAACTAATGAAGTTGTAAAGTATGATTCTACTTTAAAGCAAGGTGGTACCGCCTATTTTGGTCCTTGCAAAGTAGAGTCTTTTTTTTGTATAAAAATAGATGGGGGAAGAAATAAAATGGTAAAAAAACAAGGTTTTGTCAAACAAATTACAAGTAGAGATGATGATTTTGCAAAATGGTATACAGATGTTTGCCTTAAGTCGGAACTGTGTGATTACTCTAGCGTAAAAGGATCAATGGTTATCCGACCAACAGGAACGGCAATTTGGGAAAAAATCCGTGATGTAGTGGACTCCCGGTTAAAGGAAACAGGTCATCAAAATGTGATGATGCCACTACTTGTTCCAGAGCATTTATTATTAAAAGAAGCAGAGCATGTTGAGGGATTTGCTCCAGAAGTTGCTTGGGTAACAATGGGCGGTGAAACGGAGTTAAGCGAACGCTTAGCAATTCGTCCAACGTCAGAAGTGTTGTTTTGTGAGCATTTTAAAACAGTGATTCATTCTCATCGTGATTTACCAGTATTGTATAATCAATGGGCGAATGTTATGCGTTGGGAAAAAAATACTCGCCCGTTTCTACGCACAACAGAATTTTTTTGGCAAGAAGGTCATACCTGTCATGTGAGTCATGAAGAAGCAGAAAAAGAAGCGTTAATGATTCTTGATATGTATGTAGATGTTTGTGAAAATATGTTAGCTATCCCCGTAGTAACAGGTGTTAAATCAGAAAGTGAAAAATTTGCTGGAGCAGAAAAAACTTATACAAATGAAACGTTGATGTATGATGGAAAAGCCTTGCAAATCAATACCTCTCATCATTTAGGAGATCATTTTGGTAAAGCATTTGACATTACTTATACAGATAAGGAAGGAAAAGAGCAATTTGTTTATACAACGTCATGGGGGCTAACAACACGTACTATTGGTGGAATGATTATGGTTCATAGTGACGATCGTGGGTTAGTATTACCTCCACGAATTGCTCCAACACAGGTTATCATCATCCCTATCGCCCAACATAAAGAGGGTGTCTTAGATAAAGCAGACGAATTAAAAGTTATGTTATCAGATGTGGCAACGATTAAAGTAGATGATAGCGACAAGCAACCTGGCTGGAAATTTAGTGAAGCTGAAATGAAAGGCTATCCTATTCGTATTGAAATGGGACCTAAAGATATTGAAAGTAATCAAGTTGTCGTCGTTCGACGAGATACCTTAGAAAAAATGACAGTACCGTTTGATGATACATTGCCAACCGTTATCTCTGAATTGTTAGAAACCATTCACCATGACATGTTAGCTAAAGCGCGAAAACGTCAAGAAGAAAAAACGCGTGTTGCCACAACAAAAGAAGAGTTTAATCGATTAATTGAAGAAGGCGGATTTGTATTAGCACCGTGGTCAGGTGATGAAGCTGTGGAAGAGTTAATCAAAGAACAAACAGGCGCTACGTCTCGTTGTTGGAGTTTTGACCATCAACAAGATGATTTAACAGGATTGAAAGATTTATGGAATGGTAAGCCCGCTCAGTACATGATGCATTGGGCAAAAGCTTATTAATAATAACAAAAAGACAGTCACCTAAACAGGTGCTGTCTTTTTAAAATGTGTGGTTAATCGCTTCTATAAATTCAGGCTGTATAATTTTTGATGTGGATGAAGAAATTCATCTGCATCTATTTTTTTACATAAAAAAGAAACATACGAATTTTCCAGGTAAAATTAAAGTGACCAAACCAAATTTTAGAAAGGAAGATTCATATGTCTCACAACCATTGTATCCGAGTGTCGCTGGATTTGAAAGACACAAACATTTATTTTGATTCTATTTTTTGTGAAGAAAAAATGATAAAAGGAGTTAGAAGTAAAATCTATAGCGGAACACTTACTTATAAGCCTTTGGCTTGTCCTTGTTGTGGAATTAAGAATGAAAACTATTCTATTGTAAAAAATGGTTTTATTTCTTCTCGAATAAAATGGCTAAGTGTTGCCCATTATCCAACCTATCTATCACTAAAGAAACAACGGTTCCTTTGTCGTAAATGTCACACCTCTTTTATAGCTGAATCTTTAGAAATTGATAAGCACTGCTTTATTGCTAACAGAGTGAAACAGTCTATTGGCATGGAGTTATCCGATGCTATCTCATTGAAAGACTTATCTAAAAGACATTTTGTATCAACTACTACAATCAGTAGAATTCTTAATTTATTTGGGAAAGAACTGTCAAATAAATTTACGGACTTGCCTCAACACCTATGTTTTGATGAGTTTACATCTGTAAAAAACAATCAAGGTAAGTACAGTTTTATCTACTCAGACTCCTTATCACATAAAATTATTGATATTTTACCAGATAATAAAAGGATTACGTTAGAAAAACACTTTTCAAAATACCCTTTGAAAGTAAGAAATAAAGTCGCAACGATCGTTGTTGATATGAATGCTGGCTATTTTAAACTAGCTAATAAACTTTTTCCAAATGCTTCAGTGGTTATTGACCGATTTCACTTAGTTCAATTAATTAGTCGTTCATTAAATATTACAAGAATTAGAACAATGAATAAGTTTAAGACATCAAACCTTAATGATCTAAAGAATTATAGAAAACTAAAGAGATATTGGAAGCTATTTTTAAAAGACTCTAACGAATTAAATTATAAAGACTATCGTTATCAACGATTATTTAAAAATATCTTACCTGAAACAGATATTATGGATTATTTACTAAGCTTAAGCAAAGAACTATCTGAGACATACGGACTCTATCAAAACTTATTATATTGTAGTAAAAACAATGATTTTGAGGCTTTCTCAGATCTACTATTATTAAGTCATGAGTTAATCTCTGAACCAATGAAAACATCTATCAGAACACTAAAAAAACATCTTCCAAGAATTAATAATACTTTCAAGTTTCCATTTTCTAACGGACCATTAGAAGGGACCATCAATAAAATTAAGCTAATCAAACGAATAGCCTATGGCTATAGAAATTTCCAAAACTATAAATATAGAATTTTACTTAGTTTTCAAGGTAAATAAATAAGCAACGAAAACCTGTTGTCTTTCGTTGCTTAAATTCACTAAATTTTACTCATCCACATCATTTGACGGAGAGCCTAAATTCAAATGTTCCATTGTCAAAAGCAAATTTTAAAATACAACAATTTGAAAACAAGAGGGATGCTACTTTTTCGTATTTCAACCATGCTTAAATAAACAAATACATCGTATCCATCATAGCTAATACATAATTGAGCATTATTATCATCCTTGGTTAGATGTTTCTAGAAGATTTATCACTATATGTAACGTGCAATTATGTAATTAGTCAAATAAAAAAGGTGTCGCTTGTACGTTTATTTCTTCCTTAGTAAAAGGATGAATGAGTTGAAGAGATTTAGCATGTAATTGAAGTCTCTTTGCATGCGAAGTTGGATTGTATAGTGGATCACCGATAATTGGGTGATGAATACTTTCAAGATGAACACGTATTTGATGTGTGCGACCAGTATCTAGTTGACATTCTATTCGCGTTGAGTTATTTAATTGCTCAATGACTGTTACGTGTGTAATGGCTTTATCTCCTTTTTTGGAATCAATGACTCGCTTCCTACGATCATGACGATGACGCCCGATAGGTTGATTGATTGTAAAGTGCTTATTTTTTATTAACCCACTTACCTCTGCTTCATAATGTCTGTTTATTTCTTTTTGTTCAAGCAATCTACCTAAAACTGGTAATATAACGGGATTCTTCGCAAAGACAATTGCCCCACTGGTTTCCTTATCTAATCGATGGACAACATATGGGATTTGATTTTTAGGCTTTAAGTAAGCAGCAAGGTCATTTAATAACGACTCGGTTTCTTGTGGTTGGTTTGGATGTGTTTTTTGTCCGTAAGGTTTATTCACAATGATTAGATGGTCATCTTCCCATAACACATTAATGGCCTTGGCATTTCCAGGAATAATATGAGGAATTGTGTAATCATCTTCTTCAAAGATTAACGTAATCTTATCTCCAGACTCGACAGTTTCGTGAAACATGACGGTAGAATTATTTTTTAACACATTTTTACGCGTTCTAAGAAAATGTCTTACTTTTCTAGGAATAAGCCACTCTGTTTCTAAGAGTTCTCGAACAGTTGTTTGAGTTGTTGAGGGAGGTAGAGTAATAGAAAGTTGCATATATAGACTCCTTTTTCTAATTTAAACGTTTTTTAAAAAATAACATGTAGTAATTTAATTTTTAAATGGTATATTAAAGTGACTTATGAAGATAAGTCTTTAGACGTATTAGTTATTTCTGATAATATGATACACTAAATTTATAAAATTTAATAGAAAGGACGTTATCATGGAGCATATTAAGAAGTATTTTGAAGTGATAAAATCCTGGTTAATAAGGTTTGGTACGTGGTTGCAGCCTCACTGGCAAACGTTTCGTATCCATCAAAAAAGAATATGGAAAAAATATCATATTAATAAAATTATTTTGTTAGTGACATTAACCTTTATTTTAGTCACAAGTATTTATTTATTTTACCTGGCTAAAAGTATGAATGTGTCAGGCTTAAAAGCTGGTTTGGAACAATCAACGACGATTTATGATAAAGATGGAGATGAGGCAGGTAAGCTTCGAAAAAATGGTGGGACATTTGTAACGCTAGATAATATTTCCCCTCATGTAGTAGATGCACTTATCTCAACAGAAGATCGTCGATTTTATAAACATAAGGGATATGATGTAAAAGGAATTATGAGAGCGGCTGTTAGGAAAGTCATTAGACGAAATAATAGTGGCGGTGGCGGTAGTACCATTACACAACAGCTAGCTAAAAATGCCTTTTTAGACCAACAGCAAAATTTTACTCGTAAAGCAAAAGAACTTTTTCTAGCGATCGAACTTGAAAAAGAATACTCAAAAGATGAAATATTGGAAATGTACTTGAATAAATCTTACTTTGGTAGTGGGGTTTGGGGAATTCAAGACGCGTCAAAAAAATATTTTGGTAAAGATGCTAAAGACTTGACTGTTGATGAAGCAGCTGTATTAGTCGGCGCCTTGAAAGGACCTAGTTTATATAACCCGATTGATCATATGGACTATGCTGTAAATAGGCGTAACACAGTCTTATCTGTGATGGTGGATAATGGAAAATTAGATAAAGCAACCGCAGATGGACTGATGAAACAACCAATTTATTTAACAGATACATATGTCCCGGATAAAGATACCTATAAGTACCCTTATTATTTTGACGCTGTCATTTCTGAAGCAGTTGATAAAACAAAATTGACTGACGCTGAAATTTCAAGTGGTGGTTACAAAATATACACAGCACTAGATCAAGTGTATCAACAGGGGATGGATCAAACCTTTGCTAATGATAGTTTATTTCCACCAGCAGCATCAGATGGTGAAATAGTGGAAGGAACATCTGTTGCGATTAATCCTAGTTCTGGTGGCGTGATGGGAATTGTTGGTGGACGTGGTGAGTATACTTATCGAGGATGGAATCGTGCGACTGATTCTTATTTATCACCTGGTTCAACATTAAAGCCTTTATCTGTTTATACACCGGCATTAGAAGCAGGGTATAAACCTGAGGACATGTTAAAAGATGAAGAGCTATCTTATTATGATGTGCATAATTTTTCACGTACATACAGTGGTGAAACTTCTATGACAAATGCCTTGATCCATAGTTTAAATGCTCCAGCTGTTTGGTTGATGCATGAGACAGGCATTGATAGAGGATATAAAAAAGTGGAACAATTTGGTGTTAAACTAGATGAAAAAGATAAGTATTACGGTTTAGCATTAGGTGGACTAACCAAAGGAGCTAGACCCATTGATATGGCAAGTGCGTACACCGTATTTGCTAATGAGGGAGTCAGAAAAGAAACGCATTTTATTACCAAGATTGAAGACGCTCATGGTGTGATTATTTATGAAAATCAAAAACCAAAATCAACACGTGTGACAACACCTGAAGTAGCTGAAGAGATGACTAGCATGCTTCAAGGGGTTTATAGTACAGGAACAGGTGCTGCAGCTCAGCCATATGGTTATCAAATAGCCGGTAAAACAGGAACGACTGAGAATATCAATGCAGATGGCATGTCGAAAGATCAATGGATGATTGGTTATACCCCTGACGTGGTGGTCGCAACATGGATAGGTTTTGATAAAAGTGGACCGGATCATTATTTACCAGGTAATGATAGTAGTTATATTTCTAATATTTTCAGAACAGAGATGCAAAGTATATTAGGAGCTTCTCCAAACACACCATTTCCAGTGAAAGATGTGACACAGTCAACGGATTATATCGATAATCAAGAAAATGATACAATGACTGATGGTAAATTAGATGGAATTGGTGATAAACTAAACGATGTTGGCGGAAAAATTAAACAAGGTGCAGATACTGTGGGAGACGGTATCAAAAAAGGATTAGATAAAGTTGGCGAAGCTTGGCAGGGTATCTGGGGTAAGGTAACTCAATAAGAGTAGGCTTTTTCTTTGAAACATGTTACAATATTAGGAGAATAAATTTCTATTTAAAGGAGCTTATATATGTCAAATAATATTTATGATAGTGCCAACCAAATTGAACGTGAAATTCGCCAAATGGATGAATTCTTAGCATTGAGTGATGCTTTTGACGCAGTGAAAGAAAATGAAGAAGCTTTTGAATTATTCAAAGCTTTCCAAGAATTGCAAATGACATTACAACAAAAACAAATGCAAGGTGAAGAATTTTCGGATGAGGATGCTAAACAAGCACAAGAAATGGCCGAAAAAGTTCAAGGTGAAGCATTAATTCAAGATTTAATGCAAAAAGAACAAGCATTTAGCATGATTGTTAATGACTTAAACCGCATCATTATGCAACCAGTTCAAGATTTATATACGTTAGATTAATCGACACAATAATGGGTGGTTAAGCAAAGAGCTTAACCACCTATATTTTTTATAGAACTTATTCTGATTAAACATTATGAATGGCTAAAAGGAGTGTGACACATGAAATTTATTCATATGGCAGATTTGCATATCGATCAACCTTTTTCTGGTATTACAACAGAAGATGTAACATTTCAAAAAGAGATACAACAAATAAATTATAAAGTGTTTGAGACCATTATAGAAAATTGTATTAAGGAGTCAGTTGATTTCTTATTGATAGTTGGAGATACGTTCCATCAAGCAACATCGTCTATCTATACACAAAAATTTGTAATGGATCAATTTAGGCGTCTAGAAAAAGAACAAATCAAAGTAGTGATGTCTTTTGGAAATCATGATTATTATACGAAAAGTCGTTACTGGTTTGAATGGCCACAAAACGTCATATTATTTGATACTGAAGAAGTTACGACAAAAGTTTTACAAGTGACAAATGGACAAAGTGTTTCTATTAGCGGTTTTTCTTATGAACATCAGTGGATTAAAGGCAATAAAGCGTTAGATTATCCAAGTAGAAGTAGGGAAACAGATTATCACATTGGATTTTATCATGGCGAGATAGCACAAGAAGGAAAATATGCTCCGTTTCTTTTATCTGATTTAAAACCAACATATGATTATTGGGCATTAGGGCATATTCATAAGACAGAGGTGTTAATAGATAAACCACTAACTATTTATCCAGGAACTCCTCAAGGGCATACTCGAAAAGAGAGACAGACTAAGGGAGTTAGTCTGGTTGAAGTCAATGGCTCTAGTGTATCGCAAAAATTTATCGATGTAAGTAAAGCAGCATGGGTGCAACAAGATATCTCATTAAAAGAAATAACACGATCAGATCAACTAACAAAAATTGAAAAAGAAATCATGGCAGCAAAATATACAAAAGAGGTAACCTTACTAGTAGTAAAATTGAGTCCATCTTCTGAAGAAGGACTAAGTGAGCTACTTTTAAATAAAGAAGAAATATTAGGTTATCTTCAACGTCAATTATTAAGAAAAACTTCTTATTATATTTGGTTAGTCGATATAATGATTGAGCCAATCGAGATAGATCAACTTATTATGGGATTTGATTCAAGTTTAGTCGATGATTTAGCACAACATTTCTTGAAGCGTAATGAATTTTATGATGTTGCGAAGGATATTGTGCAACAACCAGTAATTGGAACGAATATTGTATTTGATGAAGAAGATATGGAACGTATTGTAGAAGAAAGTAGCCAATTAGTGAAGGACAAAATGATTTTTAAAAATGGAGTAGGCCAATGAAAATAAGACGATTATACATTAATGGATTTGGAAAATTTAATAATCAAGTATTTAACTTAAAAGAAGATAATCAACTCATTTTTGGTGATAATGAATCAGGAAAATCCACATTATATCATTTTATACGGACTATTTTATTTGGTTTTCCTAAAAAACGTGATATGACACGTGATTTTACACCAGTAGTTGGAGCGACATATGGTGGGCATTTAATTATCGATCACACAGTTCATGGTGAAATTTACGTTGAGCGATTTAAAGAAAAAAATAAAGGGCAAGCATATGTGCGTTTAGAAGATGGTCAAGTAGGAGACGAGAGACTTCTAACAACTATTTTATCACCTTTAACACGTGAAATTTTTGATGAGGTGTTTAGCTTTCAGCAAGAACAGTTGGTTGATTTAAATGATTTAAATGAAGTTAGATTGCAACGTTTACTGTTGACAGTTGGTTTAACAGGAAGTGAACGACTAACTGCCATATCAAATGATTTTCTAAAAGATAGACAGCAAATATATAAACCTTCTGGACGAATTCCGTTATTAAATCAACAATTAAAAGAATTCAATCGTTTGGAACAGAGTATTCGTTTAGTTGAAGAACAAGAACAAACTTACCAAAATAAATGGGACCGACGAATAGAATTAGAAGAGTTGTTGGAAAAAGAACGTAAGGAGTTGGAAGATAGCTATTCCTTAGAAAAGACATTGCTAGATCAGCAAAAATATTTTCCTCTATACACCGAATGGCAAACATTGAACAGGGAGACCGGTGGAAAGAAAGAAAAAGATGCTGCCTCACAAACAACCATTAAGAGTGTGTCAGACGCATTACAGGAATATCGTTTCTTAACAAAAAAAGAGACTGAACTATTAGAAAATCAAAGTGAAATCATTAAAGACATTACTCCAGCTGTTCAATTTTATCTTGAGAATCAAGAATTATTTGAACAATTATTAGATGATCAATTGAGTGTTCAATCAATCAGTGAGCGACAAGAGGTTATGCAACAGCAACTCGATGCCTATACATCAAATAAAAAAGAGTTATATGAAAAATATCGTTTATCAGATGCATTACTTGATGTGGTAATTGAAGAACAAGAAGAAATATCATTAAAAGAATTGGCAGAAGTTGAGGAAGAATTATTACGGAAACAAGTGATATTATCAAATGAACAAAGCCGATTATCTATTCGTCAGAGAAAACTAGATCATGAATTATCTGAATCAGAAAATCAATTAGATACTTCATCTGCATCGATTAATGAGGAACATCTAGATAATAGCCCATTTCTTGATTCATTTACGATAAAAATGTTTTCAGGACTCTCAATAGCGATTGCTATTATGATGCTACTACTGGCAATTGTGTTAGGTGTATCATGGCTATATGTGATTGTCGTTATTTTTGCGGGGTTAGGTATTTATGGTTTGATGAATACATCTAGGGTACCAAAGGTGTCATCTGTGACCCCAGAAGAAGCCAAAACATTATATAAACAACAATTAGGCGAGGCGGATCAACTAGCTGGCGAGTTATATGAATTGGAAAAAGAACTAGCTAATTTTGAAGAACAGGATGCGTTAGTAAAAAAACAAAAAGAACAATGGGCGACAGCATATGGATTCTCTACAGATGAGACGGTTTCAATGTGGTTAACTACATTACCTGTTTTTAGTCAATTACGTGATATTCAAAAAAATGAACAAGAGATGCAACAACAGCTTGAAACTATTGATAAAGCAATTGATTCTTATAAACAATCACTTTCTTTTGCTAAAGAGTGGATTCCTTTAGAAGATAAAAATATTCGTGATGGCTTTAAAGAAGTCAAACAATTTGTTGAGGCACAAAAAGAAGCAATTAATCGTCTGGAAGGTAGTGAAACAAGCAATATTCAAAGTGAATTAGCCTCTATTCGACATCAAAAAGCGGCTAGTCAACAATTGGTTAATCAATTAATTGATCAACATGAGGCTACGCCAATTGATATAGCTAAAGAATGGTTAAACCATCAAGAACAGCTAAATCAAAATGCTAAACGTTTAAGCGAATTAGAACGTCAGTTAGAGCACGTGTTCGATCTATCTAAAGAATATAAATTACTTTCAATTAACCGTGAAGTAATGAAGGTAAAAGAAATTCAGGATGAACTGAAAGATAAACAACGGATTTATCAAACAGAGTGGCAACAAATTGATTATGATATGAAGCAAATGGAAAAAAATGGCTCATTAGATGATTTGAGACAAGAGAGAGCCACTCAATTAGCAAAAATTGAAGAAATGACAGAGCAATGGTTAACGTTACGATTTTCTGAAGAGTTGATTCAACGGCTATTTCAATACTTATCAGATCAACAACTACCAACATTACTCGGTACAGTAACAGGTTATTTTAATCTATTAACTAATAAAAAATATCATAGGGTATCAATAGAAGATGGTAGATTATTGGTCGTTGATATAACGCAACAGTCTTGGACAATCGATCAACTGTCTACTGGGACAAAAGATCAATTATATATGGCTTTTCGTCTAGCTTTTATTCATTTACATAGTGAGGATTACGGGTCACCAATTGTTATAGATGATGGCTGGCTACATTTTGATGATTCGCGTAAGGCAACTTTGTTTAATTTATTAGATATGTTAGGCAAAGATAATCAAGTTATTTGTTTAACATCTGATAAAGCAATGAGAGAATATTTTAAAATGAAAGATCAATCTGTTTTGGTTATTGGAGAGGAAGAAACAGCATGAAAAAATTAAGAGAACTTTCTGTAGATGAAACATTTGAAGCATTTGTCTTATTAAAAACGGCGGATGTTCGAGTAGCGAGAAATGGAAAAAAATTCATTGCGTTTACATTCCAAGATAATTCAGGCACAATAGATGGCAAGTATTGGGGTGCGTCAGATGAAGACATTGCGACATTTACTACAGGAAATGTTGTGTTGTTGAATGGAAAGCGTGAACTTTATCAAAATATGCCGCAAGTGAAAATTATGCATCTTCGTTTGGCTAAAGAAGGTGAGCCGACAGATCCGTCATTATACATGGAAAAAGCACCGATTGATATTGATGAGATGAAGCAAGAATTTAATGATTATTTATTAGATATTACACAAGCAAAATGGCATCGAATTGTCCGTCATATTCTTAGTAAGTATCAAAAAGAATTTTTTGAATACCCAGCAGCAAAACGTAATCACCATGCATTTGCTGGAGGATTGGCTTTCCATACTTTAACCATGTTACGATTAGCAAAATCTGTTTCACAAGAATACACAGAATTAAATCCCTCTCTCTTATATGCAGGAGTTATGTTGCATGATTTGGGAAAAGTACATGAACTATCAGGGCCTGTCGCAACAGAGTATACCTTAGCAGGAAATTTATTAGGGCATATTGTGATGGTTGATGAAGAAATAACAAAGGCTTGTATAGAATTAAATATTTCAGAACTAGATGAGGAAGTACTAGTTCTGAAGCATGTTGTATTAGCACATCATGGTTTGTTGGAATATGGATCACCTGTTAGGCCTAAAATTATGGAAGCAGAAATATTGCATCATTTAGATAATTTAGATGCATCGATGCAAATGATGTTAGGATCATTAAAACAAGTAAATCCTGGGGAGTATACAGAACGTATTTTTGGACTGGATAATCGAAATTTTTATTTACCAAATATTTAAAAAGCATTGAACATAAGAAAAAATTCTTGTGTTCAATGCTTTTTGCTATGTTAATAATAATTATTTTGTGCTAATTCAAAAGCATCACGCATATCCTTTGGTGCTTTTTTACCATTTACTTTTTTTACGAGATCACCTTGTAAAATAAGACGGTGTTCACCAGACGTATCACAAGTGACTAAAGTAACCTGACGTTTTTCAGGAACATCTTCAATAACATCTACTCTTGTTGGTTCTACATATTCTTTCATGGTAACTTTATATTCATAGATATACTCTAAATCTGTGAGATAAATAGAAGATCCAAGTTCCACTCGAACTAAGGGAGCAAATAACAGAGTCGGATCATACATATAATGACTAGCTAAAGCATAGTTTCCAAACCCCATTTTCTGATCGGGTTTCATCGTTCCAGCTCCAACAGAAATAACGTAATTAGAAACCCCTTTTAGAATCGGTAAATTTAGATCCACGCTGGGTATAGCAATACCACCCACGACATCTCCGACATCACGACCACGTGATTTAGTGACAGTATTGAAATCTAGTGATTCTACTTGATCAAAATCAAAAGTTGCTTCTTTTTGTTCATTTTTAATAACATCATCTCGAGTTATTTTATTGACTTGATATTGTGCTGTATTTTCTTTTACAAGATAATTTTTAATCTGGTTATTAAAAATTAATGCAATCCCTACTAAAAAGAGAATAATCATTATTAGATTAAAAAAGAAATTTTTAAATCGTTGCCCGACAGATTTTTTTTTTGTTTGATGTTTTGTTGAACGTTTGTTTTGTGACGAATCATTTTTGTTAGAGATGATATTAACCCCCTTTTTCATGTAATTCTATCAACTATCATACCATAATAATTTTAAAAATAAAGAAAGTAGGACGATAAAACGTTACGTTATTATGTCGTTTTTTAAAAATACCTCACTAGATTTGTAATATAAACGTAATTAAACTACTAGGGTTTATGTGTTCATTTTGTTAAGGAAAAATGGTATAGTTATATTAATGGAAATTACTAGTAGAAGAAAGATAGGTGAAGGTGTTGCGACAAAATATATATGTTCATTTAGATGGTATTAGTAACTCAGTTTTAACAAAAGGACTTAGCCATCAAGACTTTGATCGTTATACTATTCATCGTCCCAAAAACTTACTATTGCTAGATGCTAGTGAACCAGAGGGAGAGTATGAAGCGCATACCGGATTTAGAGTAATACGTGGTCAGGAAAATGTTGATCGATATTTAAGCAATTTAAATTATAATACTAGGCGAGAAATTAAATGGCTAGATTTTGAAGAGTACGATACGTTAAAACGTTTGACAGCAAATGAAATTGCTGAAATATTGTATTTATCTCATATGAAGATGCAGTTGCGTTCGCCTTTTTTTTATAAATTACAAAACAATTATGCTTTTTTTGAGACAGAACAAGAAGTGATGAAAGTATATTATCGAAATATAGACGAATTTTACCAGTCTTTATCTCAAAAAATTACTGATAAAGTTTTATACCAATTAAATGCTAATCGCTCTCTCTTCTCAAAACGCTATACTAATATAACGCCTTTATCATACGATATAGTAAAAGAGTTAAAAAGTATTATGCAAGAAGGGACTGTATTTGAGTTTTCACAAGTTGGTCTAGATGATGGGGAGTATAAAATACCTGTACATGTCGTTGAAGATAATCTTAGAAAAATTGAGAGCAATCAATTATTTTTGGAAGAAAAAGTGGGTGTTTTAATCTATCAACATCAAAAGATGTCATGGTATTTTAAGACGGTAGATAACCCGATATTGTTTTAGTCCAGTGTTCCTTTTATTTATATAGATAAAAAATAAGGAATAGAATTTTGCTAAAAACTGGAGTATAATTAAGTCCTAGTAAATTTAGGAGGACAACCATGAAGATTTTTTTAGTATATGGTGGTAAAAGTGCTGAACATGATGTATCAATTCTATCGGCCTTTTCAATTTTACAAGCAATTTATTACAACTATTATTCAGTTCAATTAGTTTATATTACAAAAGAGGGTAATTGGCTAAAAGGACCTGTGTATCATGAGGCACCTTTAAATAAAGAATCTCTACACTTAACGATTGCCAATGCTCAACCTATTTTACCAAGTGATTTAAAAGAAGGAAATGCGGTTATTTTTCCAGTATTACATGGTCCTAATGGAGAAGATGGTACGATTCAAGGGTTATTTGAAGTATTAAATATGCCGTATGTTGGTGCGGGAGTTTTGGCTAGTGCATGTGCCATGGATAAAATTATCGGCAAACAATTATTCCAACAAATAGGCATTCCACAATTACCTTATGTGGCTGTCACAAAAAATGGCTACAAAGATCATCAAGAAGAAATATTATTAGAGTGTGAAGGTAGTTTAATTTACCCGATGTTTATTAAACCAGCAAATATGGGATCAAGTGTCGGAATTAATAAAGCAGAATCTCGTGATGAATTAATTCAAGCGATAGATGAAGCGTTTCGTTTTGATCGACGTGTCATTGTGGAGCAAGGAATTGAAGCACGCGAATTAGAAGTTGCCGTATTGGGTAATGATGAAATTAGAACAACTTTAGCTGGTGAGATTGTTAAGGATGTGGCATTTTATACTTATGAATCAAAATATTTAGATAACCAAGTGGAACTACAAATTCCAGCAGATATTTCAGATGAATTACAAGAAACATTACAATATTATGCTAAAAAAGCGTACCAAACACTAGATGGTAGTGGATTGAGTCGCTGTGACTTCTTTTTAACAGCTAATAATGAGGTATTCCTAAATGAAGTGAATACGATGCCAGGTTTTACACCATTTAGTATGTATCCGTTACTATGGAAAAATATGGGATTAAATTATGGTGACTTACTAGAAGAATTGATTCAATTAGCTAAACTACGTTTTGAAAAAAAACAACAAATTGAAGTTGAGCAGTTGTAGAGTTGGACACTTGTTCAACTTTTTTTGTTGATAAGAGAAAGAAGGAGAGCTATGAACTTATTAATTAAAGAGATTGTCGCAGCGGTAGAAGGCATCAATTATGCTCACCATTTAGATGACCAAACGATTTCCTCTGTAGAGTTTGATACACGAAAAGTGCAAGAAAATAGCTTGTTTGTTCCACTAAAAGGAGCAAGAGATGGTCATGATTTTATTCCGCAAGCCATTGATAACGGAGCTTCTTTAGTTTTATCAGAAAAAGAGTTATCTGAAGATATTGCGTATATTAAAGTCGAAGATACATTAGTTGCCTTGCAAAAATTATCTCGTTTTTATTTAGAAAAAAGTGCACCTAAAGTAATAGGAATTACAGGGAGTAACGGGAAAACAACAACAAAAGATATGACGGCAGCTGTGTTATCACAAACATTTAAGACATATAAAACACAAGGTAATTATAATAATCATATTGGCTTGCCTTACACGATTTTATCCATGCCAGAAGACACAGAGATGTTAGTTTTAGAGATGGGGATGGATCATAAAGGTGAAATTGAAGTCTTGTCAAATCTTGCGACACCAGATATTGCAGCCATCACATTGATTGGGGAATCTCATATCGAATATTTAGGATCACGAGCTGGCATTGCTGAAGCTAAAATGGAAATCACTTCAGGTCTTAAAAAAGAAGGCATTTTAATTATTCCAAATGATGAGCCATTATTAAAACGATTGGTTGTTGATGTGCCCCAATCAGTCGAAAGCTTTGGTGTAGGGACAGAAGCAACTTTAACAGCTGAAATTATATTAGAAACGAAACATAATACTCAATTTAAAACTAATTTATTTAAAGAAGAGGTATTTTCAATTCCGGTTTTGGGTGGCTATAATGTCAAAAATGCTTTGATTGCTTTATTGGTTGGACATCATTTTGGCATACCTGTTTCAAAAATGAAAAATGGGCTAGAAACATTTGATTTAACTAAAAATAGAACAGAATGGTTGAAAACAAATGACGGCATTGATATCTTAAGTGATGTATACAATGCCAATCCAACTGCAATGAAATTAGTATTAGACACATTTTCTGCGTTAGAATTAGAAGGCAAGAAATATATTGTGTTAGGTGACATGCTAGAATTAGGGGAACTATCTAGCCAGATGCATGAAAGTGTCGCAGAGCATATTTCACCAAATCATATTGATCAAGTTTATTTGTATGGCGAGCAAATGAACGCTCTTTATAATCTGTTAAAGGATAGAATGCCAAAAGGTTCTCTTCATTTTTACCAAAAAACAGAAAAAAAAGAATTAATGGAACACTTATCAAGTCAACTACAACCAAAAGATACTGTTTTTCTGAAAGCAAGCAATGGAATGGGATTAAATGAAGTTGTTGATTTTTTATTAAAAAATCATGAATAGGCAAGGTTTTATTGTTAATTATTTAAGAATATGATAGTATTATACGAATGCCTATTTTCATTTTTTTTCATTATATAAAAAGAAAAGCAGTCGATTTAGCAACAAACTAGGAGGATATCATTTGAAATTTAGTGAATTACAGTTAGAAAAAAGTTTATTACAAGCTATCGAAAATATTGGGTTTGAGGAAGCAACACCTGTACAGAGTGCCACAATACCATTAGCGTTAGAAGGAAGAGATGTTATTGGTCAAGCTCAAACAGGTACTGGTAAAACAGCTGCATTTGGGTTACCAATGTTAAATAAAATTGATACTAATAAACCAGTATTACAAGCATTAGTTATTGCGCCAACGCGTGAATTAGCTATCCAAACACAAGAAGAATTATATCGTTTAGGTAAAGAAAAAAAAGTCAAAGTTCAATCTGTTTATGGTGGAGCTGATATTGGTCGACAAATTCGTGCGTTAAAAAACAAACCACAAATTGTTGTGGGAACTCCTGGCCGTTTATTAGACCATATTAACCGCCGTACGTTGAAATTAGATACAGTGGAAACACTTGTATTAGATGAAGCAGATGAAATGTTAAATATGGGATTCTTAGATGATATCGAAGCCATCATCTCAAAAGTTCCAGCAGAACGCCAAACATTATTATTCTCAGCAACAATGCCAGATTCAATCAAACGTATTGGGGTTAAATTCATGCAAGACCCTGAACATATCCGTATCAAAGCAAAAGAAATGACAGCTAACCTAATTGATCAATATTACGTTCGTTGTAAAGAATTTGAAAAATTTGATGTTATGACACGTTTGTTTGATGTACAATCACCTGAGTTGACAATTGTTTTTGGTCGTACAAAACGTCGCGTCGATGAATTGGCTCGTGGACTTGAAATGCGTGGTTACAAAGCAGAAGGAATTCATGGTGATTTACCACAACACAAACGCATGAGTATTTTAAAAGCCTTCAAAAATGGCGAGTTAGATATTTTAGTGGCAACAGATGTGGCAGCACGTGGATTAGATATTTCTGGTGTGAGTCATGTGTATAACTATGATATTCCACAAGATCCTGAAAGCTATGTTCACCGTATCGGTCGTACTGGTCGTGCTGGTAAAGAAGGAATGTCAGTAACGTTTGTTACACCAAATGAAATGGGATACTTGCATGTCATTGAAGATTTAACGAAAAAACGTATGACACCTCTTCGTCCACCTTCTAAAAAAGAAGCAGTAGAAGGACAAATTGGAGCAGCAATTACTGAAATTAAAGATTTATTAGCTGCAAATGGCTTAGAAAAATATCAATTAGCAGCAAGTGATTTACTAGAAGAATACACTGCAGAAGACTTAGTGGCATTATTAATTAAACAAATTTCTAAAGATGATGCAGCCGAAGTTCCTGTAAAAATTACCCCAGAACGTCCATTACCAAACCGTCGTGGAAATAACAAAGGCGGCCGTGGTGGTAAAGGTGGTAACTACAATCGTCGTAATAACAACAAAGGTGGCGGCCGTGGTGGCAAAGAACAATATAACAAGAAAAAACGTTATAACAATTCTGATGCACCTAAAAAGAATAATAACAATAAATCAAACAACAAACCTTCACAGAAAAAAGATGGTGGACGTGGATTTGTTATTCGTAACAACGATAAATAATAGTTATACCAATCTAATAAGATTAGATTGGTATTTTTTATTTGTAATAAAATGATTCTATTCGCTTTTTTGTTTTAATGTCGTTATAATAAAATTATCGTAAAAAGGGAGTGCCAATATGATTATAGGAATTGGTATAGATGCTGTAGAGCTCTATCGAATAGAAGATATTATAAAGAATAATCCTAAATTTATTTCCCGTGTGCTAACGTCTCGTGAGTTGGAAATCTTTGAAACATTAAAAATAAAGAGACAAACAGAATTTCTAGGGGGGCGTTTTGCGTGTAAAGAAGCTTTTTCAAAAGCTTATGGGACAGGCATTGGAAAAGTAGGATTTCAAGATATTGAGGTGTTATCAGAAGAAAGTGGTCGACCAATAGTGTATCAGTCTATATTTGAAGGGCAGGTTCATGTGTCCATTACTCATACAGACGAAGTAGCTTTTGCTCAGATTATTTTAGAAAAATAAAATAAACGAAACAATCGTTGTCGTTTCGCTTATTTACTAATTGATAAATTTTGAGAATGATTAGAGTGGATGATGGATATTTTCCTTATATAGTTAGCCGAAATCATACGGATTTCATTCGATTTTTGTAATTTAATGACTAAGGCATTGCGATTAATCGCATGTTGATAAATTCTGCCAACAAGTGTTTCATAACTAGCTTGTGATGGCTCTTGATATTGAAGAACCACCAGACTCTTTTGAAGTATGGCTTTATTAATTTGTTGCTGGATAAGAGCTAAATGCTTTTCCTTTTCTGACTCATCATCTAAAAAAGAAGAAATAAATCTCTGTGATGAACGGGAGATAAAACGAGTAAACTTTTTGACATGATTTTCTTTATTAGACTTTGTAGACGGTTGCTTTTTTATCATCAGTCATTCTCCTTTTAAGTCTTTCTTTCTCTTATTATACGGAGCAGAGATAGGTTAGTCAAACAAATAATAGTAGTGAAAACAGTGGAATATATGTGAAAAAATGTGAAAAGGTGGTGAAAGAATGTTAAAAGAGTGGCTTCCGTCAGATTTATATAAATTAAGTCGTTATCAAACTAAAGAGTGGTTACCATTTCAAAATAGTCATAAAAAAGCATTAAAAGAACTTTATAAAAATAGTCTTTCATTGCGAGATGATCATTTAGTAGTTGGATGGTATAAAGGAAATCAATTATTGGCTGTGTGTGACGGTGAAATTAAGGATAATGTTTTTTGTGTAACAAATATTGTGAGTACGTCCTATTTATTTGGATTTAGTGAATGTATGATGTTGTTTGATGAGATTGCCAAAAGTCGTCTTTTATCAGAAGTGTATTTACCTGATTTTTCTGATGTTTCATTGGCTAAAAATAAATTGTTAGATTTAGGTTTTATTAGAAAAACTCATCCCAAACCAGGGTATTATCATCACGTAAACTACCATACTGGAATTGTTTTGGGTGGTGGTGGTGCTAGAGGATCCTATCAAATAGGTGCATGGCGTGCGTTAAAAGAGCTAGGTGTCACCTATAGTATGGTCAGTGGAACATCAGTAGGTGCGTTAAATGGTGCTTTTATGGTACAAGGTAATTTAAATGACGCTGAAGATATGTGGCGTGATATTGCGACAAATAAAATATTAAACTTATCACTGGATGATAAAGAAAATAAAACAAGAGAAAACTTGATTCAAGGCGTCAAAAACCTTACTTTATCCGCACTAAAAGAAAACGGTGCTGATAGTACACCTTTGTATCATATGATTGAAATGATGATTGATGAAGAAAAAATGTTTGCTCCAGATAAAAAAGCAATTGATTTTTATTTTGTGACAACTCTTGCACCAAAAATGGAAGAAACAGTGAAGTCATTAAAAGATGTACCAAAGGATGAATTAAGTAAATGGCTATTAGCTACATCGTCATTTTACCCTGCGATGAGGGCATGTGAAATCAATGGACAGTATTATGTAGATGGTGGTTATCGTAATAATATACCTAAAGATATCTTACTTAATCATGGAGCAAAAGAATTAATTGTAATCGATGTGAAAGGGCCAGGTGTTATTAAACCTGTAAAAACCCCTCGTGATATTTTCGAGATTACGATTAATAGTAAATGGGGATTAGGCACGGTGTTATTATTTGATAAAGAACGAGCTATTTGGAATATGCAACTAGGTTATTTGGATACAATGAGATCTTTCCACCGATATGAGGGAAATTGGTATGCTTTAGAACCAAATAACTATAAAAAAGAAGCGGCGAAATTAACTAAACATTTTTTAACGTATCTTAAATCACAAGAAGCCATTAAACAGTTAGGTAAGAAAGTAACTCCTCGGTGGATGGTTCAACATCATTTTCAACCAGAATTATTTAGCATTTATCTGTTGGAAGAGACTGCCCGTATATTATCGGTAGATCCTTCAAAAGTATATACTATAGATGAATTATCAGATGAAATTATCACAGTATTTAATGAGAAAAATGATGACGTCAACGATCAAATGCTTTTATCACTTAGCGAATGGTTAGCAGATTACGTGAAACAAACTGTTCCTCTGTCTGAAAAAACTGTTTTGACATATAATTATCATTTGATTGAAACAAGAGTAGAAATAATTGGGAGGCTATTTGATATTAGTTGGAAATCAGTCTTACAAGCGTTATTTATTCATTTTTTAAAGGAGAGAAAAATATGAGTCAAGAATTTTCTTATGAAATTTTGGAAGAAATTGCCGTATTATCTGAAAATAATAAAGGGTGGACGAAAGAATTAAATCTTATTAGTTGGAATAATCGACCAGCAAAATTTGATTTACGTGATTGGGCTCCCAATCATGAAAAAATGGGAAAAGGCATAACGTTAACTAACGAAGAGTTTGCTGTATTAAAAGAAACTCTAAATAACATGTAGGGGTAAAGTATGAAGAGTATGACAGGCTATGGGCATGGAGAGTGTCAAAGAGAAGATTATCAGATAGTGGTTGAGATAAAATCAGTCAACCACCGTTTTTTAGATACACAAGTTCGTTTACCAAGAGAATATAATCATCTTGAGATAGAAATGAAGCAGTTAATAAAAAAGCAATTATTTAGAGGCCGTGTGGAAAGTTTTATTACTCTGACAAAAGAAAATGCATCTTCTAAGGAGCTAATAATTAATTGGCCTGTGTTAGATAGATTAGTTCAGGATTTAGGTGATGCTGAATTTCATCGTTATAAAAAGCAACCATTTTCTGCTGAGCGATTTTTAGAAGGAGGAATATTACATCCATCATTAGTTGAGGTAGTAGAAAAAAAAGATGTGATAAATGATATTGAGGTAGATTTATTAGCCGTATTTAAGCAAGCGCTAGAAGCACTAAATAGAAGTAGACAAATTGAAGGTGAGGGCCTTCAATCGTTCTTTTATGAATACATTGATTTGATTAAGCAAGAGATATCAAGGATATCAAGAAAAACAGAAACCATAAAACAAGAACATTACGATAAACTGAAACAAAAAATGATGGACTTGATGACCGATACTCTTATTGATGAGTCTAGGTTATTAAGTGAAGTGGCTATTTTAGTGGATAAGGGTGATATTTCTGAAGAATTGGATCGATTGAATGTGCATTTGAATTCTATGGCACAACTACTTAAAAAGAATGGTCCCGTTGGTAAAGAAATGGACTTTTTAATCCAAGAGATGAATCGAGAAGTTAATACAATTGGATCAAAGTCAACTAATTTAGATGTTAAATCTAGTGTAATTCAATTGAAAACGTTGATTGAACAAATTAGAGAACAAGTTCAAAATATTGAATAATTGATAAAAATTCTCATAGATACTTGCAAAAAAATTCTCTAGGGTGCATTATAGAAGGTAAACTAAGAAAATTGTAAGTGAAAGGACGACACGATGTCAGAACGAGGGTTATTAATTGTATTATCAGGTCCATCCGGTGTTGGAAAAGGGACAGTTAGAAAGGCGTTATTTGAAAAAGATGACAATCAATTTGAGTATTCTATTTCAATGACAACACGCCAAATGCGTCAAGGTGAAGTGGAAGGTGTAGATTATTTCTTTCGATCAAAAGAAGAATTTGAACAATTAATATCTGAAGGAAAAATGTTAGAATATGCCGAGTATGTTGGTAATTATTATGGTACGCCATTAGATTATGTTAATCAGACATTAGATGAAGGCAAAGATGTCTTTTTAGAAATTGAAGTGCAAGGAGCCATGAAAGTCAAAGAAAAAATGCCAGATGGTGTCTTTATTTTTTTAACCCCTCCAGATTTTAGTGAATTAAAAGCACGAATCGTTAATCGTGGAACAGATGCGTTATCAGTGATAGAAGAGCGTATGTCAAAAGCAAAAGAAGAAATCGAAATGATGCGTCATTATGACTATGCGGTAGTCAACGATGAGGTTGAATTAGCAGTACAACGGATTAAAAAAATTATCGAAAGCGAACATTACCGTGTAGATCACGTGATTGGTCGCTATGAAAATATGTTAAAGGAGTTATAAAATTATGTTATATCCATCAATTGATTCATTATTAGAGCAAGTCGATTCAAAATATTCATTGGTTATCCTTGCAAGTAAGCGAGCGCATGAGCTAGATGAAGGAGCTCAACCAATGATTGAACCAGATAAATTTGTTTCTGTCAAAAATGTCGGTCGTTCCCTTGAAGAAATCGCTATTGGAGACGTGGTTATTGATCCAAACCCTGAATTAAAAAGAGAATTACTTCGTAGACAAGAAGAAGAAAAAAAAGCATTAAAACGACGCGAACATCAAGAACTTGAAGCACGTATCCAATTTGAGAAAAAAATGTAACACAAAAAAACCTAAGAGATAGACCTCTTGGGTTTTTTTATTCGAGTAGAATGTAAAAAAAGAAGGTGAAGAAATGCCAAAAATAGCACATGTGATAGTTGATGTTCCAACGATGCAAACAGATCAGCCTTTTACTTATTTAATTCCAAACGATATGGAAGAAGCCATTGAAGTAGGTGTGAGAGTCGATGTGCCATTTGGTAATGGAAATCGTCGAATACAAGGTTTTGTTGTTGATATAGAAAGTGAACAAGAGATAGATAACTTAAAACCAATAAAAGCTGTTTTGGATTTACATCCTGTAGTGAATGATGAGTTGTTGCTTTTAGCTGATGAAATGGCAAAGACGACTTTTTCATTTAAAATTACATGTCTTCAAACGATGTTACCCAGTGTGATGCGTTCAACTTACAAAAAATGGTTAGTAGCAGTTGGAGATATCCCACCTCATATTGAAGAAGAGGTGTTTCTAGGATTAGCAGAGCGTGATTGGGAAGAAATAAAGGATACCCCTTATTTGTCGGAGCTACATCGTTTGAGGCAAGAGGGCATGGTTGATATTCGTTATGAAGTGACAACAAAAAATAAAGTTAAAACGATGAAAGTTGTTCAAGCGAACTTACCCAAAGAAACACTACAAGATATTCAAACTCACATTAGGAAAAATGCTCATCAAAAACACAAACTATTAGATTTTTTTATTTCTGAACAAACAGGGGAATTCTCAGTAAAAGAATTAGTTGAATATTATGACTTATCCAGACAAGTGATTAAAGAAGCAGTGGAATTAGGTTGGTTAATACAAGAAGAACGAGAAGTTTACCGAGATCCATATAAAAATCGGTTGTTTCAACAAGATGAAGCATTGGTATTAAATGAAGAACAACAAGTTGCTTTAGATGCTGTCAGCCAATCTGTTTCAGCTCATCAAAATGATGTGTTCTTATTAGAAGGTATTACGGGTAGTGGAAAAACTGAAGTTTATTTACAGGCTATTTCCCATGTATTAGAAGAAGGAAAAACAGCTATTATGCTTGTTCCAGAAATTTCCTTAACTCCTCAAACCGTAACACGATTTAAACGACGCTTTGGAGATAAAGTCGCAGTGTTACATAGTGGATTGTCTCAAGGTGAAAAATACGATGAGTGGCGAAAAATTGAGCGTAAAGAAGCACAAGTCGTCGTTGGGGCTAGGTCAGCTGTTTTTGCCCCACTAGAAAATATCGGGTTAATTATTATTGATGAGGAACATGAAACAAGTTATAAACAAGATGAATCTCCAAGATATCATGCCAGAAATTTGGCGATTTGGCGAGGTGAATATCACAAGTGTCCTGTATTGCTTGGCAGCGCGACGCCATCTTTAGAATCACGAGCAAGAGCACAGAAAAATGTGTACCAATTATTAACATTGACAAAACGGGCTTCTAATAATGCTCTTTTACCAACTGTTTCAATTGTTGATATGCGAGCAGAATTAAAACAAGGTGTCACAGGAAGTTTTTCAATGCCTCTCATAAACGAATTAAAAGATCGACTAGTGAAAAAAGAACAATCAGTTTTAATGCTTAATCGAAGAGGTTATTCTTCATTTATGATGTGTCGTGACTGTGGGTATGTCTTGCCTTGTCCTAATTGTGATATCTCGTTAACACTGCATATGGATACAAAATCTATGAAGTGTCACTATTGTGGGCATGAAGAAAGCATTCCTCAATGTTGCCCAATTTGTGACAGTAAAAAGATACGTTATTATGGAACAGGCACACAAAAAGTAGAAGAAGAATTACAACAGCTACTCCCTGAAGCTAAAATTTTACGAATGGATGTTGATACAACTCGTAAAAAAGGGAGTCATGAACGACTATTGCAACAATTTGGTGCACAAGAAGCAGATATTTTACTTGGAACGCAAATGATTGCAAAAGGGTTGGATTTTCCAAACGTCACATTAGTGGGCGTTTTAAATGCAGATACGGCATTGAATTTGCCTGATTTTCGTTCAAGTGAGCGGACGTTTCAATTATTAACACAAGTTAGTGGTCGTGCAGGACGAGGAGATAAACTTGGAAAAGTACTGATTCAAACGTTCAATCCAGAACACTATGCGATTATTTTAGCGAAAAATCAGCATTACGAAGCGTTTTATCAGCATGAAATGAATTTGAGAAGACAAGGAAAGTATCCGCCATATTATTATACAGTTCAGTTAATTGTGAGTCATGAAAAAGAAATTCAAGCAGCAAAAAAAATGCATGAGATTGCAAAAAAAATACAATCTGCTTTGTCACCGCAAGCGATTATTTTAGGCCCAACACCAAAGCCAATGGCACGTATGAACCGCAGATATTTTTATCAAACTGTGGTAAAATACCGTTTTGAAGAAAATTTAAATCAGGTGTTACAAGAAATATTACAAGAAAGTCAAAAAGATATTCGTAGTGGCTTACGGGTTAGTATTGATATGGAACCGCAGCACTTTATTTAGTGCGTAAAACAAAGGAGTTTGACATGAGAGAAATAATAAAATATCCTAACATTGTATTAACCACCCCAACAAAAAAAGTTACAGAAATAGATGATGGATTAATTGAATTACTTGATGAGATGTATCAAATCATGACAGAAAAAGATGGGATAGGACTTGCAGCCAATCAATTAGGTGAATCTTGTCGAGTGGCTATTGTATATGTCGATGACGAGTCAGGATTATTTGAGATGATTAACCCGAAAATTATAAAAAAATCAGGTATGACAGTTGATGTGGAAGGTTGTCTAAGTTTTCCTGACATTTATGGAACAGTCGAAAGATATGATGACATTATTGTGCGATTTGTAGATAGAGAAGGATATGAAGTAGAAGCAGAAGTATCAGGCTATTTATCTCGTGTCATGCAACATGAGATAGAACATTTGGATGGTAAACTGTTTACAGATAAAATAATTGAAAGATTATCACCAGATGAATTAATTGATTACATGGAGGAACATGGTTATGACTAAAATTGTTTTTATGGGAACACCGGCTTTTTCAGTGCCAATTTTACAAGGATTAGTAGATGAAGGGTATGACGTTATTGGTGTGGTGACACAGCCAGATAGACCAGTGGGACGAAAACGTGTGTTAACCCCACCTCCAGTGAAACAGGCAGCACTTGATTTAAATTTACCTATTTTTCAACCAGAAAAAATCAGTCAGTCAGCAGAATTAGAAGACGTTATCGCGTTAAATCCTGATTTGGTTGTAACTGCAGCATTTGGTCAATTTTTACCTGAACGCTTATTAAAAGCTCCAAAGCTTGGTGCCGTTAATGTCCATGCGTCATTACTACCTAAATACCGTGGTGGAGCTCCTGTACATTATTCTATTATTAATGGGGATAAAGAAACAGGTGTCACGATTATGGAAATGATAAAAAAAATGGATGCAGGAGATATATTAGCTCAAGAAGCGATTCCTATATTAGATACAGATGATGTTGGAACAATGTTTGAAAAATTAAGCGTATTAGGGAAAGAATTATTATTAAAGACTTTACCATTATTGATAGAAGAAAAGATTATTCCTCAAAAACAAGATGAGAATCTTGTCAGTTTTTCGCCAAATATTTCACGAGAAGAAGAAAAAATCGATTGGAATAAAACTGCGCGACAAATTGATTGCCAAGTTAGAGGGATGCGTCCATGGCCAGTAGCTTACGCGATGTATCAAGATAAGAGATGGAAAATGTGGGATGTGACCCCATTGCCAGAAAAAACAACAGATAAATCACCAGGAACGATTATTCTTAAAGATAAACACAGCTTGCAAGTGGCATGTGGCAAGTCGAGTGTTTTACAGTTAAATACTATCCAACCAGCTGGAAAAGGACAATTAAGTGTGACAGATTTTCTAAATGGTGTCGGAAAAACAGTGGAAGTGGGAGACATTCTTGAGTAAACAAAAACAAGTACCAAAACATATTAAACAAACAGCTCGGTACACAGCTCTTGAACTTTTGACGAAAATTGCGAATAATCAAGCCTATTCAAATGTTTTAATTAATGAAGCGATTAAACGCCACCAATTATCAGATAAAGATGCAAGATTAATGACAGAGATTGTTTATGGCACGATTAGTCGCAAGTTAACACTAGAGTATTACCTTGCTCCTTTTATCAAAAAAGCAAAAAAAGTCGATACGTGGGTGAAAGAATTATTATATTTATCCATGTATCAAATGCTTTATTTAGATAAAGTACCAGAATATGGCATTTTTAATGATGCTGTGACCATTGCCAAAGCTAAAGGAAATCCTGGAATTGGAAAATTTGTTAATGGTGTTTTACGTAATATTCAACGTCAAGGTGTGCTATCAGTAGAAGAAGTAAAAGATGAAGTAGAACGCTTGTCGCTTGAAATTAGTATGCCGTTATGGTTAACAAAACGTCTAGTCGATGATATAGGATTTGACGAAACAAAAGAGTTAGGTTTATCACTATTACAGCCAAGTCATGTGAGTGCTAGAATTGATACGCGAGTCATTGCAAGAGATAAAGCCATTAACGTGTTGCGTGAAGAAGGATTAGACGTAGAAGAAAGTCAGATTTCACCTTATGGAGTCGTTGCTGAAAAAGGATTTTTAGCAAGTAGCTCATTGTTTAAAGACGGAAGAATGACGATTCAAGATGAAAGTTCAATGTTGGTTGCGCCAAGCATGCAAATTCATGTAGGTGATACGGTATTAGATGCATGTGCTGCTCCTGGAGGAAAAACAACCCATATCGCAACGTTTTTAAACAAAAAAGATGGTGGAAAAGTGGTGTCTTTGGATATCCATCCACATAAAATTAAATTAATCAAATCAAATGCTGAAAGATTACATGTAGAAAATGTTGTTGAAACAAAATTATTGGATGCTAGAGAAGTCAACGATGAATTTCCAGATGATTATTTTGATCGAGTCTTAATTGATGCACCTTGTTCTGGATTAGGATTATTACGACGTAAACCAGACATTAAATACCATAAAACTCCCGAAGATTTTATGAATTTACAACGGATTCAATTGGAAATTTTAGAAAGTGTTGTGTCAAAAGTAGCACAATGGGGTATAATTACCTATAGTACATGTACATTGACTCATGAAGAAAATAAAGATGTGGTAGCGATATTTTTAAACAAACATCCTGAATTTGAATTAATAGATGTTTTAGGAGCAACTCATTTATCTAAGAGTTATCATGATAAACAGTTGCAGTTGTACCCACATCATTATCACACAGATGGATTTTTTATTAGTTGTTTCAGAAGAAAAGCATAGATTAAGGGAGTGTAAGCATGCAAATTGAATTCCAAACGAGTGTAGGACGTAAAAGAAAAAATAATCAAGATACAGTTGGTGTTTATCAAAATAAAAAAGACATTACATTAGCGATTGTCGCAGATGGAATGGGTGGACACCAAGCTGGAGATACAGCAAGTTATCTTGCCGTTACTGGATTAGGCGAAGTTTGGGAAGAAACCATGTTAACTCAAAAAGACGAGGTATGTGAGTGGTTAGTTTCTCACATTCAAGAAGAAAATACACGAATTTTTGATAAAGGAAGTTCCCATCCAGAAATGTTTGGAATGGGTACGACTATTGTATCGACTGTTCTTTTAGAAAAAGAATTAATTTTAGCACATGTAGGTGATAGCCGAGCTTATATAGTGCGGAATCAGGAAATTAAACAATTGACCGAAGATCATTCGCTGGTTAATGAACTGATTAAAACAGGTGAAATATCTGTTGAAATGGCTCAAAATCATCCCAAAAAAAATATTTTAGTAAGATCAATCGGCGTACCGGGTGAAGTTGAAGTTGATATATCACTGATCAATTGTCAGGAAAAAGATATAATTTTATTATGTTCAGATGGTTTAACTAATATGCTCTCTAATGAAGATATTAAATTGATTATGTCAAATGGCAAGTCACTGAAGAGTCGAGTCAATGAGTTAGTTGAGAAAGCAAACGAAGCTGGCGGAACAGATAATATTACTGTGCTACTGATAGACTTTGATGATGAGTTACAGGAGGATACACCATGATAAATATAGGAACAAAAATAGGGGAACGCTATGAAATAATAGGGAATATTGGTAGTGGTGGAATGGCAAATGTTTATTTGGCACGTGACTTGATTTTAAATCGTGAAGTGGCAATTAAAGTATTACGTTTCGATTTTCAAGATGATCAAAATGCGATTCGACGCTTTCAACGTGAAGCTCTTGCCGCAACAGAAATGGTTCATCCTAACATTGTCAGTGTGTATGATGTAGGAGAAGAAAATGGCATGCAATATATTGTAATGGAATATGTTCGAGGAACTGATTTAAAACATTATATTCGCAATTATTCTCCTATTCCATTAGATACAGTTGTTTACATGATGGAACAGATTTTATCTGCAGTGTCTTTGGCACATGAACATGGTATTATCCATAGAGACTTAAAACCACAAAATGTTTTAGTTGATGAACAAGGAAATGTAAAAATCACAGATTTTGGGATTGCGATTGCTCTATCAGAGACATCATTAACGCAAACAAATACATTGCTTGGTTCAGTACATTACTTGTCACCAGAGCAAGCAAGAGGTGGTATGTCAACAAGACAATCTGATATTTATGCATTAGGGATTATTTTATATGAATTATTGACAGGAACAGTTCCTTTTGAAGGGGAGTCGGCTGTTTCAATAGCATTGAAGCATTTTCAAAAAGACGTTCCATCTGTTCGACAATACAATCCTAATATCCCACAAGCGTTAGAGAATGTGGTACTCCATGCTACAGCAAAAGAAATTTCAGATCGATATAAAACAGTCAATGATATGTATTCTGATTTAAGCACATCCTTAAGTCCAGAGAGAGCAAATGAACCAATCTATACACCAAGTTCTATGACAGATGAAACAATCATGTTAACACCTGTAAAAGAACCCGAACCAATCGTTTCAAAGATACCTTTGAAAGAATCTGAACTAGATTTATCTGAGGAAGAAAAACCAAAGAAAAAGCCTTCCTCTAAAAGAAATAAAATTATTTTTAGTATCCTTGCTATCTTGGTGGCGATTGGCGTGGGATTGTTTGCATTAGGGACACGACAAGATGAGGTAGAAATCCCTGATGTCGAAAATATGTCACAGGCAGAAGCTATCAATGCATTAGATGCAAAAAAAATAAAAGTTAATTCGAAAATAGAAGAAGTGTCAGATGATAAAATAGCAGAAGGTAATGTTGTTAAGACACAACCGCCAATTGGCACCCGAGTCAAAAAAAAATCTGAAGTAACTTTGTATGTAAGTAAAGGTAAGCAGACTGTTTCGATGATTGAAGTGGAAGGATTAGCTTCTAATAAGGCAAAAAAAGCCTTATTAGATTTAGGCTTTAAAGAAGACAATATACTTGAGAAAAATGAGTCATCAAATGAAGTGGAAAAAGATACTGTTATTTCTCAAAGTATCAAGCAAGGAACAGATATTGTTCCTGAGAATGAGACAATCACCTTAACAATTAGCAAAGGTCCAGATAATTTTTCTTTAGCTTATTTAGCGGGTTATACAAGGGACCAAGTTCTTCGTTATATCGATAGTGAAGGATTAATCCTTCAAGGTGAATCGCAAGAATACAGTGCGACTGTTCCACAAGGTCAGGTTATTTATACATCTCCTGCTGGTGGAACACCTGTTAAAAAAGGTGATTATATTCAAGTGGTTTACTCGATGGGTCCAGAACCAGCTAAAACACAACCAAGTAGTTCGACGACGTCTTCAAGTGAAACAACTGAATCAAGTGAAACAACTCAGAGTTCAGAACCTGAAAGCGAAGAAAATCAAAATAACAATCAAAATAATCACAATAATGGCAACACGAAACCTAGTCAAAGTGAGCCAAAAGATAAAAAAGATTAATAAAAAATACCCAAGAGTAAAAAGTTGGAACAACCTATCTCTTGGGTATTTTTTATTTATTAAACTAATTTTATTCTAAGAATAAAAGTACCTACACTAGTAATAATGGTAGAAGTACCTAAAAGTACAAGTGATTGTTAATGACTATCTAACGTTTTATTGGTACCGCTTGGTTTTTATGACGACGAACTTGGAGATGTGACGGCTTTTGTATTTACTATAATGGCAGTAGAGTTTTCTAATAAGAGTTATTTGTGCTATATTTTTTCTTAAATAAAAGTGAAATATGGTACAATAACACTAGAATTATGTGACTACTAAAGGAGGAAATAAATGCCTAAAGGACAGATATGTAAAGCATTAAGTGGATTTTATTACATTGATTATAAAGGTAAACGTTATCAAACACGAGCACGAGGTAATTTTAGAAATCGAAATATTACACCCCTTGTGGGAGATTGGGTAGAATTTGAGAGCACAAATGAAACAGACGGTTATATTTTAGATGTTTATGAGCGTAAAAATGATTTAGTTAGACCACCAGTTGCTAATATTGATCAGGGCGTTGTCGTATCAAGCTGTGTTGAACCTAATTTTTCAACGAATCTTTTAGATCGCTTTTTAGTTACTCTATCTGAAAAAGACATTGACCCGATTATTTATGTGACCAAAATGGATTTAGCCAATGGAGAAGAACGCAATCATATGGCAGTCATCCAAACAGAATATGAAAAAATAGGCTATCCTGTTTTATTAGCCGAAAAAGACTCATTAGAGGATTTAACGCATTTTTTCAAAGATAAACTAACTGTATTTATGGGGCAATCAGGTGCTGGAAAGTCAACTTTATTAAATCAATTATCCCCAGAACTATCATTAAAAGTGGGAGAGATATCTGAAAGTTTAGGCCGTGGTCGTCATACAACAAGGCATGTGGAATTGGTTGATTTATTTGGTGGATTGGTGGCGGATACTCCGGGATTTAGTTCCATTGATTTTTTAGAGATGACTTTAGAGGAATTACCTAAACGTTTTCCAGAATTTGTTGTGGCGTCTGTTTATTGTAAATTTAGAGAATGTAAACATCGTCATGAACCAAAATGTGAAGTAAAAAAACGGGTGGAAAATGGGGAGATATTAGCGAGTCGTTATGACCATTATTTACAATTTTATGATGAGATTGCTAATAGAAAACCAATTTATAAAAAAAATAAATAAAAGTGGGGAAAAGATTATGGTAAAAATAGCACCTTCAATTTTAAGCGCTGATTTTTCAAAATTAGGAGAAGACGTTAAACGTGTGGATCATGCAGGAGCGGACTACATTCATATTGATGTGATGGATGGTCAATTTGTTCCGAATATTACGTTTGGTCCAGCACTTATTTCATCTATTCGACCTGTCACTGATTTAGTGTTTGATGTGCATTTGATGATGGTTGAACCAGAGCGTTTTATTGAAGAATTTGCTAAGGCAGGATCTGATATTATTACCGTTCATGCTGAAAGTACGAAACATTTGCACCGTGTGATTCAACAAATCAAAGCAAGTGGTGTGAAAGCTGGCGTGGTGATTAATCCAGGAACACCTGTCGAGATGATAAAACCAGTATTATCTATGGTTGACTTAGTATTAGTGATGACTGTTAACCCAGGATTTGGCGGACAAAAATTTATTACTGAATGTTTAGATAAAGTGACAGATCTAGCGGAATTAAGAAAAGAGAAGCATTACATCTATGAAATTGAAGTAGACGGTGGTGTAGATGATGAAACGGCTAAAAAATGTGTTGAAGCTGGAGCAGATGTGTTAGTTGCTGGATCATATGTTTATAAATATGATGATGTAGCTGAGCCAATTAAAAAATTAAAAGAAGCAGGTAAGTAATGAAAAAGTCGATTATTGTGTTGGCTGGTAGTGATAAAACATTGTGGCCAAGCATGAATATATTTGATGAAGCTAGTCATATTATTGGGGTTGATAGGGGAGCTTACGAGGGTGTTCGTCATGGATTATCTATTGATATGGCGGTAGGAGATTTTGACTCGCTAAGTCCTGAAGAACTTTCGTATGTTAAAAAACATGTGGAAAAAGTGACACAATATCCAGCTGAAAAAGATGAGACGGATACTGAAATTGGTATTTCTGTCGCTAGCGAATTATCAGATGATGCTAAAATTATCCTGATAGGTGGTACTGGCGGGCGTTTAGATCATTTCTTAGCTAATCTATGGCTACCATGCCAAGAACGGTTTAAAACGATTGCTACAAGGTTTGTGATAAAAGACAATCAGAATACAATTTCTTATTTTTTCCCTGGTGAATACACCATTAAAAAAGAGTCAGATAAAAAATACCTCGCATTTGTGTGCTTAACACCTATGACACATCTATCTTTATATGATGCAAAGTATCAGTTAGATGATGTAGAGGTATTACAACCAACGTCATATGCTAGTAATGAGTTTGTTTCAGGAACGACTCGCTTTTCATTTGCAAGTGGCCTTATGTGTGTCATTCAATCAAAAGACAAATAAAAAAAGCAGCCTCTAGTTAGGTTGCTTTTTTAATATCTATTTTATTAAACGCGTTCAACTTTACCAGATTTCAAAGCACGAGCAGAAACCCAAACTTTTTTTGGTTTACCGTCAACTAAAATACGGACTTTTTGAAGATTAGCTCCCCAAGTACGTTTAGATGCGTTCATTGCGTGAGAACGGTTGTTACCAGTTCTTGCTTTACGACCAGTTATATAACATTGTTTTGCCATGATATTCCCTCCTTTGCTTTGCTGGCATTTTTACGATTCTATTAATCATACTAAAATAATTTATCATAAAAAGAAACAAAAAGCAATAAAAAATATGATAAAGTTACAATAAAAGCGATGTTATAAGCGTTTAAAGATAATTATTCTTTAATAAAAATCGTCTTTATGATAAACTAAAGAATGATAATGGGTAATACTGACTTTGAGGAGGTAGTAAAATGGCTGTAAAAATTAAAACACAAGCTGGAACCATTGAAATTTCAAATGATGTGATAGCAACAGTTGTCGGTGGTGCTGCCACAGATATTTACGGGATTGTTGGTATGGCAAGTAAAAATCAAATTAAAGATAATTTAAATGATATTTTAGGTAAAGAAAACTATTCTCGTGGGGTAGTCGTTCGTCAAGAAGAAAATGGTGTAGCAGTGGATGTGTACATCATGGTAAGTTACGGAACAAAAATTTCTGAAGTAAGTCGTAATGTACAAGAAAAAGTTAAATATAATCTTGAAACAATGCTTGGCGTTGTTGCAAACTCAGTAAATGTTTTTATCCAAGGTGTGCGTGTGCAACCTGAATAAAATCATGTAGATTAATGTGTTAAACATACGAGGAGGAACATTTTAGTGGAACTAAAAGCAATCAACGGAGGGCAATTTCAAGCAATGGTACAAGTCGGCGCCAATAGACTGAACCAAAACGCAGAATTTGTCAATTCTTTAAATGTTTTCCCTGTGCCAGATGGCGATACGGGAACAAATATGGATTTATCAATGACTAGTGGAGCAAAAGCTGTTAGAGAAGCAACTAGTGAACATGTTGGTGAGTTGGCAGCTATTTTATCTAAAGGTCTTTTAATGGGGGCACGTGGTAATTCTGGTGTTATCCTATCACAATTATTTAGAGGATTTTCTAAAAAAATTGAAGATAAAGAAGTCTTAAATGCGCAAGATTTAGCAGATGCATTTAAGAATGGTGTTGAGGTAGCATATAAAGCGGTTATGAAACCAGTTGAAGGGACCATTTTAACAGTATCACGTGGAGCAGCGATCGCAGCCGAGAAAAAAGCTAAAGAAAGTGATGACGCTTTAGAAGTTATGGAAGCGGCTCTTAAAGGGGCTAAAAAAGCATTAGCTAAGACGCCTGATATGTTACCAGTTCTAAAAGAAGTTGGGGTTGTAGATAGTGGTGGACAAGGATTAGTATTTATTTATGAGGGCTTTGTTGAATCGTTATCTGGAAAAGTCGTCGAAAGTGAGATATATCAACCTTCTCCAGCTCAAATGGAAGAAATGGTCAATGCTGAGCATCATCGTAGTGTACAAAGTCATATGTCAACAGATGATATTAAATTTGGTTACTGTACAGAAATCATGGTGAAAATTGGTGAAGGACCAACAGTTGATGACACATTTGACTATGATACATTTAGAAATTATTTAAATGAAATTGGTGATTCATTATTAGTTGTGGCTGATGATGAAATTATTAAAGTCCATGTTCATACAGAACATCCGGGAGAAGTAATGAATTATGGCCAAAAATTTGGTTCATTAATTAAAATTAAGGTGGACAATATGCGCTTGCAACATGAATCATTAATGGACACACCAAACGCATCTAATGCTGATATGCCAAAAGAAAAAATGCCATATGGTATTATTTCAATTGCAGCAGGTAAGGGAATACAGGAATTGTTTAGTAGTATGGGCGTCAATCATGTAATTAGTGGTGGACAAACAATGAATCCAAGTACTGAAGATATTATGCTAGCTATTCAAGCAGTAAATGCTGAAAATGTGATTATTTTACCTAATAATAAAAATATTTTTATGGCAGCAGATCAAGCAGCAGAAGTCAGTGATGTTCCAACCATTGTGATTCCATCAAAAACAATTTCTCAAGGAATGACAGCGTTACTTGGTTTCAATGATCAAGTATCTTTAGAAGAAAACCAAAAAAATATGTTAGATATGCTTGAAGGGGTAACAAGTGGTCAAGTAACGACAGCTGTTCGTGACACAAGCATTGATGGCGTTGAAATTAAAAAAGACGATAACTTAGGAATGGTTGAAGGCAAAATTGTGGTATCAACCCCAAGTCGTTTTGATGCAAGTTTAGAAACACTAAAACAAATGATGACTGAAGATACTGAAATTGTGACGATTTTGATTGGTGAAGATGGGACAAGTGAAGAAGCTTCATTACTAGAAGAGGCATTGCTTGAAATGGATAGTGATTTAGAAGTTGAGATTCATCAAGGAGATCAACCAGTTTATCCTTATCTATTTGCAGCTGAATAAGATAAAAAAGTCAAACTTTGGTTTGGCTTTTTTTAACATATAAAATAAAGGAGGAGTCAAAGTGAAACAATTAAGCGATAGTGTAGGAACACTTAGTGGTGTTGGGCCAAAACGTGTGGAGACACTCAAAACATTACACATAGAAACGATTAATGATTTACTGACACATTATCCGTTTCGCTATGACGATATCCAAGAAAAAAAGTTAGAAGAAATTAGTGATCAAGAAAAAGTAGTCTTAAAAGGTATTGCCATTTCTGATGGGGTAGTCAATTATTATGGGCATAAAAAAAGCCGTTTAGTTTTTCGAATGATGGTGGAGCAGGCTGTTATAACTGTGACGTTTTTTAACCAACCCTTTTTAAAAAATAAAATTCATTCGTCAGAGGAAATTGCAGTTTTTGGTAAATGGGACGCAAAGAGAAAGTCGTTAACAGGTCTCAAAATCATGGCGACACAGCAACAAGAAGAAGAATTTGCGCCAATTTATAGTGTGAACAAACATATCAAACAACAAACGCTAGTTCAACTGATTAAACAGGGGTTTGAAGGGTATGGCGAGTTGGTTGAAGAAAACTTACCAGATTACTTATTGGAAAAATATAGATTGATGCCTAAACAACAAGCTGTAAAAGCCATGCATTTTCCAGAATCAATTGAAGAAAATCGTTTAGCAAGACGGCGCTTGGCTTTTGAAGAATTTTTCTTATTCCAATTAAAGATGATTCAACTAAAAGAAGAAGAAACAGCTAAAGAACATGGGAATCCTATTTTATATAATGTGGAAGAGTTGAAAAAATTTATTCAAACATTACCATTTGAGTTAACCAATGCTCAAAAACGAGTTGTCAACGAAATTTGTGCTGACATGAGAAGTCCTTATCACATGCATCGTTTGCTTCAAGGAGATGTAGGGAGTGGGAAAACGATGGTGGCGGCATTAGCGTTGTTCGCAGCTTATAGTGCGTCTTATCAAGGGGCGCTGATGGTACCAACAGAAATTTTAGCAGAACAACATATGGAAAGTCTAAGTGAATTGTTTGAAAATACGCCAGTTAGAGTAGCGTTATTAACTGGTTCGACAAAAGCGAAAGCACGTCGTCAAATATTAGCTGAGCTTTCAGAAGGTGAGATTGACATTTTAGTTGGGACACATGCCTTAATTCAAGAAGAGGTCCAATTTTCTAACTTGGGGATTGTCATTACAGATGAGCAACATCGTTTTGGTGTGAATCAACGAAAAATATTACGAGAAAAAGGCAATCATCCAGATGTGTTGTTTATGACGGCAACACCGATTCCTAGAACATTGGCTATCACAGCTTATGGTGAAATGGATGTCTCGATTATTGATGAATTGCCAGCCGGAAGAAAACCAATCGAAACACGTTGGGCCTTGCCCAAACAATTGGATAGTATTTTAGAAACTATGCGTGAGTTACTAAAACAAGGACAACAAGCATATGTGATCTGTCCGTTGATTGAAGAGTCAGAGATGCTAGATGTAAAAAATGCAACGGAAATTTACGAGCACTTATCTGCCTTTTTCTCTCCGACGTATCATGTTGATTTATTACATGGCAAGATGAAAGCTGATGAAAAAGACGCCATCATGCAAAAGTTCAAAGACAATAACACACAAGTATTGGTTTCAACAACTGTTATTGAAGTGGGCGTGAATGTGCCAAATGCTACGATGATGGTCATTATTGATGCAGATCGTTTTGGTTTAGCACAGCTTCACCAGTTACGCGGACGTGTTGGACGTGGGCAACAAGCGTCTTATTGTGTGTTGATAGCTAATCCAAAGAGTGAACAAGGAAAAGAACGGATGAAGATTATGACTGAAACAACAGATGGGTTTGTTTTAAGTCAAAAAGATTTAGAAATGCGAGGTCCTGGAGACTTTTTTGGAGCGAAACAATCAGGGTTACCAGAATTTAAAGTTGGTGATATGGTAGCTGATTTTATTATGTTAGAAACAGCAAGAGAAGAAGCTATCAATCTTTGGAAACACCCTGAGTGGGTACATGATAAATCGTTTGCACCATTAGCTAAGAGTATTGATAGTGCAACATATCAATTAAATCATTTAGATTAACGTGATATAATAAATGTAAATTGTAAAAAAAGTGAGGAAACCAATCATGAAAATAGCGGTAGATGCTATGGGTGGTGACAACGCACCAAAAGCCATTGTTGAAGGTGTGATGTTAGCCAAAAAAGATTTTCCAGATATTGAATTTTTATTATTTGGAAAAGAATCAGCGATTAAAGAATATGTAACAGACGATAAAAATATTACCATCATTCATACAGATGAAAAAATTGAAAGTGATGATGAGCCAGTAAAAGCTATTAGACGTAAAAAACAAGCCTCAATGGTTTTAGCGGCACAGGCTGTTAAAGAAAAACAAGCAGATGCTTTGTTTTCTGCTGGTAACACAGGCGCTCTTTTAGCTGCAGGATTATTTGTTGTGGGACGTATCAAACAAGTTGAACGCCCAGGACTGATGACAACGATGCCAGTTTTTACAGGTGAAAAAGGGGCTGGATTTGATTTTATTGATATGGGAGCAAATGCTGATAACAAACCGGAACATTTGTTAACATATGGTATCTTAGCTTCTTATTATGCTAGTCAAGTTCGTGGCGTGGAAAATCCTCGTGTCGGTCTTTTAAACAATGGGACGGAAGACACAAAAGGAAGCGAGCTAACAAAAAAAGCATTTGAACTATTAAAAGAAGAGCCAAGTCTAAATTTTGTTGGGAACGTGGAAGCCAGAGATTTATTTAATGGTGTCGCGGATGTGGTTGTGACAGATGGTTTTACTGGAAATGCCGTGTTAAAATCCATTGAAGGAACAGCACAAGCAATTATGAGCAATTTAAAATCATCCATTTTAGATAGTGGTTTAAAAGGTAAAATGGGGGCATTGCTACTAAAAGATAGTTTGAAAGACTTGAAACAAAAAATGGACTACTCAAATCATGGTGGTGCTGTATTATTTGGTGTAAAAGCACCTGTTGTTAAAACACATGGCTCAACAGGACCAGATGCGGTGAGACACACAATTAGACAAATCCATACCATGCTTGAAAAAGATGTAGTAAACAATTTAGTTGCTTATTTTGATGAGCATCAAGCATAGACAAAAAAAGCATTTACAAGTAAAATACTAAGTAGAGTGAGTGGCTTAATAAAAGGAGGAACTTACATGTCTAGAGATGAAGTATTTGGTAAAATCAAAACAATTATCGTTGAGCACTTTGAAGTAGATGAAGATAAAGTTACTGAAACAACTAATATCAAAGAAGATTTAGAAGCAGATTCAATTAGCATTATGGAATTTGTTTTAGAATTAGAAGATGTCTTTGATGCAGAAATTTCTGATGAAGATGCAGAAAAAATTGAAACAGTTGGTGCAGCAGTCGATTATATCGTAGCTAACCAATAAGAATTAGGGTATCACATAAAAGTGGTACTCTTTTTTATTACAAAAAAACTACCAGCCATAATTGACTGGTAGAAAAAAGGAGTTGTTTTATTTACTTTGGGGGAGTAAATAAAGTAAAAAATTGTAGGGTTGTTTGTTACTACATAAAGAATAATAACTCTTATTTATGAAATAAATAAGAATAGATATGTGCAATTATTTGAAAAAATAGCGATTAATTATCGGCTAAATAAGCTTCTTTTTTAAGACGAGTTAATTGTTTAAAGGCGTATTCTTTTTTCATAGCATCACTTTTTGTTTTAAACACTTCATGATGAATCATTTTTGTTGGGCGACGTTTCTTGAGCCGGGTGTATTTTGCCCCTTTACCAGAATTATGTTCAGCTAAGCGCCTTGTAAGGTCTGTTGTATAACCAGCATAAAAAGTATTGTCAGCACATAGTAGTACGTAAAAATAATGATTGTTACTTTGTACCATGAAGCATCTCCTTAATATCTGGTAGATACTCATTATCTTCACCATAAACATAAAGAGGGGGAAGAATTCTTAATCCATCTGTTTTCCCATCTTTGATTCCCTCGATGAGTAATGTATTTGCTTCTTTATTCGTTTTGGGATAGACAAATTGGATTCGTTTTGGTGCGATACGATTGTTTTCCATGCTATGTAAAATATCAATCAATCGATCAGGTCTATGTACCATGGCAATTTTTCCATTCATTTTTAACAATTTTGAAGCTTGTTGACACACATCATCAATGCTTAAATGAATTTCATGGCGCGCAATCGCTAAATAAGGGTTAGGATTTTTTTTGCTATTGGGCGCTTCTTTAAAATAGGGTGGGTTACACGTAATAAAATCGACAGAATCCGGTTTAATAAATTGAGTAATATTTTTAATATCAGCATGAATCATAGTCATTGAGTCGTTGAATTGATTTAATTCAATACTTCTTTGTGCCATATCATATAGTTTTTCTTGTAGCTCAACGCCGGTGATGTTAGCTTGCGTTCTAGGGCGCATAAATAAGCCGATAGCACCATTTCCAGCACAAAAGTCGACAATAGCCCCTCTTTTTGGAATAGAAGCAAAATGAGCCAATAAAACGGCATCTAAAGAAAAGGAAAACACATCGGAACTTTGTATAATTTGTATATTCTGGGACAACAGTTGATCAATACGTTCCCCTGGAAAGAGTTTCGTTGTCAATAAAGTCACATCCTTTGATATCATTTGTCTATTATATCAAAATTACATTGAAATAAAATAAGAAAAACTTGCAAGTTTTGGTAGAATTCGGCATACTAATAGGGACTTTAATGTAAAGGATGAAAAAAATGTATCGAGTACTTTTAGCAGTTGTTCGATTTTTGACATTTGTGATTAATACAAATGCGAGATATGTTGGTAAAGATAATTTACCAAAAGATGAAAATTATGTTTTGGTTAGTCCGCACAGAACGTGGTTTGAACCACTTTATTTTGCGATGGGTGCTTGGCCGAAAAAATTTGCCTTTATGGCTAAAAAAGAATTGTTTAAAAATCCGATTTTATCTTATATTTTGAGAAAATGTCATGCGTTCCCAGTTGATCGTGATAATCCTGGTCCGAGCGTGATTAAAACACCAGTTAAAGCGTTAAAAAATACTGATTTGAGTGTGATGGTCTTTCCTAGTGGCAGTCGCTACTCTGAAGAATTAAAGGGTGGTGCCGCATTAATTGCTAAAATGGGGAAAGTTAAAATCATCCCTGCGGTTTATCAAGGACCATTAACGTTTGGTGGATTATTTACAAAACGTCGCGTAACGATTGCGTATGGCACACCAATAGATATTTCTGATATAAAAAAAATGGACAAAGATGGTATTGCAGAAGTTGAACGACGTATGCAAGAATCATTTAATCAACTAGATTATCAAGTAAATCCTGATTTTGTTTATGTGCCACCAATTAAAAAAGAAAAAATCGACTCTTAGACATGGTTCTAAGGGTCTTTATTTTTAATAAAATTTAATGGGTGATAAAGATGATTAATCTAATACAAAATAATTTAGACACATTTATAGCGGTTGTAACATTATTTGTATCGGTATCTGTTATATTTTTGGGATTAGGAGATGAAAAGAAAGGAAAGCAAGAACAATTAAAATTTGTTCTAATTTCATATGCAGTCATTCTCGCTATTATACTATTTTTTTCTGCGACTCCAGTGTATGTTTTTGGTATATTAATACTATTCTTTTTTTAGGTGGATTATCCTATTCTTTAAATGAATCTTTTGATTTAGAAAAGGAATTGAGCAGAATGCAATTATTATTCTATTCATCTTTTTCATGGTTTTTTATAACAAATAATTATTTTCTACCTTTTGGTATTTTATTAAGTTATATATTTAAATTTAATTATTATATATCTTTAATAATTATTGCTAGTTGCCTAATATTACAATATTTATCTATTGTAAAAGATTATTTTGGAATAAATTCTTATGGAGAAACTTTTTCTCAAATAAAAAATATAAATTTAGGCATAAAAAATAACAAGCAACCTAAAGATGTTTTTGAGAGAGAATTTTTAAATGAAAAGTTAGAATTAGTCGCTTTTGTTGTGTATATTGAAGATAGATATTTATTCGATAGAAAACAATGTCATTTATCATTTGCTAATATTTTAGATTCAAAAAGAGATCCTGTTATTTTTAAAGGGAAAATAAATTATGAAAATAAACCTTGGATTGATAAATATAAGCGTGGCTACTCTACAGTTGAACAACAACTTATTAGGCAATATTCTATTAGTGATAATGCCTATAGATATAAGGTTAGACGGAAATTATTTTTTGATTGGATATATACTCCTTTGTTTAGTAAAGCAATATGTTATAGAAAAAGTAAAGTATATGGTAAAAATAAAAAAATTGCGAAAAAAGAACTAATATGGAACTTAAAAATAATGTATCTTTATAACTATTTTATTAATGTGTTAAATAATCCGAAAGATAAAGATGAGTTGATAACTATTATGAGTAAACAATCTAGAGTTTCCAAAAATGTTTATGAGGAGATGTTTCAGATTTTTAATAATAGTTTTAAAAAAGAGGAAATGATTGAAAAAATAAAAATTAATATGTATAGAACGTATAATTTTTATTGATTGTTACAACTATTAATTTACATACCTAAAAAAAACCGAAGCCATCTTCTATCTGAAGCTGACTTACGGTTTTTTTATGTTTATAATATAAATTTTTCTGGTTTTACTTTGATTGCCTGTTCAAGCAGTTGTCTTAATTGTCCTCTGTCCATAAGTGTTACGTGCGTTTTTTCAGCTAATTCTTTTGCGCTTTTAGTAAAAGTATTGTTAGTCACTACACTTGCGTGTTGTAAGTTATAATATTGTTTTCCAGAAAAGACTTCCTGAACAGCTTTATTGCTCACAGGATTGACATAGCGTTTTGCTTGAAAGGCATAGGTTTGACCGTTCTTTTTAGCGATAATATCAACACCTTGATCCCCACTTGCTTGAGTAACTTCTGTACGGTAACCATTTATAGACAGTAGTTTTGCCAAATAAATCTCAAATTGTCGACCGGTCATGTTATCAATTTTTCTTAGTTCATCTTCGATAAGCAAATGCTGTATCTTATGCTGTATGCGTTGATATTGACGTAGTTGTTTTTTTACTTTTTTAACATCTTTTTGATAAGCTACAAGTTTTTCGTGTGTCATATTTAGTTGTTTTTGATTTAGACGATTATCTTTTACATGAGTGTTTGACATTAGGGTATCATCAATTTGTTTATTTAGATGGTGTAGTTTCCTTTCTACACGTTGGAGTTCTTTTTTTCTTTTTTTTATATCTGTTTTTAGTTGATGATAATTTGCGTCTTTTTTTGATAATCTGTCTTCTGTTTGTTGAAGTCTTTTTTGTTGCCTCTGATATCTTCTAGTTGCTATTCTTAATTCTCGTTTTATTTCAGTTAATTCTTTTTTTCGTTTGAAATATTTTCTGAACTGTCTAAAGAGAATAGTTAAAGCAATTATTGGTAAAACAACAATACCTGTTGTAATAAATTCTTTTGTAGATATGCTAGCCATTAATAATAATAATGAAAAGAGATAAAGGAATGTAAAGGTTATTTTTGTAATAAGATTCATAGTGTCTCCTATGGTACTATTTTCGTTCAAAAATATCTGTATAAGTATATTAACAGACTTTACAAGATAAGGCTAATATGCTTTGAAAACAAAAAACTCTCATCATAATAAATGATGAGAGAAGGAAGGATTAAAACATGAAAAAAATGATTTAGTGTTCTATTTCTTTTTTGGGGTAAAAGAAATAAAAGTGGATGGTAGGATTCGAACCTACACCTCAATGGATAGAGAATGAACTGTTTGTTAAATCTCAATGAGTCAAAACACCTCGTTCACCCACAAATATTTAAGTTGTGCTACTTAACTATGTTACTAGTTTAACTTGATAATCTTAAATTTAGCTTAAAAAAGTTTGTAGAAAAAATGAAATTAAAAATTATGATGTTTAAGTATCTTGAATATCTATTCAGATAGAAAATAGAATCAGTTAAACAATTGCTTTAAAATTTGTTATAATGGTGAGAAGACCTTTTTGGAGGGATACGATGAAATTTTTACATACAGCAGATTGGCATATTGGTCGTAAATTAAACGGATTTAGTTTACTTGAAGAACAAAAAGATGTGTTTGAAAAAATGTTAACCATTGCCGTTACTCAACAAGTAGATGCGATTGTTGTGGCAGGTGATTTATATGATCGCTCGATGCCATCAGTTGAGGCAGTTGAATTATTAAACGCCATGATGATTGAAATGAATTTAGAGAAAAAATTTCCTGTATTAGCCATATCCGGTAATCATGATAGTGCAACGCGTTTATCAACTGGTTCTCCTTGGCTAGAGAAGGAACAATTTTATTTATACACACAGCTTGAACAAGCATTTTCACCAGTTGTTATTGGTGATACTCAATTTTTCTTATTACCTTATATTGAACCAATTCATGCAAGATTATATTTTGATGATGAGACATTAGTGACTATTCCATTAGCGATGGAAAAAATTATGGAAGAAGTAAAACCATTATTTTTACCGGATAAACACCATGTGTTGATTAGTCATTTTTTTGTTACAGGTGCTTTAAAAGGCGAATCCGAAACACCACTTGAAGTAGGTGGATTATCTAGTGTGTCAACGGACATGTTTGAGGTATTTGACTATGTGGCATTAGGTCATTTACATTATAAAGATGCGATAGGTCAACATGAAAAAATTAAATACAGTGGTTCTTTATTGAAGTATTCTTTATCAGAAAGAAATCAAGAAAAAGGTGTCAGAATAGTAACATTGGATGAAACTAGCGTGTCGAGTGAGTTTATACCAATTACCCCTTTAAGAGATGTCTCATTGTTGCGTGAAAAATTTACAACGTTAGTAGATTACGACTATTATCAAACCATTAATCGTGAAGACTACATCGCGATTGAATTGACTGATAAAACAAGTATCCCTAATGCTTTATCTGAATTAAGGCAAATTTATCCAAGGCTCATCAGTTTAGAGCGAGTAGGTGAAGGAAAAGTTGTTTCAGATGAGCGATATGAAGCGATTGAAATAAAGCAAGTATCACCCAAAGAATTGATTACTAATTATTTTGAAGATGTGACAGAAGAACCGTTAACTGAGCAACAAAGTCGTTGGTTAGAAGATACTATGATTGAGGTAAGAAAAGAAAAATAGGAGGAAGACAATGAAACCTTTAACTTTAATACTTGAACATTTTGGTCCTTATGAAAATGAAACCATTGATTTTTCTTCTTTTTATGCCCAATCATTGTTTCTTATTTCCGGGAAAACAGGGTCTGGAAAAACAACCCTTTTTGATGCGATGAGTTATGCTCTTTATGGTAGTACATCTGGAGAATCACGCGAAGCCAAAGAGATGCGGTCAAATTTTTCAACCATTGATGATACAACACGTGTGACGTTTATTTTTGAACATGATAAAAAAACGTATCACATCATGCGTGAACCAGAACAATTACGTCGTCGGTTACGTGGTGATGGAGAAAAATTAGAAAAAGCCAAATCTGTTTTAACGATATACAACGAAGAAGGAAAAGAAGAAGCACAGTACACCAAACAGATGGATGTCAACATGCGTATTCAGGATTTGTTACAGTTGAGTGCTAAACAATTTTCTCAAATCGTGATGTTACCACAAGGTGATTTTCAACGATTCTTACAATCGGATAGTGACAACAAAGAAGCAGTGTTACGCCAATTGTTTGATACCACAATGTATCAAGATATTGCCAGAAGCTTAAAAGACAAGAAAAAAGAACAATCCAATCAACTAAAAAAGGAACAACAAAAGCTTTCAACCTTATTTGAGCAAATCAATTGGGATGAAGCATATATAGAAAAATCAACAGATGAGTTAACAATTGATGAAAAATTAGACTTGTATGGGGAACAAAAAGAGAGCAAAGAGCGTCACATTGCTCGTTTAGATGAAACAGTTAATACAACAAAAAAACAACGAGACAATCAGTTATCTGTATTAGAAAAAGCACGGACACTTACACAATGCTTTGAGGAAAAAGAAGAAACAACAAAAAAAATCGAAGTAAAATTACTTGAAGCAGATAACATTCATCTGCTAAAAGAAAAAATGAATGATTTTATTCAAGTAGAACCTCTTGAAAAAATAGTAGATGAGATATTGAAAGTCCAACAAACTATCCAAACACTAAAAGAAGAACAAGAGCAAGTCAGGCATTTATTAGAAGACGTGACACAACAGCTAGTTGAGTTAACGACTCAAAAACAAGCACTAGAAAAACAACAGCCTGTGATGAAAGAATACGAAAAGCGATTAGTCAAATTAGAAGAACTCGTGCCACTTTTTGAAGAAGAAAAAAATATTAAAGCAACTCTTACAACACTTCAAAAGACAAAAGAAACACAGTCAAATAAAAAAGAGGTATTAGAACAGAGTCTTAATGCTAAACAACGTCAATACACGCAATTGCAAGAATCAATAGCAAGTATTCCAACTCGTTATAAAGAGCAAGCAGAGTTAAAAGAAAGATTGTCTAGGGAAGAAAAGTTGTTATCTAAGATTGAGGACTATCAACTACTTGAACAACAAAAAGCAACTCTTTCAAGTGAGTTACTCGTGTTAAATCATACACAAAAACAGTTGGATGCAGAACTATCCCAAATTAAACTCACGTTATCTGATAAAAAAGATCAGTGGGCACGAGGACAAATTGCCCGTTTAAGTTTGGATTTAAAAGAAGGGTTACCGTGTCCGGTGTGTGGTGCAATAGAACATCCTACACCTGCTCATGTGACACAACTGTCGAAAGAAGAATTTAATGAATTAGAAGAGTTAATCGCTCATTTAGAACAGCGACAAGAAGAAGCTGTTCAACAATTGAGCAATATCAATGCCCAAATAACTAGTTCGCAAGAAAAACTGTCAAATGATGAGAAAGAGTTAAACGAGATGAGGAAAACCATATCGGCTGAATTCATGGATAAAGAATCATCCAGTTGGCTTGATGACATCACACAACAAGTTGGGAAAACACAAGAGCAGTTAGATAGATTAAAAGAACAACTTGTAAATTTGGAGCAACAAGAACAAGAGATAATGACTATAAAAGAATCATCAAAAGAGATAGAAAAACAACTCGCTACCGTCACAAAAGAATGGCAACAAACACAAGAAGAAAAACGTCTGCAACAACATAGCTACGAACAATTAAAGAAACGTTTAGGAGAAGAGTTTTCTTCCTTAGAAGACGTGACGGCGGAGCAAAAAAAATTACAGCATCAGTTAGAAGATTGGGTACAATCTTCTCGTCAGTGCGAAAAAGCTATTTCTGATGCGACGAATGAGCATACTAAAACTCAAACAAGGTTAGAAGAAATTGAAAAAAATAATCAAATTCAAGAAAAAGAACTAGATACATTGAAGTCAACAAAAATAGAGCTTCTATCCAACTATCAATGGGATGAAGATAAGTTGCAGGCTGTTTTGACAGACAAAACACATAAAGCAAGTTACGAAAAAACAATCAATCAATATGAGAAAGAAGTCTTTTCACTAAGAGAATCCTTAGTAGCGTTAGAAGAAAAAACAAAAGAGACAGAAAAACCTAATGTTTTAGATATGGAAGAAAGCTATCAAGAAATTTCTCAAACATATGACGAACTAGTGGATAAAAAACGTCAAGAGGAAATACAACTTGAAAACAATAATAAAACAATCGCTACAATTCAACGATTAATGAAAAATATTAAAGAAGAGATGCAATCTTTACATGAGTTGAGCGTATTATCTGATGTATTAAATGGTGATAGTGACCATAAATTAAGTATTGAACGATATGTGTTACAAAGTTACTTACGCAAAATTTTAAACGTGGCAAATCATACACTGAAACGCTTGACTCGAGGTCGTTATACATTTGCCTTAAGAGATGCCAAACAATCTTCTAAGAAAAAAACAGGGTTAGAAATTGATATCTTTGATGATAATGTCGGTCGCTTAAGAGGAGTAAATACTTTATCAGGAGGCGAAAGTTTTATTGCTTCCTTAACTTTGGCATTAGCATTAGCTGAAGTGATTCAAAGCGAATCAGGAGGCGTTAAAATAGATGCAATGTTTATTGATGAAGGATTTGGTTCGTTGGATGAAGAAGCGTTAGAAACAGCCATCAGAGCATTAGAAACCATGGGTGGAAGTGATAGATTAATCGGCATCATCTCGCACGTTAATGAGTTAAAAGAAAGAATTCCACAACAATTAAAAATATCGGTGTCTAAAGACAACAGAAGTCACGCGACACCACAGCTAGAATTCACGTAAGGAGTGGTAAAATGAAGTGGTCCATACCGGAAAAAGTTATAGAAGAAGGACGAGAGTGTGCCAAAGAGGGTCGGGTCGTCTCTTGGTCTAAAAATCTAGAAAGACGTGTATGGTACGCTGAAGTCATCGGAAGTGACATGCTTTATGTTGAACTAGACGGAACAGCTAAAGAAGATGATGTATGCCAGTGTATGTATTGGGAACAACACGGTTATTGTAAGCATACTGTTGCAGTAGAACTGGCAATGCGTGAAAAAGGTGTCTCACGATTTATTCCTCGGACGGAAATAAAAGAAGCAGACGCCCCAAAAGTTATTTCTCCAGCAGTCGTGTTTACGAAAGGCTTTGAGCGATTACAAGATGCTGAGTTGAGAAAATTGATTCGACAAACAGATGATTTATTTTTAACTTACGGTGTCGATATTGTCTCAACATCTGAGTATCATGAAGAACAATCTGTTTTGGGACTACATTTACGCATTGGTAGGCGAGATACACCGAAAAAGACATATATTGTAAAAAATATGGATGAATTTTTAGAGGCTTATAAACAAGATAAAGAAATTCGAATTAGCACAATTAATTGGAAAGTAGGTCCTAGTGCGTTTAATTCTGAAGACAATGCGTTAATTCATTTGATGTTAATGATGAAGGACCAACAAAACTTGGTTATAAACAGTCGTTCACAAGCTAAATCGGTGATTGATCGTCGATATTTAATTTTAAATAAACAAGTAGCTAGCCAATTATTCGATGAATTTAAACATGATAAATCATTTATGATTAAAGGATTAGGGTCTCAAATAAAACGAGCGGTCATTCATCAAGGAAAAATTCCATTGACAGTGACTCTCTCGCCTGTGCGACTATCTGACTATGAATTAACGATTATTGATCCATTCATCGTGTTTTTAGAGGAGTACCAATGGCTTGTTGGAACAGATGGTTTTTACGAATTAACAGAAGAACAAGCAGCTAGTTATCAAGTGTTAACTCAAATGTTAAAGAGATTGGATAAACCCACGATTTATTATACGAAAGACCAAGTGAGTTCACTATTTTCATATGTGTTACCGCAATTATCTTTATTATGTGACTTTGATTTACCAGAGTCATTGGATGATGAGGTGTTGCGTTATCCTCTTGATATTAAATTATATTTTCATAAAGAAGACGACTCATTAGTTGTGCGTGTCGATTTTTGTTATGGTGAGTATATTTTTTCAAATGTACCAAGTTACAGTACGTCAAGTGGAAAAGAGGGGGCTGTCTTACGTGATAAAGTTCAAGAAGAACGGTTAATCACATTACTTCGTCATTATGGCTATGGCACATATGCCCAACGATACAGTAAAAAATTTCCAAATGATTTGGAACGTTTTTACTTTTTCACTAGAGAAATTCCTACCTTTAAAAAATATACTGAAGTCCATTTATCTGAAGAGATACAATCACTCTACTTGGCAGCCGATGAACATCAACCCAAAGCACGTATTATTGAAAATGGGTCATGGTTTGACATACAATTTGATATCTCATCTGTTGACGAAACCGAAGTTAATGATGTATTAAGTAGTTTAATGCAAAATAAAGAATATCATCAGTTGCGAAATGGCCAAGTTCTAATGCTTGATGACGAAGCATATAAGGAAACCAATCAGATGCTTCGTTTGTTACGTGAAGATATTAGATTAGATGGCAATCGTTTAGAAGTGCCAACTTATCGAAGTTTGGTCTTGAGTGAAGCTATGACACAGTTATCGGATGTTGAGACGAGTGATTACTTTGAAACGATGGTAGATGAGTTAACACATCCTGAAACGATTGATATCTCATTACCAGCACAATTAAACGCTACTTTACGTGACTACCAAATCACGGGATTTAAATGGTTTAAAACGTTAAGTAAGTATCACTTTGGTGGGATATTAGCAGATGATATGGGATTAGGAAAAACGATTCAGACAATCGCTTATTTATTGTCTGAAAAAGAAGATGGCGAGTTGACAAAACCAAGTGTTATTGTGGCTCCAGCTAGTTTGTTGTATAATTGGCAACTTGAGTTAGAAAAATTTGCACCAAGCCTAAAATCTAAGTTGATTATCGGTGGAAAAGAAGAGAGAAGTGTACAAATTGCATCACTTGATGATGTTGATGTGGCGATTATTTCTTACTCAACATTGCGTCAAGATAGTGCAGAGATAAAGAAAATAGATTGCCATAGCGTCATTTTGGATGAAGCACAAATGGTGAAAAATTCGGCAACCAAAACGTTCCAATCAATAGCTGAGTTAAAATCAGATCGTGTGTTTGCTTTAAGCGGGACACCAATTGAAAATAGATTAGAAGAATTATGGTCATTATTTAAATTATTAATGCCTGGTTTCTTCCCACCAATGCGTAGCTTTAAGCAACTTGAAACAACGGAAATTGCCACAATGATTAAACCATTTGTACTGCGTCGTGTGAAAAAAGATGTGCTACAAGATTTGCCAGACAAAGTTGAAACAGATAGATATTCACAACTAACTGATGAGCAAAAAACAGTTTATGTGGCTTATTTAAAACAAATACAAGAATCATTATCAAAACTAAACGCTAAAGACTTTAACAAACAGCGTATGTCTATTTTAGCTGGCATCACCCGATTACGTCAGATTTGTTGTCATCCAGGATTATTTATTGAGGATTATACAGGCGGTTCTGGAAAAATGAATCAGGCACTTGATTTGATTGAACAAGCTAAAAGTAATGGTAGACGCGTGCTGTTATTTTCTCAATTTACTGGAATGTTAAGTATTTTAGAAGATGAGTTAGCTAAAAGAGATGTTGGCACATTTTACTTGCGTGGCAGTACGCCTGTTAAAGAGCGTCAAGAATTAGTGGAGCGATTTAATCGTGGCGAAAAAGATGTCTTCTTGATTTCACTTAAAGCCGGTGGAACAGGATTAAACCTTACGGGTGCTGATACGGTCATTTTATACGATTTATGGTGGAATCCAGCCGTTGAAGAACAAGCAACAGGGCGAGCACATCGTATCGGTCAAACAAGAAAAGTAGAAGTATGGCGACTACTGGCTGAAGGGACAATTGAAGAGCGAATGAATCAACTTCAATTAGAGAAAAAAGCATTATTCCAAAAAGTCCTCCATTCAGAAGATGCCCCAGAATTATCATCAATGACAATGGACGATATCAAACATATTTTAGCTATTGGTGATGAAGATTAACATGAAAGGTCACTCTTTCATGTTTTTCTTTTTGTATGATATAGTTATTTTTACAGTATTTATTTAGGAGGAGTCAGATGGTAAAACGTTTCTTTTCGTATTATCGGCCGTATAAAACATTGTTCATCGTCGATTTTACGTGTGCAATTATAGCAGCTTTATTAGAATTATCCTTTCCCGTAATTGTCAATCAAGTGATTGATAAAATTATGCCACTAAAAAATATTCGCTTAATTTTATTAGTTAGTGCGGCGTTGTTTGGGTTTTATGTGATTAATACTGCGTTACAATATGTGGTAGTTTATTTTGGTCATAAGTTAGGGGTTAACATTGAAACAGATATGCGTAATGAATTATTTATGCATTTACAAAAACAACCATATGATTACTATGACAATCAAAAAACAGGAAAGTTGATGACACGCTTAACAAGTGATTTATTTGAGATATCAGAACTAGCTCATCATGGTCCAGAAGATGTATTCATCACGATTATGACACTTGTTGGATCATTTTTATTAATGTATCAAATTCATGCACAACTAGCTTTTGCAACAGCTGTGATGGTTCCTTTCATCACGATTGCATTAGTCTTTTTCAATAAAAAAATGACGAAAGTAAATACAACCATCTATGAAAATCTAGGAGAATTTAATGCAGGAATAGAAGCCAGTGTAAGTGGTATTCGTGTCACACAAGCTTTTGCCAATGAAGAGCATGAGGTCACTCGATTTTCTGGCTTAAATGAATTGTATCGCCAGTCAAAACTAGCTTTTTATAAAACGATGGCAGTCAGTTCGTCTTATAATTATTTGATGATTCGTTTAATTAATTTATTTGCCTTATTATTTGGCTCTTACTATACAATAAGAGGAGATATAACCAACGGAAACTTTGTTGGATTTATTCTGTTATCCAATGTGTTTGCTAGACCAATCGAAAAAATTAATACCATGATAGAAAGTTACCCAAAAGGCTTTGCTGGATTTAAACGTTTTGTCGAAGAAATAGACAAAGAGCCTTCTATTCAAGATAGCAAAACGGCGGTTGACTTAAAACCAGTAAACGGAAACATTGAATATAGAGATGTTTCATTTAGCTACAGTGATGGCACACAAGTATTTGATAAACTATCTTTAGATATCAAATCAGGTGAAACGGTGGCTTTTGTTGGGCCAAGTGGGGCAGGGAAAACAACCCTGTGTCATTTGTTACCACGATTTTATGATATAGACAGTGGGGATATTTTAATAGATGGTCAAACTATTCAAGATGTCACGTTAAAATCATTGCGTGAACAAATTGGATTAGTCCAACAAGATGTCTTTTTATTTCCTGGAACACTTAAGGAAAATATTTTATATGGAAAATTAGATGCAACAGAAGAAGATGTGTTAGAGGCCGTGAAACTCGCTCATTTAGAACAAGTGATAGAGGGCTTACCTGATGGATTAAACACAGTAATTGGTGAACGTGGTGTGAGGCTATCCGGTGGTCAAAAACAACGTGTGGCGATTGCCCGTATGTTTTTAAAGAATCCGCCAATTTTAATTTTAGATGAAGCCACATCCGCACTTGACACCGCAACAGAGCAAGTGATTCAAGAGTCATTAGGTTCACTTTCAAAAGGACGAACAACTCTCATCATCGCTCACCGTTTAGCAACAATTAAAGATGCAACACGTATTGTCGTGGTCGATACAACAGGTATTGTTGAAAGTGGGACACACGATGAGTTAATAGAAAAACAAGGAGCATATAAAAAATTATATGACGCACAATTTAGAAACTGACGAAAAGCCAAGAGTAAACTGACTCTTGGCTTTTTTATATGATAAAATATGTCTACTAATAAAAACGTTTTGTGTAACAAGATATTAAGAGAGGTGATAAAAATGGTATCTAAAAAGACTATGGCTGAATTGTATCAAGAAAATACGAGTCATTATACTAAAATTTATAATCTATTGTTTAGATTGGATATTTTAGTATTTCCTTTTTTAATACTTGGCACGTTTCTAAGGAATGATTCAGTTCAGTTATATTTTTAAGTTTAACTTCTTAGCAACACGTTCTCCGTAGTCTTTATCCGCTTTGTAGAATTGTTCTACTTGACGTTTTTTGATTTCTTCATTTTCAACAAGAGATAACGATGCAACAATGTTATCTGTTAAACGTTCTTTTTCTTCTTCAGAGAAAATATTGTACAGGAGACCAGGTTGGGTATAAAAATCATCGTTGTAACTATAATTACCTACCTCTCCTGTGACTTTGTAATTTGTAGATTTAGCTTGTTCATCTTCTACTGTTCCATCAAAGCTATTTGGCTCATAGTTTATACTTCCATTTACATTTTTATATGCCATAGAGCCATCTTGTTGGTGATTATGAACTGTTGCTTTTGGAGCATTTATTGGAAGTTGGGCACTATTCGCACCAACACGGTATCTATGAGCATCACCGTATGCAAATAAACGACCTTGTAATAATTTGTCTGGTGATACATCAATACCAGGTACAGTGTTACCAGGAGAAAATGTGGCTTGTTCTACCTCAGAAAAGTAATTTTCTGGATTACGATTTAATGTCATAATCCCAACTTCAACGAGAGGATATGTTTTTTGTGATACAGTTTTTGTGACATCAAATAGAGTCTCTTTCATATTTAATCCCTCTTCAAAAGGAATGATTTGAACATAGAGTGTCCAAGAAGGAAAGTCACCATGTTCGATAGCATTTGATAAATCTTCAATATGATAATCTGGATTTTCACCCGCTAATTTTGCAGCTAATGAAGAATCTAAGTTTTTGACACCTTGGTTTGTTCTAAAATGGTATTTAATAAAATATTTTTCACCTGTTTGATTTATCCATGTGTAGGTATGGCTACCATAACCATGCATATGACGAAACGTTGCAGGAATACCACGATCACTCATTAAAATAGTCACTTGGTGTAATGACTCTGGCGATAGAGACCAAAAATCCCACATAGCAGTCGGGCTTTTTAGATGGGTTCTGGGATCGCGTTTTTGTGTATGTATAAAATCTGGAAATTTTAGAGGATCGCGGATAAAAAAGATTGGTGTATTATTTCCTACTAAATCATAATTTCCTTCTTCCGTATAAAATTTAATTGCAAAACCTCTAGGATCACGTAATGTATCAGCAGCACCTAATTCTCCAGCTACCGTTGATAATCTAATAAACATGTCTGTTTCTTTACCAACTTCTGATAAAAAATTTGCTTTTGTATAATGAGAAACATCATTTGTTACTTTAAAAACACCGTGAGCACCCGCTCCTTTTGCGTGGACAACACGTTCAGGAACACGTTCTCGGTTAAAATGTGCTAATTTTTCCAATAAATGAACATCTTGAATTAAGACAGGACCAAATTCCCCTGCAGTTAAGGAATTTTGATTATCTCCAACATGTGCCCCATGAGATGTAGTTAAATAATTTTCATTCATTTCAATGACCCCCTTCTTATTTCTTAACGCTAATACTATGTATAAGTAAAAAGAATGTCAAAGATTCTAACTTACGATGATATAATTTGTTGTTCATAACCATTAGAAATAGGAAATAATGAAGTAATTAAATCATTATTGTTTTTATAGTTTGGAAATAAAAAAACCTTGAATGGCTTAACCATTCAAGGAAGGAGTTGTTTTTATTTACTTTGGAGGAGTAAATAAAATGAAAAAGTTTGTTAGGGTTGTTTTGTTGGTACATTCATATAATATCTATAATTTGTGAATTTTTTGTTAATAAATAGTGTAATAATTATAAACATTTGTTAAATTCACCATTATTACAATAGACATCAGATAATAATAGGCTGATACATTAAAAATATTATTAATTTTATTAGTTACTTAAATGATGTATAGTGTAGATATGATACATAGTACTGTGAGGAATGTGAGTATGGAGAATAATTTAATGGAGAGATGGTTAGATTATACCAATCAGCATAATAAGCTAGAAAAGAAATTAGAAAATACACTAAAAAGAAAAGTGAATTTATCATTAAATGAATATTATGTTTTATATTATTTGGGAAAGACACCTAGCCACTGTATTAAATTGATTGATATAAGTAAATATTTTAATTTAAGTCAAAGTGCGATGTCTAGAATGATGGTTAGAATGGAAAGTGAAGATTATGGTATGATAGAAAGAAAAACGTGTCTAGATGATAAACGTGGTATATATATCCATCTAACAGAAAAAGGAAAAAATATGTTGATTGAAGCTGAGAGATATATAGAAATTATCCTAAATGAAAGTTTATGATTAAGTCATTATGCTTGCTCATAGACTTTTTTTATTATAACATACGATTCATAAAATGCGTGCGCATGCATTTATATAAAATTTTATGAAAGGTGAGGATCATGTTGAAGAATTTTACTGATAGTGTAACATTTAAGCGAGGATTAACATTAAAAAATAGATTGTTTATGGCCCCAATGACAACTAAGATGTCTTTTTACGATGGCGTTATTACGACGGATGAAGCAAATTATTATGGTTTGCGTTCAGGTGGCGTGGGAGCAGTAATCACAGCTGCGGCTAATGTTCAAGAAGATGGTAAAGGATGGGAAGGCGAATTGGGAGTTTATGACGATAGACAGATTCCTGGTTTGAGTAAACTTGCAAGTAGTATTAAAAAAAATGGTACCAAGGCTATTCTACAAATCTTTCATGCTGGAAGAATGACTGATTCTCAGATTTTGCGTGGTACTCAACCAATTTCAGCAAGTAGTATAGCTGCAGAAAGACCAGATGCGGAAATGCCACGTGAAATGACTGAAAGTGATATTTTACATTTAATCGATAGCTTCAAGCAAGCTACAACTCGTGCAATTAAGGCAGGATTTGATGGAGTTGAAATACATGGAGCAAATACTTATATTATTCAACAATTTTTCTCACCACATTCTAATCGACGAAAAGATGAATGGGGTGGTACATTAGAAAAAAGATACCATTTTATTGATGCTATTGTTGATGAAATAATTGATACAGTTGATCAATCAGATGTAGAAAATTTTATTATTGGGTATCGATTCTCACCAGAGGAGTTTGAAAATCCTGGTATTAAATTTGAAGATACGTTGTTCTTAATCGATAAATTATCTAATAAAGGATTGGATTATCTTCATATTTCTTTAAATGATTATAATCGTAAATCTATTTCTCCTTTTTATCAGGATAAATCGATGCTTGAATATGTTTATCAAAAAATAAATAATAGAGTCCCTTTAATTGGAATAGGTGACGTGAGAACTTTAAAAGATGTCAAAAATGTTCTAGCGAATGCTGATTTTGTAGCAGTTGGCCGTTCTATGATTATTGATCCTCATTGGGCACAAAAAATATTGGATAATAAAGAGTCTCTTATTAGAACGTCTTTATCTATGTATGATAGGGAAGAATTATTTATTCAAGATGGGTTGACTGAATTTCTTGAATTTATGATGCCTGAAAGATTAAAAGAATGATGAGATGCCTCATCATTCTTTTTTTCTACAATAGATTTATTTATTTTTTGATAAAAAAATAGACCTAACAGGATTTTGTCGTACGTTTCACGCTGGAGTATTTTTTGTTTCTCCAATCATTCTTAAACACCTGTTAGGTCTTATTCAGTTAATAAGGAAGATTTCAAATTCCCACGCCTTTCTATCTTGTTTAAACTGTAATTCACTTACATGTGTTTCTGTTTACATGTCAACCAGTTACAAATCTTTTAAATATTACCTTTCTCATTTAAAGCTGATAAAATCTAAATATCTTGTTAACTAATTGTGGGAATTGTAGTTCCTTATGTGCTTATAATAACCTATTTCTAAATAAAATGCAAACGTTTTCAATTATTTTGTTCAAAGAATTATTAATTATTTTAACAAGAGAAAAACAGGAGCTTCAAGTCACTCCTGTTTTTTGTTCGATAAATAATTGTTAGGAAGGCTTAGTTAAATTGACGACATCCAACTAGAGTGGGATGAGGGTCAAAATCTTCAGATAATATTGGCATGTCTGTAACTATTTCTGTCGCATTGTGTCCTACAATATGAGCCACAACAATTGCAATGGCAACAACTATCATCATAATCATCCACCTCCTAAAATTAAAAATAGCCCTAACCAAATAAAGAGGTTAGGGCTTGAAAGAACGAACATATTTTAAGTAATATGTTGAGCTTTAGCACTATGCAACGTAAAGAAAAATCTTAGCTATCTTATGAAAAGCCTTAACGACAATTCCTGTTCTACCCATTGGTGTCTCTCGACGTTTTTGGGCAATAGCCTGTGTTTGCATAGGAGCCTCACCTAACAAAATTCATTTATCGTATTTTATTTTAACAGAATATAATGAATTGTCAATTTTTAACTTGTTTTATGAGTAAGAAAATCGTAATGGGAATCGTGATGGAAATACTAATCCCGCTAAAAATAATCGCAACCCATTCTGTGACAATTAATTTACTGTTTACCAGTTGTGTTAGACTATAATTCAAATCAAATACCCAAATTAATAACGCAAACTGACTACCTATAGCCGCGAAAATGAGGGTATTAATTGTTGGTCCTAAAACATCTTTGCCCACTGTTAGACCAGAAGATTTCCATTCAGAAAGAGACAGGTCAGGAAGTTGTTCTTTAATTTCAATCATCGATGAGGTAATTGAAATAGCAATATCGTTAATAGCGCCAACGACAGTCATAAGAAGGACAGCTACACTCAGATCAATAAAAGATATTCCAATATGTAACGAGTACATATCCATTTCCATCAATCCTTCAAGAGGGATTCCTTGAAGATGCAATAAGGAAGTGGTAAAAAATATCGGGAAAACCATGAGTAAAATAATGAATGTACTACTTAAAAAAGCTGACTTTGTTGAAGGGTTAAACCCATTAATATTAAATAGATTATTTGCACTGATTAAAATAGAGGTTATAACTGTCAATATAATTGGAGAAAAGCCCAAGTTGATTCCTAAAATCATGAAAAATAGCATCGCTAAATTAATCCCCAATGTAATTAATGTAAGTAATCCCTTTTTTTTTTGAAAAAACCATAATAACAAGATAAGAACTAGAAGTAAGCCTAAGTTAACACTCATGTTCATTCCTCCTTGTTAGAAAAATACTTGCAATGAAACTGGTAATGGGGATAGTTAAGACAATCCCAATGCTTCCAATTAATGCACGAGTCACTTCGAGCGAGAGAGAGATAGGAAACGTATAATTAAAGGACATACCATTTCTTAAAAAAATAAGGATTAAAGGAATGGATCCACTTAAATAAGAAAAAAACATAATATTAATCATTGGACCAATGACATCAGATCCAACTTGTATCCCTGATTGATACAATGTTTGAGGGGTTAATTGCTTATGTCTTTGACCGATTTCATTCATGGCAGTACTGAGTGTAATGGAAATATCCATTGATGCTCCCATCGTCCCAATTAATAAACTAGAGATGAAGAGAGCATGTTGGGGACGAGTAATCAATTCCATTTCTTCATAACGAAGTCCTTTATGTTTTAATAAAGTGATTACGCCTACTCCAATGATAAAAGTCACTAGTGTGCTACAAATTGTTGCTAAAATAGAAATATTAGTTTTTTGATTCCAACCATTTGAAATAATTAACGTACTAGACACAATGATAGGAAAAAATAGTAAGCAAAGCCACACAAGAGATTGACTAGAAATCTGTTCATAAATGATTAATAAGCAGTAAAAAAGACCAGTATTTATTATAAGTCCCAGTAGAGACATAACCCCATTTTTTCTTCCTATAAGTATCAGTAAAAGAACAAAACAAAACATCATGATAGCCAAACCTGTGTCTCGTTTAGTATCGAGAATGGTAGTTTGTGACATGTTACTATCCTTGATAGATAGAAATACTAACTCGCCTTTTTTATAATCTTGATCCTTAATTTTTGATTGACTAAAGGTATTTGAAAGAGTTAGTTTTTTTCCTTTATATTGAGAGGATAATACAATTAATTCTATCTTTTGAGTTGTTAGAACGTCTTTATTTTGATGTTCATCAATAGTGTCTTGTTTATTGCTTGTTTCAATTTTAGTAATTTTCCCTAAAGGTTCATGGTATTGATTATATTGCAATGTTTGATAAATCCACCAAATATTTAAGGTTAAAAGGATGGCGGCAAAAAAGCGCCATAGATATTTTTGTAACAAAGTAGACCTCCTTATAAATCAAACTATCATAATTATAGTCATATTATGATAGTTTTTCATTAGAAGACTAATGATATTTATTATTTATTAATTATTTAATCATTTTATAATAAAAAGTAATGAATATAACTTTCTAAGAATAATTCTCGAAAGAGTTAAATAAAAAAGAATATAAGGTGTCACTATTGACAGGGAGAAGTTGATATTAAGTAGATGAAAATGGAACTATTTGTATTTAGAATTAAGTAGCAAGATTCTAATAGATTTACTTAAGTATATTAAAAAATCACAAAATATAGATTTGTGATTTTTTAATTAATTTAGTTTTTTTATATAATAAGTGAGTGCAAATAGATTCACTAATTCTCCTAAAATAATAGTTCCAGAAATAATCAGCTTGGAATTTTCATTTAGCAATGATACCAATAAAATAGCCAATAAAATAATTAAAGTCACTAGGGACATAATGATGGAAAATTGAAAATAGTGTTTATTTGTTTGCTTCATGATAGGCTTTAATGGTGTCTGATTGTCTGTTAGGAATAGGTCATCCAAGGAAAAACCTAATAGTTTTGCAAGTTCTACTAAATCATTTATATCTGGATAGAGAGTACTATCTTCCCACTCTATAATAGTATCTTTTGTAACGTGTAATTTTTTCGCTAATTGATCTTGGGTTAGTTGTTTTTCAATTCGTTTACTTGTAATAATGGTTCCTAAGTTCATATTATCTCACTTTCCTTTAATTTATTTTTCCAATGGAGTGAAGTGGAAAGAAACGATAAATCATTTTTCCCACAATATCGCGTTTATTAATACAACCAAAATGTCTACTGTCGATTGAATTTCCTCTATTATCACCCAAAACAAAAAATTCATTACGATTTAATTTATAAGAAAAATCTCCAGTATGTACTCTGTTTTTTAAATCAAAGGGTTCACTTACTTGTTTATTATTGATAAAAAGTTGTTTCTTTTTATAGCAAACAGTTTCACCAGGTAAACCAATAATACGCTTAACATATTGTTTGTCTTCGCCAGTTAGTTTATTGCTGTTAAAGATAATAATATCAAATCGTTTGGCAGAGTTACTTTTAAGTACTAAACTACGATCATTATGTTGTAAAGTATAATTCATTGACTCGCCGGACACCTTAGTTGAGGAAATAAAAAATAATTGTAGCAATAGAATAAAAAAAATACTGAGTAATAATAGTATATTATCTTTTAGAAGTTTTTTCATGTTTGACCTCCTTTTATTTATTATAATGTAATATCAAAAAAAGTACTATGTTATATAGTCGTATAAAGGAATGAACAATAGATATGATTAGAAAAATATTAGAAAAAATAGATAAAAAAGTAGGTTGTATCATTAGGTTGTGATATAATATAGTGGTATAAAAAGGAGGTTTTAATTAATGAAAAAATTAGTATCACTTATTTTTACTTTGTTAGTAGTCATGTTGCCGATTACAGCGAATGCTGCTGGAGCAATCTCTACTGATGAACAACGTATATTAGATTCTTTGAATGCAGGTATTACGACTAAAGAAGGCCAACGTTTTTTCTTTTCGGCAACTGATATTCAGCAAGCTGAAAATGATTTAAAAACCAATGATTATAGTGCTACAACTGTTAATACTGTAGTTGGTCATATTGAAGCGGCTAAACAATTAGCTATTGATAATTCAGCAGGTATTCAAGCAACAGGTTTGGAAGATTTCTTAAAACAGTTACCTAAAAATATACAGAATCAAATTCAAAATCATATTTTAGAAGCAGCAAAAGCACTAGGTTTATCTGTGGATAGTAAAGGAAATGTTACAAATAATGCTGGACAAAAAGTATTTGTTGCGACAACAAGTAGTAATCCAGTTGTAAAAACAACCGGTATTTCACTAACTAGTGCCATCATGACAATTGCTAGTTTAGTGGCATTAACAGTAGCGACAGGTTTCTTGTCAAAAAGAAGAGGAGCTAGTTGTTAATGAATAAAAGAGTACTGGCATATGTTTATATGCCAGTACTCTTTTTTATTTCTGCCTATGTCATTTTATTATTATTATTCTTGCCATTTAGAGAGACAGTTGACTTATTTGTCAGTGCTATTAGCATTACAGAAAAAGCAGAAAATAAAAAAGTTAGTTCTATCTTTGATGAAGCTAAGCAAAAAAATATTACATCTGTAAAAAATAAAATCCCTTCGAGTCAGATTGAATATCCTAGTCTAGGAACGGAGTATGGGATAGTTAATATAGATAAATATAATGTTCAAGCAAGATTAATTTATGGTGATTCTCAGGAAGATTTGAGAGAAGGAGTAGGGCAATTTAATGGGAGTGTTTTTCCTGGTGAAGAAGGAACGACACTTATAGGTGGTCATAATACGGCAGATTTAGCAGCCTTAGGTGGAGTTGAATCAGGTGATACAATTACTATTAAAACAAGTTATGAAACGTATCAGTACAAAGTAACTCATAAAAAAGTTGCTCGATTTGACGATAAGTCTGCTATTGAAACCCTCTATAAAAAATCAGATAATAATCAATTAATTTTATACACGTGTTATCCGATAGATATGATTGGTTTAACTGATAATCGATTGTTTGTCTATGCTGAACGGATTTCTGGAAAAATGATTGACCAAAACCAATAGAGAAAGGATGTTTAGATGAATAAAACGATAAAGCATGTCTATCAATTTTTGCTAACATTACTTTCTGTATTATGTTTATTGATTGCTAGTGAGATACTGATTGCAAAACCATTTTTGCTATCTTCAAATCATTGGATAAAGGTAGCTATGGAAAGTGATTATACTAAAAGTTTAACTGATTCAATTAATCAATCGATTCAAGATATCGGGATGGCTAGTGGCATAAAACAGGACGGATTAAATCAAATAGTATCACAATCGGAAGTGACAAAAGATTTTGATCAATTTATAACTAAGGCGTTCAAAGGCGAATCTTATGAAATAAAACAAGAGGTAGTTGAATCAAGGCTAAAGACCGCGGTAGAAGAGTATGCTAAAAAAGAAAATAAACCTATTACAGCAGAAAATCAAGTGTCTGTCGACCAATTCATTACAAAAAGCATCGAGATTTATAATGGAAAAATTCATAATAAAATTATTTCAACAATTGGTTTACGAGTTAGTTTAATCAAACGATTAACTACAATAGTTTTGATTGTGTCGCTTATCGTATTGTGTTTATTAATTTTATGTTTGTACTTTGCAAGCGGTCGATATAAGCATGTGTTTGTAAGAAATATTGCCTATGTGATAACGAGTACAGGTTTGTTACTTGTATCTTTTACCGTTATTCTATCAATGAAAAATCCACTGACTTATTTATCGATTATTGACGATCACATGAAAGTATGGATTGTAGAAAGTCTTAAATTACCAATGCTAGTACAAGTTATAGTAAGTCTAGTATTTTTAATATTAGGTATTTTATTAAGTGTGTATTCTTATAAAGAATATAAGCGTTTAGAGAAACGTGGGTTTAGACGGAAATAACAAGTAATGGAAGAAATAGAAAAAATCCAACCAGGTTAACGGTTGGATTTTTTTCTACATGTGTATAGGTGATCAGCTATATAGCTAAATTCATATAATGTCAAGGAGTGGAATGCTAGATGCAAAAAATGATAATCATAGGTTCTCCTGGTACAGGAAAAAGTACCCTAGCAAAAAAATTAGCTGATAGTTTAATAATAAAATTGTATCATTTAGATAAATTGTTTTGGAAACCACAATGGAAGATGAGCACAAAGGAAGAGCAACGAGAGATATTGTATGATATAGTCAAACAGAATTCTTGGATTATTGATGGAAATTATAGTAGTACGTTAGATATTCGGATAAAAGAAGCAGACACCATCATTTATTTAAAACGTTCAAGAATGACTTGTTTGTATCATGTGTTTAAGCGTTTTATTAGTTATCGTGGAAAAACTCGTCCAGATATGCAAGAAAACTGTCCAGAGAAATTAGATCGGGAGTTTATCAGATGGGTCTGGCAATTTTCAAAAAATCATGAGCCGTTGATAGAGGAGTATCTTAAGGATTTGACTAGTGAACAAACTTTAATCAAATTAACGAACTCAAAAGAAATCGATGATTTCTTAAATTCTTTAGAAAGTATGTGACGAAAATGTTATTAATTAAACCAACAACTGAATGGGAAAAAGAGATATTAGATTATAAAACAGAATTTTTAAGTCAATCAGGTGTTAATTGGATAGATGGGGCAAGTGGGTTATCTAATTTTACCAATATACAAGATTGGATAGAACATCTTGTATTATACGAATCCAACGAAACAATTCCTAATCCAGATTTTGTCACGGGAGAGCAGTATTTATTTGTTAGAGAAACAGATAAAAAGATTATAGGAATGATTCACTTTAGACATGAGTTGAATGAGTATTTGTTTCATTTTGGCGGACACATTGGTTATTCAGTCGCTCCGTCTGAAAGAAACAAAGGTTATGGAAGCCGAATGCTTAAAGAGATGTTACTTGAGAAGAAAGAAAGTCCTATTAAAAAATTACTCATCACTTGTAATGATGATAATATTGGGTCAGCCAAAGTAATTGAACATAATGGTGGCATACTTGAAAATAAAGTGTTGGATGAATCAGATGGTAAGTTAGTCAGAAGATATTGGATAGATAATTAAAAGACAGCAGAAGATAAGGTAATTTATCTCTGCTGTTCTATTTTTTTTATGATGTCAGATAAGACCTCTTTTATTGGTCTCTCATCATTCATTATTTTATCGTCTTGTGGAAAAGCATTGAATGCTTCTATTATCTCATCGACTTTACTCTCACCCCATTCAATTAATGCTTTAGGACGTTCTTGGAGTCTTGAAATAATAGTTTCTTTTGGCACATCGAGTTGAATATGACAAACTGGTATATTTTCTTCACGTAACTTTCCAAGAATCTCAGAAACAGCTTCTGCTTTGTAAATCGTCATAGGTACAATGATATCTCCATCGTATTCTTGATAAATTTTTTTAAGTAGATAAACATTCCACTGACGCCATTCAGGATAATATTGAAAATCATTTTTTTGCATACTGATTGGTAAGTTTGAACGAAAAATATCACCAATATTTTCTGGATCATACAAAAAGGAAGGTTGAATTTGTTTAACTAATTCAGTCGCCACTGTTGTTTTACCTGCGCCAAATGCCCCATTTATCCAAATAATCATATATTTTTCTCCTCGTTGTTTGTTTGGATAACTATATCATGGAAAGAAAGGAAATATCTAATTCTTTTTTCATCCAAAGGAATAGATGATAACACTTCGTCATCAGGACTGACGATATGGAGTGTATCAATGCCATTAAAGAATTCTTTATCATATGGAATGATGATGCTTTCTTTGTGTTTAAAAGATCAGTCAAAACTATATCCAAGTGTTATTTATATCACGCTACTTTCAGTATCTTTACTAGACATATAAGATGACATGATACGATAAAATGGATATTTTCACTTAAATATCTCCATTACTAAAAACAGTTATAAGGTGAATTTTCGAAGAAATATCAGTATTTCTGACTAATCTATAGCCCGATATGCCAAAAAAATTAATTAAAATAATAAAAGTAATTACTAATCTAACTATCTAATTTTTTGGTTGATGAGTTCTCATATTAGTATCATTGAAATTTGTTTAATCATTATTTCTTTCCTTTCTATAGGTTTTCTAAGACAATATTTAGTAATTAACTCATAGAAACAACGATTTATATATTTGGATAAGTTCTATCAACTTTCTTACTGCCAATAGTAGGATGAGAGCTATTTTTATCACTTCTAATATTTATAAGAGTGTTAAGTTGTACTTAAATTACTATATTTGATAAAATTTATGATATTGAATTGTAGTTTATCTTTATCTAGATTGGAGTGTTTTTTTATGCCTAATGATTTTGAATATGAAGAGATGTTGAATGGTGAATTATATGTATCAAAACATATTTTAGAAGAAAATAAATCACTTAACGGAAAAATAATTGCTCAAAAAATAAATATGGAGCCTATAGAAAACCAAGATAGGATTAAGCAATTAGTAAAAGAGTTGTTTGATTCAACTGGGGACAATCCTCATATACTTCCGCCTGTTCATGTAGGATATGGCAGACATACAAAAGTAGGCGATAATTTTTTTGCTAATATGGATTGTATTTTTTTGGATGTTAATCAGATAACTATTGGAAATAATGTGATGTTAGGTCCAAGAGTAGGGTTATATACAGCAGGTCATCCAATTGATCCAGATATTCGTATTGAAAAATTAGAATTTGGGTACCCAATTACAATTAAAGATAATGTGTGGGTAGGAGCAAATTCAATTATCCTACCTGGAGTAACAGTTGGTAAAAATGCGGTTATTGCCGCAGGATCGGTAGTAACAAAAGATGTTCCTGATAATACAATTGTGGGGGGAAATCCTGCTAAATTAATTCGTGAAGTTAGTGAAAAAGATAAAAAAATATGGAATCAAAAAAAGAAAGATTACCATGATAAAAGAAATTTGGATTAATGTTTGATGAAAGATAATAATGGTAGTTAGATTTGATAAAGTAGGAAAATGTATTTTCTTACTTTATTTTTAATATAATAATGTTTTTTACTTTTTATTTATTATACAAAGTATTCTTTTTTATCGTTTAAAGTGTTATAATTACGACATAACGATTGTGAATTTTTGAGCAATGAGGAGGATGAAGTATGAAAAAAAGCATTATAAGGGTTTGGATGATTTTTGTAACTTTGTTTTTATTCTGTATGGGTATTGTAACTGTTGCGAGTGGTCAGTCATTTCCAGAAGGGGGAGATATTTATTCAGATTTGGGCCCCAATTTAGGTGAGTTGGGTATAGCATCTAAGTTTCATGCTTTTGCTGAAAATAGTGTTGAAATAGGAGCACATGTTAATGGTAATATTGCTTGTAATAATTTTTATGCTAACTCGAATTTTGGAACGGATATTCGTGAAGGAACATTGAATCAAGAAATAGTATACTTAAATAAAGTTCATAGTATTGTTAGTTCTTCATTTATTAACGAAAATGATCAACGGTCTACAAAATTTGTAGTTGGAAAAGATAATAAGTTAGATATAGTAGATAATGGTCGTTATGTGTCTCTTAACGGGATCAAATTGGATCACGTACCGATTTCTTCTATTTATCAGGATCACAATAAAGAATATATAGATTTTCAATATGAATTTAATAGATTAGAACAAAAAGCATCATATTTTTATACGTTAAGTAAAATATTTTTAGATAATAATAGTTTTGAAGATAAAAACATAAGAAAATTTATAGTCCCCGAAATTAAAGAAGATACCGTTTTTATAAATATTAAGAGTGAGTTATTAGAGAGTAATACTCCTTTTCAAATTATTAATCCTTACAACAAATTAGTCATTATAAATGTTACAGGGGAAGTCAATAAACTGAATGTATTGTCTAAAATAGAATATAACAATCGTAGTAACCATGAAACAGAGGATTTTTCAGATGCTAATTTGATATGGAACTTTGGAAATAATATTACAGGTTTAAATATAGAGGCCCCTTTTTTAGGGACTGTTTTGGCTCCAAAGGCAGATATAAATGTGGATAAAAATCTTGATGGTAGTATAATCGGGAAAAATATTAAAATAAATAGTGAGACTCATCGATGGGATCCAAACCCAATTTTTCCAATATTTGGAGCAGTACGTTTGATCAAAGAAGATGGGTTAACGCATGAGGTATTATCTGGGGCCAAATTTAGTTTGTATACGGCCGCGGGTGAGGAAGTGGCGAGTGAATTGACCACGAATGCGAAAGGCATTTTAAATTATGAGGGCTTATCTGTGGGGTCGTATTACTTTGTGGAAACTCAAGCCCCAGAGGGGTATGAGTTAGACACGAGCCCTCAACGATTTGCGATTAAAGCAGGTGAAACCAGTGAAGTGACTGAGATGAAAATGAGCAATCAAAAGACGGCGGAAGAACGTGGGGCCGTTCGATTGATCAAAGAAGATGGGTTAACGCATGAGGTATTATCTGGGGCCAAATTTAGTTTGTATACGGCCGCGGGTGAGGAAGTGGCGAGTGAATTGACCACGAATGCGAAAGGCATTTTAAATTATGAGGGCTTATCTGTGGGGTCGTATTACTTTGTGGAAACTCAAGCCCCAGAGGGGTATGAGTTAGACACGAGCCCTCAACGATTTGCGATTAAAGCGGGTGAAACCAGTGAAGTGACTGAGATGAAAATGAGCAATCAAAAGACGGCGGAAGAACGTGGGGCCGTTCGATTGATCAAAGAAGATGGGTTAACGCATGAGGTATTATCTGGGGCCAAATTTAGTTTGTATACGGCCGCGGGTGAGGAAGTGGCGAGTGAATTGACCACGAATGCGAAAGGCATTTTAAATTATGAGGGCTTATCTGTGGGGTCGTATTACTTTGTGGAAACTCAAGCCCCAGAGGGGTATGAGTTAGACACGAGCCCTCAACGATTTGCGATTAAAGCGGGTGAAACCAGTGAAGTGACTGAGATGAAAATGAGCAATCAAAAGACGGCGGAAGAACGTGGGGCCGTTCGATTGATCAAAGAAGATGGGTTAACGCATGAGGTATTATCTGGGGCCAAATTTAGTTTGTATACGGCCGCGGGTGAGGAAGTGGCGAGTGAATTGACCACGAATGCGAAAGGCATTTTAAATTATGAGGGCTTATCTGTGGGGTCGTATTACTTTGTGGAAACTCAAGCCCCAGAGGGGTATGAGTTAGACACGAGCCCTCAACGATTTGCGATTAAAGCGGGTGAAACCAGTGAAGTGACTGAGATGAAAATGAGCAATCAAAAGACGGCGGAAGAACGTGGGGCCGTTCGATTGATCAAAGAAGATGGGTTAACGCATGAGGTATTATCTGGGGCCAAATTTAGTTTGTATACGGCCGCGGGTGAGGAAGTGGCGAGTGAATTGACCACGAATGCGAAAGGCATTTTAAATTATGAGGGCTTATCTGTGGGGTCGTATTACTTTGTGGAAACTCAAGCCCCAGAGGGGTATGAGTTAGACACGAGCCCTCAACGATTTGCGATTAAAGCGGGTGAAACCAGTGAAGTGACTGAGATGAAAATGAGCAATCAAAAGACGGCGGAAGAACGTGGGGCCGTTCGATTGATCAAAGAAGATGGGTTAACGCATGAGGTATTATCTGGGGCCAAATTTAGTTTGTATACGGCCGCGGGTGAGGAAGTGGCGAGTGAATTGACCACGAATGCGAAAGGCATTTTAAATTATGAGGGCTTATCTGTGGGGTCGTATTACTTTGTGGAAACTCAAGCCCCAGAGGGGTATGAGTTAGACACGAGCCCTCAACGATTTGCGATTAAAGCGGGTGAAACCAGTGAAGTGACTGAGATGAAAATGAGCAATCAAAAGACGGCGGAAGAACGTGGGGCCGTTCGATTGATCAAAGAAGATGGGTTAACGCATGAGGTATTATCTGGGGCCAAATTTAGTTTGTATACGGCCGCGGGTGAGGAAGTGGCGAGTGAATTGACCACGAATGCGAAAGGCATTTTAAATTATGAGGGCTTATCTGTGGGGTCGTATTACTTTGTGGAAACTCAAGCCCCAGAGGGGTATGAGTTAGACACGAGCCCTCAACGATTTGCGATTAAAGCAGGTGAAACCAGTGAAGTGACTGAGATGAAAATGAGCAATCAAAAGACGGCGGATAGAATTATTGTTAAGGACAAAAAAAATATCAGACGACAATTACCAAAAACTGGAGATAAATTTGATATAGAATTAATTTATATTGGTTTTTTATTACTATTATCATGTGTGATGTTATTTTGCCTCAATTAATATAATATTTTTATATAAGATATAAATAATAAAAATATCTATGTGATTACTATTTACCAAGAATTAATTGGAAATTAGTAATCACATTTTTTATTCATGGTTTTAGCTATATTAGAAATTATATGAAACAGAAAAATGTATGTAGTGTGTTATGTAAAAGAAATTATTTTATCAAAAATAGCTTCTTTTTATATAATGATGATAAAAATTTGGTATTTATAAGAGAAATTGTTACGAGTTATTGAGCTTTTACACTAGAATATAGAAGAAAAGTAATATAAAATATATGTTAAATTCAGACAAGGCATAGGAAAATTAAGACTAGAAAAGTTTAAAAAAGTATCGTGAAGCGTTTTTTGATGTCAAAAAAGATACGGGTGAGGGATTTCAACAACGAACTCTTTATGTATTAACGTAATATTTGTATGATTATGTTATGAATAAGGAGCAGAATTTTTTAAAGAATGCAAAAAAGATAGAGGAAATATGCTACTTACTTGTTAATGACTATCATCGCTTAGCGCAAGGGATGACTGATATTATTCAAATTTGTAAAAATATTGTATCTGAATAATTAAATAATTAGATGATTAACAGAGTATGAGTGATTAATTTGACTCTTAAGCGGATACATGACATACTGTGTGTGGAATAAATCAAATACATAACCGTCACAAAGGGGAGCCCTTCAAGCTGAGAATGAGTCTAAACTCTAAACCCTCGAACCTGATATTGTTAATTCAATCGTAGGAATTGTGTGAAGTGGTAGCAAGTAAGTACTGCTCTTTTGTTGATTGGTCACGTATGAATCAATAATAGGAGGAGTTTTTTTATGTCTAAAAGGTCAAGAATTATTTTAGAGGGGACGATCGTTGCCGCATTATCAATGGCATTATCGTTTATTCCATTAAATATAGGGACAGGATTTTCTGTTTCCTTAGGAATGATTCCCTTAACATTATATGCATTACGTCGTGGAACTGTACCGGGAATATATGCTGGGTTAGTTTGGGGCTTACTACATTTTTTAATGGGACAAGTTTATTTTTTAACCGTCTCTCAAGTTATTATTGAATACATTTTTGCTTTTGCAGCGGCTGGTTTTTCTGGCTTGTTTAGTAAAAAACTACAAGCAACTTTGAAAACTAATTCATCAAATGCTTGGAGATATGTTGTTTCTGGAACATTTGTTGGTGTGTTAGCGCGTTACATTTTTCATTTTATTGCCGGATTTATCTTTTGGGGTAAATATGCCATTTGGGGATTATCCCCAGTGACGTATTCATTAGTAGCAAATGGGATAAGTGGTTTACTGACTGGTGTTGTGACAATGGTTATTTTACTATTAATCTTGAATAAAAATAAAAGCCTATTTATGCCACAAGATAATTAATCTATTTGAAGAAACACTCTTTAATAAAGGGGTGTTTTATTTTTTGTTTTAAAAGTGGTAAACTTAAACAAATACATCGTAGCTAGGAGCATCTTATGAGACAAATTTAGACCATTTCACTTAGTGTAAATAATTTAAACAGGTGATGAAATTATTCACCTAAGTGAAAGTAGAAAAAATAATGAAAAATATTCCTCAAGTGACAGTTACATAACAAAAAATATCCTCAGAAAAAATTGCATCAGTTTATTCAACAAGTAGTGTATATTATGTTCATTGATTTTTTCTTTAAGTTTAATCTTGTTAAGTATTGTATCAGATAAGCTGGGTGTTAATATTGTACTTATCATTTCTAGTCTCTGTTTATTAGTTGTGACATATATTACAAAAAGATACAATCGCTTTTTTAATTAATAATTGCTCTCCTTGATAATTAGGGAGGGCTTTTTTATTTTACTTCTACTGGGTGAGATATTCTTTTAACCATAAAAACACACCCGTTGAATTTATGTGAAATAAAACGGGTGTGTTTTTAGAGTTTTGTAATAAACGGGTGAGTCTTTTTGGTTTTACATACCGATTAAGTAATCATCATTTTCCATTGCTTCTACTGTCCCAAGTAAATAACCATTTCCTACTTGAGAGAAAAAGTCATGGTTACTTGTACCAGTTGATAAGCCGTTCATGACAATAGGGTTCACGTCATTGGCTGTATCTGGGAATAATGGAACCATCCCTAAGTTCATTAGAGCTTTATTTGCATTATAACGCAAGAATGTTTTAACCTCATCTGTCCAACCTAATTTATCATATAATAATTCAGTATAGACTTCTTCGTTTTCGTAAAGAGTGAAGAGTAAGTCATACATCCATTCTTTCATTTCTTCTTGTTCTTCATTACTTAATTCATTGAAACCTAGTTGAAATTTATACCCAATATAAGTCCCATGAACTGACTCATCACGGATGATTAATTTAATAATCTCAGCTACGTTTGCTAATTTGTTGTTTCCTAAGTAGTACAATGGTGCGTAAAAACCAGAGTAGAAAAGAAACGTTTCAGCATACACGTTGGCTACTTTTTTTTGTAGTGGGGATCCATTTAAATAAATTTCATTAATAATCTCAGCTTTTTTTTGTAGTTGAGGATTGGTGTTTGTCCATTCAAAAATTTCTTCAATCTCAGCTTTAGTGTTTAGTGTACTAAAGATGGATGAATAACTTTTGGCATGAACAGATTCCATAAATTGAATATTGTTTAACACAGCTTCCTCATGAGGTGTACGGCTGTCTTTTCGTAAGGCTTCGATGGCACTTTCAGATTGAATCGTATCTAGTAGTGTTAACCCACCAAATACCAGACCGATATTTTCTTTTTGATCGTCGTTAAAGTTACGCCAATCATCTAAATCGTTTGATAAAGGAATACGTGTATCCAACCAAAATTGTTCTGTCAATTTTTCCCAAGTGGACTTATCAATAATGTCTTCAACAGCATTCCAGTTAATTGCTTGGTAATAGCTATTGTCTAACGTGGTCATTTATTGTTCCTCCTTAAATAACACAGCTTTCACATTGGTTGCTACCAATTTCCTCATCGTCATCAGTATAAGTACGAATGTAGTAAATTGATTTAACGCCTTTATGGAATGCGTAGTGACGTAAAATATTTAAATCACGTGTTGTTTGTTTTGTTGTCTTTGTTTTCCATTCATACAAGCCTTCAGGTATATCTGAGCGCATAAATAGCGTTAAACTCATCCCTTGATCGATATGTTTTTGAGCTGTCGCATACACATCAATCACTTTACGCATATCCATGTCATAAGCTGATGTGTAGTATGGCATCGTGTCATTAGATAAGAAAGGTGCTGGATAGTAAATCTTTCCAATTTTCTTTTCTTGACGTTCTTCAATTAAACGAGTAATTGGATGAATACTAGCACTAGTATCATTGATATAAGAAATTGAGCCATTTGGTGCAACGGCTAGACGATTTTGATGGTATAAGCCATATTGTTTAATAGACTGTTTTAATTCTTCCCAATCTTTTGCTGTAGGAATGAAAATACCGTCAAATAATTCTTTGACTTTATTAGAAGAAGGCTTGATTTCATCTTTAATATACGTATCAAAGTATTCTCCAGTAGCATATTTTGAGTTTTCAAAGTTATCAAATGATTCGTTGCGTTCTTTTGCGATATTGTTACTTTCAACTAAAGTCCAGTAGTTTAGTAGCATAAAGTAAACATCAGTAAATTCTAATGATTCTTCTGAACCATACTCCATTTGATTTTTAGCAAAGTAAGTATGTAATCCCATGGCCCCTAAACCAATTGTATGATTTAGCCGGTTACCGTTTTGAATCGATGGAACAACTTCAATATCAGAAGCGTCTGTGATATAAGTGAGTGCTCGTGTCATTGTTTTAACAGATTTTCCAAAGTCAGGGCTATCCATTAAGTTAACAATATTAGTTGAGCCTAAGTTACAAGAAATATCTGTTCCAAGGACGTCATATTCTTGGCGATCGTTAATGACAGATGGTTTTTGGACTTGTAAGATTTCAGAACATAAGTTACTCATAATGATTTTACCATCAATAGGATTGGCACGGTTGGCAGTGTCAATGTTGATGATATAAGGATAACCAGATTCTTGTTGTAATTTACTAATTTCATTTTCTAAGTAACGAGCGTCAATTTTTTGTTTTCTAATACGTGGATTCGCTACTAAGTTGTCATATTCCTCTGTAATATCAATGTAAGAAAATGGTACGCCATATTCTTTTTCCACACTATATGGACTGAATAAGTACATATCTTCATTATTACGAGCTAATTCATAGAATTTATCTGGTACTAACAAACCAAGTGATAATGTTTTAACACGAATTTTTTCATCCGCATTTTCTTTTTTTGTTGATAAGAACATTTCAATGTCTGGGTGAAAGACGTTTAAATAAACCACACCAGCCCCTTGACGTTGACCAAGTTGATTACTATAACTAAAACTATCCTCAAATAATTTCATCACAGGAACAACTCCACTCGCTGCTCCTTCAAATCCTTTGATTGGTGCACCAGCTTCACGCAAGTTTGATAGTGTGATACCCACACCACCACCAATACGTGATAATTGTAAGGCACTGTTAATTGAGCGACCAATACTGTTCATATCATCAGTTACTTGCACTAAGAAACAAGATACTAACTCACCACGACGTTTACGTCCAGCATTTAAAAAGGATGGTGTTGCTGGTTGGTAACGTTGATGAATCATTTCATCAGCTAAACTCATAGCAAGTTCTTCATTACCGTTAGCAAAGTACAATGCGTTAAACGCCACACGGTCTTCATAACGTTCTAAGTATTGTGTGCCATCATTTGTTTTTAAGGCATATTGAGAGTAAAACTTGTAAGCTGCCATAAATGATTTAAAGGTAAATGATTGAGACGCTAGATAAGCATATAGTGATTCAATAAATTCTAGTGAGTAAAGAGATAGAAATTCTTCTTCTAAATAATCGTGTTTAGTTAAGAATGTTAATTTTTCTTCTATAGAGGAAAATTTTTTCGTGTTTGGTTCCACATTTTCTTTAAAAAAGGCATCTAAGGCTTCTTTATCTTTATATAAGGGAATTTGATCATTTACGGGGCGGTTGATTTCGTTGTTTAATTCGAAATAAGTTACATCAGTCAGATCTTTTAGACTCAAATTCATTCACTACTTTCTTAAAATTTTTTACATCGTCATTTGTGCCACTAAATTCAAAAGAAAACACAAGAGGGATGCCATAATCTTTTGCAATGTCTTTTGCAGTAAAGACAAATAAGTCTCCAAAGTTAAGATTGCCACCACCTGCAACACCTAGTAAGTGCTCTTGGTTGGTTTTGTACTCAATAAAATCGTTCACTACTTCTGTGACTTCTTTGTCATAAGTAGGAACGATTAGTAGATAATCCTCGTTGATTTCATGAAAAGGATTAGTAGTATCGATTTCATAAGATGGAAGGCCGATTTTATTAATAAAGCGTCTTGTCTGTCCGGTTAAAGAAAAAAAGACTAATCTCATAATTTAAACCGCCAACGTTCTTAATTGATCTGGTCTAAAACCAACGATTGTAATATCTTCATCTATTGTTTTTAAAACAGGAACACTTTGGAAGCCTTCTTTTTTTAATGAATCAATATATTGTGGTTCTTTATCTATATTAATTTCGTTGAATTCAACATTTTTTTGTGCTAAAAATTTCTTAGTCATTAGACATTGTGGACAATTATTTTTTGTATATAGTGTGATTGTACTCATGAGTTTTTCCTCCTAATTTGTTCTTTATTATATAAACATAAGTATAGCTTGAAATAAAAAAAAGTCAATAACGAAACACTAGATATTGTGTTCAGATTATTGAAGGCTACTATCTATTGTGTTTTAGGCGAAAAAGAAAAAAATCTCATAAAATAAAAATTCTTAACCAATAGTCTCTAGTATAGACATACTAAGTATAAAAGTAAATAGAAAAAAATTTGGAAAAAAAACAAATTTGTCGTCTCATCAGACGAAACTATTCATAAACTTATATTAAATTATTTATATAATAATGAATAGCACAGATGACCTTTATAAAAGGTGGTTACCTTAAATTTTATATGGTATATTTAATGAACAAGATATTAATATCCCTTTTTGAAGAATAGATGATATCAGAAAAGATGGTGAGATAATGGCAAATGACTATTTAGAAAAAGCTAATCATTTATTTGAAGAAGCGATGAGTGACACCAAAGAAAAATTAAATGTATTTGAAAAAACATTTTATTATAGACAACTTGATTATTCTGAACGGAGAATGTCTCAAAGAGTTATTATGTCCTTTAGTGAATACATGTTTGATTATCACTTTCAGACATTAGATAATTGGAATGAGCAAGCGCTACAAGATGTCTTATTGGATATTTTTCCTCATGAAGTTATTGCAGGAAAGAAATGTTTTGAGAAAATTCTTCTTATTTTGGCAAAATTTTTTGAATTTCTATATTTTCACGAAAAATTTTCACAAGGGCTACAATTAGCCGAGACGACTAAAAATTTAAAAGAATTGGTTTTACTGGAAGTCGAGAATTTATTAATAGGAACTCCAGAAGCAGATTTATTAACATTAGGTGAAGAAATAGGTCTCGACATAAGCAACTTAGAAGACATTGATTGTTTATACCAATTAGCCGAATTAGTACAGAATGAGGGAACAAGGTCTAGAAATATCATTTCAATGAAAGTACGTAAAATCTAGAAAATTTCTTGCGTGGAAAAATAACAAGTGATATAATAAATCTGTTAACTATTGGGCTGTTAGCTCAGTTGGTAGAGCAACGGACTCTTAATCCGTGGGTCAAGGGTTCAAGCCCCTTACAGCCCATAAAATGAGAAAAACATTGTGGAATAAGTTAGTATGAACTTATTCCACAATGTTTTTTTATTTTTACTTCATTAAAAATTCAATCTGTGGCGAGATGATAAGAGTATCGTTATAAAAAGAAGGGTTTTTAGTACAAGAAAAAATTCTTTGATGTTATAATAACTAGTAAAGAGATGGAGGATGATTAGTATGAAAAAATCAACAAAATGTGTTGTTACAGCAACAGGCATCATGGGTCTCATCGCTGTAACTAAACTAACTAAAAGAGGTATTGAGAAAACTACAGAATCAGTAAATCGTCTAAAGTATAAATTGTTGGTAAAAGATAAATTACAAGACAATCAAAATTTGTTAGATATTATCGATGATTTGGATGATGAAGAGTTGAAAACTATGGTTAGTGTCTTTGAACGTTTAGAAGTTGAGCCAACGGAAAGTCATATTGATTCATTAAAGTCAAAATTAAATGCAATTAAAACACAGGCGAAAGCTTGATTTTTTAGCATGATAAAAAAGATACAAAAAAAGTTGAGATTTACTCTCAACTTTTTTTGCTTCCATAAGACTAGACTTTGTAAGGGAAGGGGAAACCTAGTCTTACTTCAATTATTAGCCGAATAAATTAAATGAATTAATTTATATATTAAGTTTAAGTTATATGTAGGAAAGTCACAATGAAAAAGAACAAGTTAATTAAATAACACAGATTAGAATGTTTATAAACATTGATATATCAACCAATATAAAGTCGTCATTTTTTTCTCATACATACGCAAAATACCGAAATAAAATAAGTAATATTTACTGAAAAGTATCAAAAAAGTCTGAAATGATTCTGAAAATCGGAAATGTTTTTTAAGTATTCAAAATGTTGTATAATAGTGTGGATGACCTTTATGAAAAAGAAGAAGAATTGAGGACGGTGACCAATAGTGAAAAAAATACTAGTTGTAGATGATGAGAAGCCTATTTCAGATATAGTAAAATTTAATTTAACAAAAGAAGGATATGAAGTTTTTACCGCGTTTGATGGTGAAGAAGCAGTTGAAATGGTGGATGAAGTAAATCCAGATTTAATTATTTTGGACTTAATGTTACCCAAAAAAGATGGTTTAGAAGTGTGTCGCGATGTACGTAAAAAGTATGATACGCCGATTATTATGGTAACAGCCAAAGATTCCGAAATAGATAAAGTATTAGGATTGGAACTTGGTGCAGATGATTATGTGACAAAACCATTCTCTAATCGTGAATTAGTGGCGCGCGTGAAAGCTAATTTACGTCGACATGATAATACAACGTCTAAAACGGAAGAAATACAAAATAATGAATTAACAATAGGTGCTTTAACTATTCACCCTGATGCCTATGTGGTATCAAAACGTGGGGAAACCATTGAGTTAACACATCGTGAATTTGAATTACTCCATTATCTTGCAAAACATATTGGACAAGTTATGACGCGTGAGCATTTACTTCAAACGGTTTGGGGTTATGACTATTTTGGTGATGTGCGTACAGTAGATGTGACGGTAAGACGTTTGAGAGAAAAAATAGAGGATAATGCTAGTCATCCTAATTGGTTAATTACACGGCGTGGTGTTGGTTATTATCTTAGAAATCCAGAACAAGATTAGGTGAATCGTATAATGAAAAAAAATAGAACGCCCTTTTTTTCATCGGTTCACTTTAAAATTGCTTTAGTGTTTGTGCTACTGTTGATGATTTCGATTGAGATTATCGGAGCTATTTTTATCCGAGTGCTTGAAACATCAACAATTCAGACGTTTGAGGAAAATGTGACTAACCAAGTTGAAACACTCGCGACCAATTTAAGCTCTGAAATTAGCAAAAAAAATGATTCACAACAAGAATCTAATTTAAAGCGAATTTTAGATGAATTTTCTAAAAATGAAATTTTAGAAGTTCGTTTAGTAGATGATAAAGGGATTGTTATGGCAACAAGTGATCCAAATCTACAAGGAGATGTTGGAAAAAAGAATGATTATGAATTATTTAATTCATTTAATCAAAAAAAAGAAGAACGAACAGACCCACAAACGGGGCAGAGGGTATTTATTAATATTGAACAAATATATTCCCCTACTGGAGATACGGTAATTGGTTCATTATATGTTAAAAGCAATATAGAAAGTAAGTATCAACAAGTTAGTGAGATTACGTTGATATTTTTCTATGCATCGATGATTGCGCTTATCTTTACGTTAATTATAGCGTTGCTTGTATCTAGAACGATTACAAAGCCTATTGGCGAAATGAAACAACAAGCAGATAGAATTGCTAATGGTGATTATTCAGGACAAGTGGAAGTTTATGGGAAAGACGAGTTAGGACAATTAGGGGAGACATTTAATGAACTGTCTTATCGTGTTAAAGAAACACAAGAAACCATGGATGCTGAGAGGCGTCGGCTAGATAGTGTTTTAACTCATATGTCTGATGGTGTTATCGGAACTGATCGTCGTGGAAACATCATTTTAATTAATGACACAGCGTTAAATCTACTTCGAATTGGCACTGAAGATGTCATCAATCAATCCATTTTAGAGTTATTAAAATTAGGAGATAAGTATAGCTTTAGGGACTTACTAGAAGTACAAGAAGATGTGTTACTTGATTTTAGTGAAGATTTTAGTGAAACAACTCTTATTCGTGCAGAGTTTTCAATGATTCGGCGAGAGTCTGGTTTTATCAGTGGATTAGTGTGTGTGCTTCATGACGTGACCAAAAAAGAAAAAGATGAAGAAGAACGTCGCCAATTTGTTTCAAATGTATCTCATGAGTTAAGAACACCGCTAACAAGTATGAAAAGCTACATTGAAGCTTTACTTGATGGTGCATGGCAAGATTCAGAAGTTGCCCCACAATTTTTAAAAGTTACACAAGAAGAAACCAATCGCATGATTCGGATGATTAATGATTTACTTCAATTATCACGTATGGATGCCAATAAAATTGAGTTACAAAAAGAATTAGTCAATTTAAATGAATTGTTTAATTATGTGTTAGATCGTTTTGATATGGTTATTAAAGATAGTGATAGAAATTATGTGATTAAACGAGAATTTACTCAACGAGCGATTTGGGTCGATATTGATACTGATCGCATGATTCAAGTATTGGATAATATCTTAAATAATGCAATGAAATATTCACCTGATGGCGGGACCATAACATGTCGCTTACTTGAAACGCATAAGAATGTCGTATTAAGTATCTCAGATGAGGGATTAGGTATTCCAAAACAAAACCTTGGACGTGTATTTGATCGATTCTTCCGAGTGGATAAGGCACGATCTCGTGCGATGGGTGGTTCTGGTTTAGGACTAGCTATATCTAAAGAATCAATCTTGGCTCATGGCGGAAATATTTGGGCTGAAAGTGAAGAAAATAAAGGCTCGACATTCTTTATTTCACTACCTTATGAACCTTACGAGGAGGATCTATGGGAATGAGTAAAATGGGAGAGAATATTTTAAAAGTAGGCGTTATTTGCATGGTGCTACTTAGTTTATTTTTATCTTGGAAAATTTGGACAAAACCTGCTAATCGAAGTTTTCAAGATAGAACAGCAAAAGTCAAAGCCGTTGTGCAAAAAAAAGATATGACGGAAGTTTATATGCCAACCAAGTTATTTTATCATCATGGGAATGGAGATCATTTCCTGTACTCTAATAAAGAATCTACCATGACAAGTTTGCATGAGAAAATTGTGTCACTTGAATTTGGAACTACTCGTACTATGACAACAGGCCAAGTAGAAAGTCTAACTATGCAACGCGATTTATTTAATTTGGTTTATCCAAGTGCTATTCCAGCCTCTTTATTCATCAATATGAATAATTTATCTATCACCTTGCCACGTGATAGCAAAAACTTAATGTTTAATTGGTTAATTATGTCCCTAGATGATGGAAAACTTTATTTTGTGAATTACAAAAATAAATTAGGGGTAGAAGTTGAGGTTAAAGGAAATATTTCTAGTATTACTTCAATACTTGATGCTGAAAATAATAATTATGTAAATGCCCTATTACCTACAGATAATGTCGCAGGTATCTATTATTTAGCTGATAGCGCCAAGCTCAAAACTTATAGTTATATTATTGCCACACAGTCTTTTACGACGTTTTCACGTGGATTTTTCAATCAACCAAATGATTTGTTCTCAAATGAAGGTGAAAACTTAAGTTTATCAAATAGTGAGGGAGAGTCATTAACTATTGATAGTCAAACAGGTGAAGTGAATTATTTTGGTAAGTTAAAACAGAGTCATTCTGGAAATGAAAATAGCTTATATTATGATACGTTTCAATATGTAGAAGATATGGGGACATCTTTAGGTAATCTTCGATATTTTTCAGATACTAGTAATGAAGTGGTATATAGAAATTATGTAGAAGGTTTCCCTGTATTTGGTGATAATATGAAAGGCTGTCTGGCAACGACTGTTCAAAATAAAAATGTGTTTATTAAAGCCAATCAAGATACTTTGCAAATTCCTCTACCTTCAGACGATTCTGTGACTCTTGTGCCCACTCAAGAATTAGTTGATCATTTGAAAGATCAAGGTGCAGATATGTCTAAAATAATAGATATTCAGATAGGGTACAAGTGGGAGCAGAATAAAGAAACACAACAGGCCATTGATCTAGTCCCTTCTTGGTATATAAAATATGATAACAATTGGATGACTCAAGAAGAGCTAGAAAAAACACTGGCTAAAGGAGGCCAGACTTAATGGATTTTAGGCGAGTGGAAGGCATCTTTTTTATCGTGTTTTTATTTTTGAACATGTTTTTGTTCTATATCTATCAAGAAGGAAGAGAGCCTCAAGATTATATTTCAACAGGAAGTATTTCAGAAAATTTAGAAGAACGTTTAAAGGCAGATCATATTGAGATTCCTAGAGATCTGTCAAAAGTGAAAAAAGAGGGGTACTATCTTTCAGCAGAAGAAGATGACTTAGCAACTGATGCACGTGAAAAATTGACTGACCAATCATGGCAAGTGAACAATAATCAACTTACTAGTCAAATGCTGACTCAATCTGATGTCGTCATAAAAAAAGCAAATGCCATTGAGTCACTTGATGATTTTATTCGTAATTCATCTAATGTATTATATGGAAAAGATTATGTACTAAACGAAGAAGAAACCATTCCGTTAAAGAATTATATTTACAATCAAACATATGAAGGCATTCCATTTTATGATGAAACAGCTCAATTATCTGTGATTGTTTCTCAAGATAAATTTGAAAGTAATCAGATATCTAGCTATAAACAAACACACATTAGTCGTATTGAGCCACTACGTGAAATACAAAGTGTGATTTCTGAGCGTGATGCGATTATTAGTTTATATACCAATAATCGTATTCAATCTGGTGATACAATTAAATGGATACATCTAGGTTATACGCGTATTTTTTCGGTTCGAGGAAAGGATGTCTATATTCCAGCGTGGTTTGTTTCAGTTGAAAGTAGTAAAAATGTGACACAAACAGAACGTGTGAACGCCTTTACTAATGCGGTCATTTCATCTTCTGTATCAGAGGTTATTAATAAGTAGCTAGTAGGAAGGATGCATTTAATAGTGTCAGAAACAAGTTTTAATATTAGTGTACTGGCTAGTGGAAGTACTGGTAATTCGTTATATATTGAAACAGATAAACGAAAAGTACTGGTTGATGCTGGCCTTAGTGGAAAAAAAATTACGAGTCTATTATCATCCATTGATCGATCGCCAGAAGATTTAGATGCAATTTTGGTAACTCATGAACATCGTGATCATATTCATGGGGTAGGTGTTTTAGCAAGGAAATATCATTTAGATATTTATGCTAATGAGTTAACTTGGCAAGCGATGGAAAAATCAATAGGGAATGTTCCTGTTGAACAACGAAATATATTTGATATGGGAAAAATTATGACTTTCGGTGATATGGATATTGAAAGTTTTGGTGTATCCCATGATGCAATAGCGCCACAATTTTATCGATTTTATAAGGATAATAAATCGTTTGTTGTCTTGACTGATACTGGATATTGTAGTGAACAAGTTAAAGGTGTTATAAAAAATGCTGATGCTTATTTGCTAGAGAGTAATCATGACCCTAATATGTTGCGGATGGGTCGTTATCCATGGAACACTAAGCAACGTATATTAGGTGACAAAGGGCATTTATCAAATGAAGATGGTGCACTAGCTGCTACTGAAATTATTGGTGATCGAACCAAACATATTTATTTAGGGCATTTAAGTAAAGAAAATAATATGAAAGAGCTAGCTAACATGACGGTAACAGGTATTTTACAACAACATAATATTGATGCAGGTGGTCAAGTTAAAATTATGGACACTGACCCTGATAAAGCCTGTGATTTATTTGCAATTTAGTTAAAAAGAAACGCCCCAATCAGTCATGAATAATGACTGATTGGGGCGTTTATAATTTATATTAGTTAAAAGGGTTAGTAGAGTTGTTACTACTTCGTTCTGTTTGTTGTTTTTGAGCCTGTTTTTGTTGTTCTTCTAATTTACTGGAATCTTCAGTCAAGTTAACCGTTGTTTTTGCTTCTTTCCCGTCACGGTAGTATGTTAACTCAATTTTATCTCCAATATTTTTAGAATAAAGAATGGATTGTAGTTCAGCTGTACTTGCAATGTCTTTCCCATCAATTTTAGTAATGACATCGTATTGTTTCAAACCAGCCGCTGCAGCAGGTGTATCCTTCTCAACAGATGCAACCACGACTCCATTAGTAATTTTATCATCTAATTTTAGAACACTTTTCTTGTCTTCTGCTTTTAATACATTTAAATTAACCATTTTTATACCAAGCATAGGACGAGCCACAGATTTACCTTGTTCTAATTGATTAATGATGTTAACTACTTCATTACTTGGAATAGCAAATCCCATCCCTTCAGCACTAACACCAGAAGCTGCTTGAGCAATTTTACTTGAATTAATCCCAATAACTTGTCCTGCAGTATTGATCAAAGCACCACCTGAGTTACCTGGGTTAATTGCTGCATCTGTTTGGATTGCTTTACTGTTAATAATTGCTCCATCAGATGTTTGATTTGTAATCATACGATCTTTCGCCGAGATAATCCCTTGAGAAACAGAGTTTGCAAAAGTTGATCCAAGAGGAGAACCGATTGCTAGAACAGTTTCACCAACTTTTATGTTGTTTGAATTACCAAATTCAGCTATAGTGGTAACGTCTTTATCAGAAATTTCAAGAACAGCTAAGTCACTATAGGTATCTGTTCCTACGATTTTTGCATCAGCTTTTTTACCACTATTTAACATGATACTGACAGCACTAGCACCAGAAACAACATGATTATTAGTTACAATATAAGCCTTTCCATTATCTTTTCTATAGATAACACCACTACCTTCGCCAGCTTCTTGTAACTCATCTTCAGATGATTGTGAACCAGAAGCAGGACCAAATATTTTTTCTATATCGGATAATTCAGAACTACTTTTTTGGTAAGTTGTAACGGATACAACAGCATCTTCAACTTTTTCAACTGCTTTTGTTACTTCAGATTCAACATTGACATTCACATTGCTAACAGTTGTTTTTCCTTTTTCAACAGGAGCAGTTGTAGTTGACGCATTATTGGAACTTGAAGCATTATGGTCATTTATGTAAGCATAGCCCCCTACTACAAGTAGTCCACCTAATGCTCCAGCAGCTAATGAAATACCAAAACGTTTAAAAAGAGAGGGTTTTGATGGAGTGGGATTGTTTTTTTTATGTATAGTTTCACGCTTTTGTTCTTCGTTTGGTGTGACGTCTTTTCTCATAGATGTCATCCTCCTTTAAATTTATGTTTAACTTATTATAAGATAAGAACGTGGTATTAGTCTAATATTAGTGGTTATATTGTAACAATACTTGAAAAACTTAAGATATTTTTTTAAACTATGAAGAAATAATGAATTTAAGGAAAAAGTATGAAGGTGGAAAATAAAAAAGTTATCAACATAACTTACCCACAGTTTAGTGGATAAGTAGAAAAATCTTTATCATAGAAATTTTTTTATTGTGAGTAAAACCGTGGATAAATGTGGATAACTTTTTTAGTATAAAAATAAAGAGAATGGATGGATAAATGTGAAAATAAAAATCATTACGGTAGGCAAATTAAAAGAGAAATATTTGAGACAGGGGATAGATGAGTATAGTAAACGCTTGAGTCGATATTGCAAATTAGAGATGATAGAGGTGTCCGATGAAAAAGCGCCAGAAAACCTAAGCCAGATAGAGATGGAGCAAGTTAAGGACAAAGAAGGACAACGCATTTTAAGTAAGGTGAGTGACCAAGATTACGTCTTTGCTTTAGCTATTGAAGGCATGCAATTATCTTCAGAAGAATTTGCTTGTAAATTAGACAAATTGACCACACGTGGGAAAAGTCAGTTTGTGTTTATTATAGGAGGATCACTTGGGTTATCCACAGATGTGTTAAAGAGAAGTGATGAAAAATTATCATTTGGTCGACTGACTTATCCACATCAATTAATGAAATTGGTTTTAACAGAACAAATTTATCGAACTTTCAGGATTAATAATGGAGAACCGTATCACAAATGATGCGGTTATTTTAATTTTACTAAACTAAAAATAATGGATTGCTATGAAGTAAGGTCTAAGGTTTATAATCATATTATATTAATAATATGAGGAGACATGAATATGAATATCAAAAAAGCAGCAGAAATGTTTGATTTGAGTACGGATACATTGCGTTATTACGAACGAGTGGGGGTTATTCCTCCAGTTAATCGGAATGAGAGTGGTTATAGAGATTACCAAATAAGAGACTTAAATTGGATTTACTTAGCTAAAAATCTGCGTCGTGCAGGACTATCGATTGAGTCGATGATTGAATTTGCTCAATTATCTCAATTAAGGGGATTACAAGATGTTGATGAGGCTCAAAAACAATTATTACTGGATCAATTGGATGAACTAGATAAGAAGTTGGCAGAAATGAATGAAGTAAGAGAACTATTAGTCTATAAAATCGATACGTATGATGATCATCTAGCTAAATTTAAAGCTGGCAAGATGACAGATGAGAATATTGAAAAATTATGGGAAAGAAAAAAATAAGTTTTTACTTGCTATAGAGTGAACTCTAAGGTTTATGATTAATTGTGTACTAATAAATGTTTAGGAGGACGAGTATATGAATATAATTAAATTAAATAATGGAGTCGAAATGCCACAACTTGGGTTTGGTGTTTATCAAATACCATTAGAAGAAACAGCTGAGGCTGTGTATCAAGCCATAAAAGTTGGATATAGGTTAATTGATACTGCTGCTATTTATGGAAATGAAAAAGAAACAGGGCAAGGGGTTAAACGAGCGATTGAAGAAGGTATCGTTACTCGTAAGGAACTATTTATCACATCAAAATTGTTTATTTTACAAACACCGGAAGAAAAAGCAATGAAGACCATAGAGCATTCACTTTCCATAATGGGTTTAGATTATTTAGATTTATATCTTATTCATCAACCATATGGAGATGTTTATGGAGCTTGGAGAGCCTTAATGACTGCCCAAAAAGAAGGAAAATTGAGAGCGATTGGCATATCAAATTTTAAATCATCTAAAATGATTGAGTTTGTTGGGTTAAATGAAGTAAAACCTCAAATCAATCAAATAGAGGTCAATCCTTGGAATCAACGGATAGAAGATCAGGAATGGCATGAAAAATATGATGTTCAAATAGAAGCATGGGCACCATTTTCGGAAGGGCGACATGAATTATTCCAAAATCAAGAATTAGCAGAAATTGGGAAAAAGTATAATAAGACGGTGGGACAAGTGGTATTGCGGTGGTTAATGCAAAGAAATATCATTGCTTTAGCAAAATCTGTTCGTCCTGAACGCATGGCAGAAAATTTTAATATTTTTGATTTTGAATTGTCAGAAGAGGACATGAAAAAGATTGCTCAACTAGATAAAAAAGAATCAGCTTTTTTTGACCACGATGATCCTCAACAAGTTGAATGGTTTATGAAACGAATGTTAGATACAGAAAAAAGTAATATATAAGATTGATAAATTGATATAAATTAAGTTTCAAATATATATTATAACAATGAGTCCAACAACTATTTAGGTTGTTGGGCTTTTTTGTGTACACAAAAATAGAAGGAGGAAAAGAGATGTTTGATAGAGAGAATCAGTATTACGTGACAAAAGGCGTTCAAGAAGCGGTATCGTATCAACTTCAATACTTTTGTTGGCAATTGATCTTACAACAGGCAAAAGATAATGAACCAACAATGGATTACCTACAAATCATTGAATTCAATGTGGATACTGAACATGAGCTATTAACGATTGTTCATCGCCAAGAAAACCCCGAGGTTAAACAGATATATCATCTTCACTTGTTTGAAGAATACCGCTCACTTAGCGTAAACAAAATATGGGCGATTGATGATGGACAAGCACAAACCATGTTACTACCAGAGGAATATTAAGGAGAGAATAAGATGAAAGTAGAAACGCATACAATAAAAAATGAGGTCTTTTTAAGTGATGATCACAACCACCGGTACTTATTACAACGAACATGGGGAGCTGATAATCAAGCGATTGTTGTCGTGATTACCTTGAAGCCAGCTTCAGTGGGTGGGGTAGAAAATGACCTGATAACGATGTTGATTTAAAATCATGTGGTTGAGATGGGATATCAAGGATATTTAGTCGCGAACTTTGCCTCAGGGATTGATTCCACAAAGAAACTATCTGAAACTTTATTGGAAAAAATAAAACTATAAGGATAGAAAAAATGATTACATTACAAATAAACGTGTATCAATTATGAACTTATCATTGATGAAATCAAGAATTAATAAATATAACAGATGAATGAGGTGCTTATATTTAACAATTAAAAGAAGTAATTGTTCTTATTGGTGCTATTGATTTTCTTGTTGATATTCAAAAAGAGTTCATAGAGAGTAAGTCAACTGAATATGCCTAGTTCTGTTTTATTATGTGTATTGAATCTTTATTTAACATTATTTGGACCATCAGTATCCTATTTATTTCGATTGTGAGTCAAGATTAGTTATAAAATTAGTACAATTATTAGTGAAGTATATGGTAAAATAATTTTATTATTTTTAATAAAAAAGTATAAATTAAATTATTAGGAGGAGACAAATGATTTATCGTGTTTTATGGGTATTGCTTTGTTGTATGGGGTTATTTTTATCTGGATGTACAAATAAAGAACAGGATGCTATAAATTCAACTATAGAGTCAACAAGCGCAGTGACAAAAGAGATAAAGACAACAAACTCTGCAGAGAACAAACAAGCATCAATTGTGGGAAAAAATTTTCAGGGGAAAATGGGAAAACATACTCTATCTTTTACGTTTCTTAAGGGAAATAAATACAAAGAAGTTAGTGACTATAGTGTGGTTGGAGAAAAAAGTGTAACGTATACTGAAGGAGAATATATTATTCACAATGATGAAATTATTTTAAGACCATCTACTAATAAAACCTATACTGTGTTGCCAACTAATCCTTCAAAGTATTTAGCACTAGATGAAAATAGTACTAAATCAGATTTTGAAAGATTATATTTAGAAGATGACGGATCAATCTTATTAACATATGGGTTAAAAAAAGATGAGGTTAAAAATAAATCAGTTAGTGATGATACATATGGTATATTATCAGAGGATAAAACAGCGGTTAAAACGTTTGATGAAGCAAAAAAAGAGATGCATCTTACCAAAGATACTAGAGCTTTGTTTAAAACAGTAGATGCCTTTGGAGAATGGGTGTTAGCTCATATGTATCAATCAAAAGCAAATGGGTATTCATACCGTGTGCTATCAGATGAAAAAACAAATGGCGATTATCGTTACAGTGTTAATATTTATGTACCAGGTTATGAAAAAGCCCCTGGCACAACAATCGCGATTGACTATGATGGCAATATGTATAATGATATGCCAAGAAATGGTCAACCTAGAAATTTAAGTCGTGATACAAATTGGGATCAAATACTAGACACAGATATTGCGGCGGGGGAAGTAGTTAAAACCTCAGCCAATAAAGGAAAAGAAAAGTTACAAGAGATGGTAGGTAAGTGGGGAGTTGTACCAGGAGATAGTTTCTTCACGATCATTTCAGATAGTGAAGTGGAGATCTTTAGAGGACCAGGTGAACCAATCGAGAAAAAACAGGTGGAAGAGGTAACACTTGATGGCGATATGCTTACTATTGTTTTGGTGGATAAAACAATGACGTTAGAATTAATTGATGATCAAACGATGAAAATGGGAGAAACAACGTATAAAAAAATCGAGTAGGAATTGACATATCAATTACGGTAATATTCTATTAAGTAATCTACCTATATAATAAGATTATAGGTAGATTATTTTTTTATTAGAGTACAAAGAGAAAGGTTACATAACGGTAGTATCAAGTGAACAGTAAATAAAAATATGAGATATGTTAAAATCTAAAAAGAGGATGGGACAATATAACGGAACATCAAAATTATATATTTGGTATTTTATTTATGAATAGCTATCTGAAAAGCAACTTAAAGCTTAAAAAGACCGCATTTACTTATGGTACAGATAACCTTATCATAAATGGTGCGTTTTTTTGTTTAAAGAATCATCAGTTGCTATAAATAAATTTAGGAAAAATTTGTAAAGTATAAATTTACATGGATACATCGAGGGTTTCTGCTTCATTATGTCATAAATATTTGGAAACCTTCAGAAATTAAAGATGATATTCCAATCACAGCGTGGATTTATGGAGAGAGTTTTGAATCTGGAGGTATCGGTAAAAAAGGTACTGGGATTGAATTAACATATGATGCTCAAAAATTATGTGAAGATACATAGTGTATCATTATCACAATTAATTATAGGTTGAATGTATTCGGCTTTTTAGATTTTACATCCTTTAGTGATAATTTTGATAGTAATATTGGACTTAAAGATGTTATCTGCGGATTAGAATGGGTTAAAGAAAATATTTATGAATTTGGAGGTAACGCTGATAATGTTACTTTATTTGGGCAATCTGCTGGAGCTATGTTAATTGCTTGTTTAAATAAAGTTTCTTCTGCTCAGCATCTTTCTCATAAAATGATTATAGAAAGTGCATGTATAGAATCACTATTTACTCAACAAGAGACCACAGCAATCTCTCAAAAGTATTTAGATTTATTAGGAGAGTATCAGTTGATCAGGTAGATGATTTATTGGACTTTTCCACTGATAGATTATTAGCAGTTAATCACAAATTAGAAGAGTTTGTTAGAGAAAAAATATTAGGAATCATGACATTCGCCCCAGTAATTGATGGTATATTCTTAACAGAATCTGTTTATAAAGGATATTTTTTTGCAAAAAACTTATGATGATTGGTAGTACAAAAAATGAAGCAAGGATTTTTACAAGATTTACCCCAAATGTGTCGGAAGAGACAGGTAAGAAATTTTTTCCATATATGACTCCACAAGAGTGTCAACACATAATTTATCATTATCCCAATTTTCCAAACTTTTTGGAAAATAGTAAATTATTAACAGATATCATGTCATATAATTGATGTACCTATTCAATTTGATATGGGGATGTATTTATATTTTGGAAATATACTAAAAGCTAAAAGATTAGACCATTATATGCGTCAATATATTGGTAACTTTGCTAAAACAGGGAATCCAAATGGTAAGAATCTTTTTTGGAAAAAATATTCGGTGGGAAATCCCAATGTTTTAATAGTTGATAAAAAGCTAACTTTGGAAAGTGATCCAGATAAAAAGGTTAAATTAATATATAAAGATATACATAGTTTTTGTCATGACGATAAAATATGTTCTTTATTTTAGTAACTTTGTATGGATAGTTTTACTGACTATGATGAGGTAGCTATTAATCTATTTTTTTAAGTATAGGTATTTTGTCTTTTTTGTTCTATTTTAGTGTATAATTAATTACATATTTATCAAAAAAATATAGAACTATATTAATAATAAAAGATACATGAGGTTATCCGAAATGAAAAAGAAAAAACGTGTGAGGATATCTAAAACAAAGAATAAAAAATATAAGAAACTAAGTAAATCTTGGAAACTATTTATTGTTTCATTTTTTCTAATAATTAGTTTAGCCAGTGCCTATTTATTTTTCAAAGCATATCATTATATTAATGATATACCTGAGGCACAAAATATCACTCAAGAAGAGATCTATCTTCTAACTAAGATTGAAAAAACAGATACTAGACTAATAAGAGCTTTAAAAAATAATGCATTTGAGTCCTGGTTATATGAAGCAAATGATGAAAAAGTTAAACAACTATCTAAAAATGAAGCATTATTATTAGAAGTAATGAAGGGAAAAACAGCTATTTCAGATATTGATGCTACTATGGTGAATCTAAAGAAACATATCGACATTATAGAAGATGAAGATATTGAAGAATTATATATTATGTACTATAAAAGTGTCCTACCGAGACAGTATGATAAATTAAGGGATATTTTTCAAGAAGCAACTGTTACAGATGCTGAAGAGATGAGTAAAGATGCACAAGAATTACTAGATTTATTGAACAAAATATATAATCAAGAGGGGATGCTAACAGTCACAAGTGAGCAAAGCTTTAAAAAATCTGTTAGTTTATTAGATGAAATAAATGACAATATAATTGAAGCGAATAACATTAAAAATCAAGTTTATTCTTATCGTAATCTTGTAGAAGCTATACCCGCACCGAATACTAAATTTGGAATGGAACTAAGTGAATATATTGATTCAGCAAATAATTATCTGCAGTCAAAAACTATGGAAGAGGAGTTTAAGAGAAAATATAGTGAACTTCAATCTAATTTGGAAACTAACGAGAAACTAATTAAAAAATCAGTCGATATGCCAGATTTAGTTGGTATGACTGTTAGAGAAGCTAAGAAAGAAATGAACCAATTAAACTTAAATTTAAGTATACAAGGTTATACCAACACGACATATAAAAATGGAGAAACAGTCCCTGATGATATCCGTGATATGGAAAGTTGGGATAGGGATGAAAAAGATAAAATTTTAAAACAAGAACCTTCATCTCAAACCTATAAATTTATTGTTAAAGGGTCTACCATCCAAGTAGTGGTTGAGAATCAACCTATTGCTAAAAAAGCATTCTCTTCAGAATCGAGTAGCTCGTCTACTTCATCTTCTACCTCTACTTCTATCTCTTCGACAACTAGTGAAACTACCTCACCTAGTACAGAGGAGACAACAGAATCAAGTGATTAATCATGTTGTTATTCTATAAAAAGCATGATTAATAAATAGGAAAAGGAGGTCTACAATGTCTCAAAAAAAAGTTTCTAAGAAACGTTCAAAGTTTCTTAATCGTCGCCATTTAGTAGTAATCATTCTATGCATGGTAGCCATGCTTATGATATTATCTATGTCGATAGGAACTTATATTATTAGCAAACGATACAGTCCTTATAGCTCTTTACTTGAAATTCAAAACATTGATGATAAGATTACACAATCTTTCATTATTTTAGATAAAAATGATGAACCATTAGATAAAAATAATGTCGTCGTTAAATTTGATCCAGTTCAATACAATCCAACTTGGAATGTTAATCAATTATATTTAGATACACTACTAGCAGTAGAAGATGCTTCTTTTTATACTAGAAAAACAAATGGCTTTTCTATCAAAGACACGATGGGGGCCGTAGTTTCTCAAGTTAGAAAGAAATTAGGGAAAAAAGTTGTTTCTAGAGGTGGCTCAACCATTGAGCAACAATTAGTTAAAATCATGGTTTTTGGCTCAAATAATAAAAATTCATTGTCAGATAAGATTATTCAATTAATTGATGCTAGAAAATTATCATTAAAATATAATCGTGATGAGATTTTAAAAGCCTATTTAAATGAATTACGTTTAACTCCTAATACTGTAGGGGTTAGAGCAGCATCAATTGAGCTATTTGGTAATGATATGTCTAATATAGATAAAAATGATCCAAAACAAGTCGCTCAGATGGCTTATATGGCTGGTTTAGGTCAATCTCCTTCAGTCTATGTTCAAGATTTTGAAAAAAGTGGCAAGGAGCGGACTCTTACTGTTCTATCTATTATGAAAGATAAAGAACTCATTAGTAAAAAAATATATGAGCAAACGGTAGACGTAGTTCAAAGTGAAAATGAAGAGTTTACATTGAAAAGATACAAGCAACAAGGTACACCGAAAGAATATCAATCTTATGTTTCAAAAGTTAAAGATGAACTAAGCGGATTAAATTTACCGCAAAATACAACGATTACAGTCAAAACTTATGCAGATAGTAATCAATTAAAAGAATTACACAATATAGTAGAGGGAACCTATCCTAAAGATGACCGATTACCTAATGGCTATATTGAGCATAAAGAAAGTTTGACTGCTCTTTCAGTGGTAGATACGAAAACAGGACACATCCTTGGTCTTGCAACTAATTCAGATAACCCAGTCATTCCATATACTGCAACACGTTCATCAGGATCTACGATTAAACCTTTACTGGATTATGCTCCAGCTGTTGAGTATGCTGGACTGACACCAAATACGATGCAAAATGGGAGTTCTTTCACAGTGGGCGATTGGAAAGTTAATAACTATGGCAATCAAAATTTTGGTAGGGTGAGTGCTTCTTTTGCTTTAGGCTTATCACTTAATACGGCTGCAGTAGAAGCATTTCAAATGACAAATGACCAACAAAAAAACAGCATGATGGAACCTTTTGGTTTGGCATCTTATAACCCAAAAGGTTCAACTTACACAGCAGAGCAAGCAATTAATTATCCAACGAATGTTTTAGCATTGTCATCTGCATTTAGCGTTTTTGGAAATGACGGCGTTCGAGTTGAGCCTACAACTATTGAAAGTATTGAAACGGACTCTGTCAAAATAAAACTTTCTGATGTTGAAAGCGAGCGAACGATGAGTTCAAGCACGACAAAAACTATGGTGAGCATGCTAAAAGAAGTGACTGGAGAGAACGGATCAGAGCCGTATGCTGGACCTAAATATACAGGTTTTAGTCAAGATACTTATGTGATGAAGTCAGGTTCAAGTAATTTTGAGAGTTCTGTACCCAATAGCCAAACTAAATCTCCAGATTCGCTTCTGGTGATGGCATCACCAGAGCTCTCAATTGCTACGTGGCTAGGAAGTCCAACCTATGTTGATGCGACTTATGCACCAACGACTTATCCACATGAGACAGCAAATCAAGGAAGAGTATATTTAATGAATAGTGCTTTTAAAGTCATGATGAATGGTAGAGAAGCTAAATCATTTGAATTTGGAAATGAAGTTTTCACAAGTAACCAACAATCTAATCCACTTATTAATAAACTAGATACTTTATCTGATACTGATTTAGATAAATTAAAGATACAAAATAAGAAAATTGATGAAAAGGATATAGAAAAATATCATTCACTTGAAGAAGATTATTTAAAAACAAAAGAAATATTAGATCAAACGTATCAAGATTAGGGAAATATAAATTTTACGTGATGATGATAAAAACTATCTCTGTTGATTTCTATTACATGAATTCAGCGGGGGTATTTTTTTATGTTTATATTACTTTTAATATATTGTGTTTATGAACTTTTTTGCCATTTACCAAAGCTATCATCATGAAACTATCTATGTGATTAGGTACCTATCCTTAAAATGATAATAATTTGCTTAAACCAACAGATTTTAGTATGATTCTATAAATAATTGTAAAAAATACAAGCATGGCTGAATAAGAGAGGGGAGATAGTTTGTTAACGAGAGAAAAAATCAAACAATTACCAAAAATAGAATTGCATTGTCATTTAGATGGTTCGATTTCAATGGAAACTTTAAAAAAACTAGCAATTAAAGAAGAAATTCCATTAAAGGAATTAGAGAAGGTCGTAGCACCTAAAAAATGTCTGGATTTGAGAGAATACTTGGAGAGCTTTGATAGTGTGTTGGCATTACTTCAAAATGAAGAAAACCTAGAAATAGCGGCTTATGATTTAGTTAAACAAGTTGGAGAGGAAAATGTTCGTTACATAGAGATTCGGTTTGCTCCACTACTTCATCAGCGAAATAACTTAAGTGTTGAGCAGATTATTCAAGCTGTGATGAAAGGGATAGATAAGGCTCAGGAGGAAGTTGATGTACAAGTTAACTTGTTAATATCTGCTATGAGGCACCATCAAACAACAAAGAATATGGAGCTTATAGATAGTATTAAACAGGTAAAAGATAAATCAGTTGTTGGGTTTGATTTTGCGGGGGATGAGAAAGCTGTATCAAATAGACAAATTAAGGATGTTGTTTCTATTGCGAAGCAATCAAAGTTGAATATAACTTTACACTCAGGAGAATGTGGTTGTATTCAACATGTGATTGAAGCCATCGAAATGGGAGCAACAAGGATTGGTCATGGTGTGGCTATTAAAGATAGTGTTGAAGCAATGGAATATTGTGCTAATCAACATATCTTATTGGAATTATGTCCTACTAGTAATATTCAAACTAATGCTATAGAAACATGGGAAGAGTATCCTTTTAGATTATTTTTAGATCATCATATTTTATGTTCTATAAATACTGATAATCGTACAGTCTCTAATACGGATTTGACTAATGAGTTTTTTTTATTAGCAACCTATTTTGATCTCACATTAGTTGAGATGAAACAATTGAATTTAAATGCTGTAGAAGCATCTTTTTCAAGTGTAGAAGTAAAAGAAAAGTTAAAAAATATGATACATAGAGAGTATATATATTAATGAGTTTATTTTTGTTTTATGTATTATAAATAAAAAATAAACAGAACATTAACACGATTATGTTTTATTTGTTGCTATTTTTTAAAAAATCATTATATACTTAATTAAGATATGGATAGTATGTTAATTAAAAGGAGATTGTCAGTTGGATAATACAAAAAAAGCAATGATGGATCTAATCAAAGCATGTGTTTGGTTTGCATTATGTACTGTGGTGATATTTGTTATTTTTTATTATCTACCAATGAATTATTATAAATTGAAGCCTGCCTATTTTTCTATGGAGGAAGTATTGGATAATAAAGTAAACATAAAGGAGATTAACAAAGTAGAAGTTGAAAAAGATTTGATAAAACCATATGTGTATCATTTTAATATTTATATCAATAAGCAATCGAAGCCTTATATCGTTGAAGCCACTTCTATACCTTATCAATCTGGGAAATCTTCCAAATATGATAAGGATTTTAATTTTTTATTGAATATGGCAGACAAAGATAATTGGTCAAAACAAGGAGCTAAAAATTTACAGAATCATTTTGATGCACGAAAATACTCTACTTTAAAGGATGCATATAAAAATTTACCCAAATGGTTGCTCATACTTATTATGTTGTTTGGTTTGAGCCTTTTATTTTATCTATTGCTTATTTTATTTAGATAACCATTTTGTTCAAAAAGTGATAGAAACTATGATATTTAAATAAAAAAGTCAGATAAATCAACCATTGATTTATCTGACTTTTTTTTATAAATTACTAACTTTTTCTTATTTTGGATAATTTAGTATAAAATTTAAACATTTAAATAGAAATAGATGTCTTTTTTATATTCTTGAGGAGTTCTTTGATATACTTTAGTGTCAAGTCCGCCTATAACAAAAACACATTTTAGATAGAATAGACAAGCTGATAGATTATTATCCTGCCATTGAGTATAAATACCTTTATCACCTTGATTTAATGCCAATGATAATCCTTTTTTTATTAGTTGTGTCGCAATTCCTTGTTGACGATAGTTCGAATTAACTTTTAAATCATACAAATACATGTATTTAAAGAATCCTTTTTTAAAAATAGCCAATCCAATACATTGATTTTTATCATATGCTCCAATAAAAAAATGTTCTTTTTTTAATTCATCATAGGAATACTGTTCACCGGGAAAACAGAGAGTTCCTTTTTTATTTTCTTCAAATAGTTCAGTCGTATAATCCAACGATTCATTATTATAAGAAGGAATCAGTCACCCATAAATAGGAAAGGGTTCATTTTTGAGATTTATATCATCTTGGTGTATTTCACTTATTAATCGAATGATGAGTGACATGATGTGTTCTCCTTTTACTGGGTATATAAGTCATTATTTTTGAAATAAAATGTTAAAAGGACTATTAGATGTGAATACTGATTGTCTTTTTAATCTATTTATTTAAGTATGTCATAGGAATAATGGTTTTTTTAATAGTTTGACATTTTAATAAGTGATGAAAGTTTAAGGATTAATAAAATACCAAATAATCTTTCTTTTTTAGGTTAGTTTAAGTTTTTAACGCTAAAATGTGTCTTAAATTAAATAACTATAATCTATTAAGGAGGAACTTATAATGAAATCTATAAAAAAATGGTTGTATATTGGATTATCATGTTTCATTATTATTGGGACAATTTTCTTTACCCAAATCAATTTAACTGCTAAGGATGATTCGTCTGAATCAATTAAAAGTATTGTCACAAGTGCTATATCAACTTCTACTAAAGACAGTCAAACTGAAACAAATGAGGTTGATTTAGATAATGGAGACGAAGACATTGATTGGGATAGTCTACCAACTAAAAAAATAACCTTAAATAATGAAACTCTTAATATAACTGAAGCTGGTACATATGAGTTAACAGGTTCATCAACAGCCGGAGTTCATATTAATACAGAGGAAAATGTTCGCCTTATTTTAAACGGTGTTACAATTAAAAGTAATGACGGAGAAGCTATTTACGTAGAGCAAGCTAAAAATACAGTTATTGAATTATCTGAGGGTAGTAATAACACATTAGAAGATTCGGCAACACGAAGTGATGAGAGTATTGATGGTACAATTTATTCAAAAGATGACTTAATTTTTACTGGAACTGGAACCCTAAATGTTGTGTCAAATTTTGCTGACGGTATTGTATCGAAAGATGACTTGAAATTTATTTCTGGTAACTACATTGTGAAAAGCGAAGATGATGGTATCAGAGGAAAAGACTCAGTTTATATTGTTGATGGCACCTTTACTATTGATGCTGCTGCAGATGGTATTAAATCAACTAATGATACTGATGAAACAAAAGGATTTGTTTATATTGCAGGTGGTAGTATCACAGTCAATAGCGGAGATGATGCTATACATGCAGAGGAAAAAATGGTGATAGATGATGGTACTATTGACATTCAAAGTGGTGTAGAAGGATTAGAGGCAACCTTGATGTCAATTAATGGTGGTAATATCACAATAAAAGCGTCTGACGACGGTATTAACGCTGTAGCTTCTAATTTTTCAGATCCTATCATAGCCATCAATGATGGAACAATTGATATCACGATGGAAGAAGGCGATACGGACGCGATTGATTCAAATGGAGACATAATTGTAAATGGTGGTAACATAACAATTTCTGGAAATTCTTCCTTTGATTATGATGGAAATGCTACTTATAATGGTGGGACAATTATTATAAATGGTGAAGAAGTTAATAAGATTCCTGAGAATATGATGGGAGGAGGTGCAAGAATGGGAGGTAGCAGACACTAATTATTTTAACCATTAGCCGAATAATAAAATAAAAGTAATGAAAAAATCGATTATCCAATACGATAATCGATTTTTTATTTCTTTTATGTTTGTTTTGAAACATAAAAAATATATTAAAAAAAATAATCTCTTTTAGATTTAAATTTTTGTTTGTTTTTGAATTAAGATGTAAAATAAGTCTTATAATTAGGAGAGGTGGAATGAATGATGGGAAAAGTAAAAGCATCTGATATCATGATGGAAGTTATGGAATCTTGGAATATAGAGCGTGTATATGGTTTACCAGGCGATTCGGTGGATACAACAGTTGATGCCCTTCGAAAAAAGAAGGATGAAATAGAATTTATTCAAGTTAGACATGAGGAAGTAGCTTCTTTAGCGGCGGCCAGTGAAGCAAAGTTGACAGGTAATATTGGCGTTTGTCTATCAATTGGTGGACCTGGTGCTATTCATCTTTTAAATGGTTTATATGACGCTAAAATGGATCATGTCCCAGTATTAGCTATTGTAGGACAAGTAAGTTCCTCTTTAGTTAATTCAAATTTCTTTCAAGAAGTAGATACAACAGAGATGTTCCAAGATGTTGCTGTTTTTAATAAGATGGTACAATCAGCAGATTCTCTACCTCGCCTATTAGATGAAGGAATTCGTACAGCTATTAATCAACGTGGTGTTGCAGTGTTAACAATACCAGATGATTTACCAGCTAAAATGATTCCAAATACATATAAAAATGTTACTGGGAAAGAAAATATTTTTAGAACACCAGCCATTGAAAAGCAAGACATTGAAAAAGTTATTCAATTACTTCAAGAAGCTAAGCATCCAATCGTCCTATCCGGAGTTGGTGCAAAAAATAGTGGTAAAGAATTAAAGGCTTTTATTGAAAAAAATCATTTACCAATTATTCAAACAATGCCAAGTAAAGGTACTATAGCTGATAATCATCCAAATTCTTTAGGAAATGTTGGTAAATTAGGAACAAAACCAGCGTATGAAGCGATGAAAGAGGCAGATTTAATCTTATTACTTGGAACGAACTATCCTTACGTGGATTATTTACCTAACAAAGGGTGTCGTGGTATTCAGGTAGATATTAATCCAGATGTGATGGGTACTAGATTCCCATTAGATATAGCAATAGAAGCTGACGTGAAAGATTTTTTAGAGGCTATCTTGTCATATGGTGAGGTATACAAAAATGATCGCTTTTTATTAGCTTGTCAACAAACTATGAGTCATTGGAATAATTGGATGGAAGAAGAAAGAAGTAGAAAAGGAGAATTTATTCATCCTGCGTTTCTTATGGATTCAATTGAAAAAATAGCCAAAAAAGATACCATTTTCTCAATTGATGTTGGGACATCTACCTCATGGGGAGCAAGATTCCTAAGGGTACAACCAACTCAATCTTACCTTATTTCAGCTTGGTTAGGAACGATGGGGTGTGCTTTACCAGGGGCATTGGCTGCTAAATTAAATTATCCAGAGAGACAAACTATTTCAATCGCAGGAGATGGGGCATTTTCTATGGTGATGCAAGATTTTGTAACAGCAGTAAAATATAAGTTGCCCTTTGTTCAATTTGTCTTAAATAATCAAAAACTTGCTTTTATTGAATATGAGCAACAATCAGCTGGTCAACTTAATTATGAGATTGATTTACATGATATAGACTATGCCAAGGTAGCTGAAGCATGTGGAGGGGTAGGGTATACTGTTCGTACGCCTGAAGAATTAGAAAAGTTACTACCTACTTTAAAAGAAGTGACTATTCCAACTTTAGTCAATGTTTATGTAGCAGATGATGCACCATTACCAGGAAAAATTGTTTGGGATGAAGCAAAAGGGTATGGAAAATTTTCTGTTGAATCGATTGTTCAAGAGCATAAAATGCCAACATTACCGCCATTAAAAGAGATTATACGTCAATTTTTTTAATAAATGGCAATAAAAAAACTACTCATTATCATAATGAGTAGTTTTTATTTGCTTTAAGTTGTTACTTTTCTAACTCACTAGCAGAAGAAATAATATTTGTCACAATACCATAATCTTTCGCTTCATTAACTGACATCCAAAAGTTTCGGTCAGTATCTTCTGCAACTTTTTCATAGGTTTGACCAGTTGCATCTGCAATTAAACGATTAATTCTTTCACGCATTTTTACAATTTCACGTGCTTCGATTTGAATTTCAGTACTTTGTCCTTGAACACCACCAGCTGGTTGATGAATCATAAATCGAGTATTTGGAAGAGAGTAGCGATTTTCTTTTTTTGCTGCTAAGAAAATTGTAATCCCAGCACTAGCTACCCAACCAGTTCCTACAATTTTTACTTCCGGTTTAACAAATTTAATCATATCATGAATGGTATCGCCAGCTTCAACGTGGCCACCTTGACTGTTGATATAAATAGTGATTGGTTCATCATTTAGTGATGAAAGTAATAGTAATTGACTGCTAACTTCTTTTGCTAAATCTTGATCGATTCCTCCATAAATTAAAATAGTTCGTGTTTCAATCATTTTTTGAGTTAACATGGTATTTGTGTCCATCTGTGTTTTATCTGACATAAAATAAAATCCCCTTTCAAGTCGTTATCTAGTAATAGTTTAGCATAAATACTTAAAATATACGCGTTATTAGCGTTTAGTTTTACGACCTAGACCAACTGCATTTTTCATTTTGCGTAATGTTTTATTAGCTACTTTTGCAGCTTCAACTGCTCCATCATCTAAAATGGTTTGCAATTCATCAGAGTTTAATAGTTCTCTATAACGAGCTTGAATAGGTTCGAGTGTTGAAACCACAACTTCCGCTAAGTCATTTTTAAATTCAGCATATCCAGCGTCAGCGTATTTTTTAACAAGTTCATCAATTGTAAAATCAGAAAAAGAAGAATAAATCACTAAAAGATTTGAAACACCAGGTTTATTTTCCACGTCGTATTCGATTTTTCCGCTCGAGTCAGTGACAGCTGAACGGATTTTTTTACGAATAATATTGGGCTCATCTAACATTGAGATAAATCCTTTACTATTACTATCTGATTTACTCATTTTTTTAGAAGGATCTTGCAAGCTCATGACACGTCCACCAGCATTTTTGTCTGGAATTTTCACTTCAGGTAGGACAAGGAGTGGCTGATTTACATTTTCTGCGTACCGAGAATTAAAGCGTTCAACAAAATCTCTTGTTAATTCTAAATGTTGTTTTTGATCTTCTCCTACTGGTACTAAATTAGTATTATAAAGAATAATATCAGCAACCATTAGTGGTGGATAAGTGAGTAAACCAGCACTAACAGAAGTTGCACCAACTTTTTGTGATTTATCCTTAAATTGTGTCATACGTTCCAATTCACCAAGAGATGTGTTACACTGTACAATCCATGCTGCTTCTGCATGTGCTGAAACTTCAGATTGGATAAAAACAGTTGCTTTTTCTGGATCAATGCCCACAGCAAGATATAAAGAGGCTAGTTGTAAAATTTGTTTTCTTAGTTTTAAACGATCTTGTGGCACAGTAATCGCATGTTCATCTACGATACAAAAGAAACAATGGTAGTCGTTTTGTAGTTGGACGAATTGCTTCATCGCACCAATATAGTTTCCAATGGTCGGAATACCACTTGGTTGAATACCTGAAAAAATAGTTTTCATAAAATAATCATGCCTCCGTAAAATTTTTTAGTCATAAGTGTATTATACTAGAAAGTAAGAATAAATAGGGAATAAAAAGAAAGGAAATTTTATTTAAACGGTTACCTTGTTATGAAAAGATATAAAAGTAGTTTGAAACACATCAAAAGGATGATATAAAGTGTTTTTTAATACGCTCGATTTTATAAAAAGGTATTTCGATATTCTAAAAAAATATTAAGTTTAGTCATATAATGTAAAAAAAACCTAGTAATCATAGGTTTTTTATAGTACAATTTACACATACTAGATTTTAGTTAAATAAAATTTTTTCTACTTATTACTTGTGAAAGGAAGTGACAGATATGTTAAAATTATACACTTCACCCAGCTGTACATCTTGTCGAAAAGCGCGTGCTTGGCTACAAGAAAATCAAATAGACTTTGTTGAACGCAACATTTTTTCTGAGCCATTGACACAAGATGAACTAAAGGAAATATTACGAATGACAGAAGATGGAACCGAAGAAATTATATCAACGCGTTCGAAAGTATTTCAAAAGTTAGATGTTGATTTAGACGAGTTATCACTTCCAGAGTTATTAGAATTAGTTCAACAAAATCCTGGATTGTTACGTCGCCCAATTATGATTGATGAAAAACGACTTCAAGTAGGCTTTAATGAAGACGAGATTCGTCGTTTCTTACCAAGGGATGTTCGAGCGATTGAATTAAAACAAGCACAATTGATGGCAGGTATTTAACAGATCATTTTGTACAATATAATTAAATAGCGAAACTGGTTATAAGAAGATGGATTTGACTTATGTTCAAATGTATCTTTTTTTTCTTAAAAATTCTTAATTTTCGTAGGGAAAACGGACGAAATAAAGGTGATTTTCTTTACTTTTTGCTAATATACTATACAATGTAACTATATAAATAATTTTGAAAAGGGGTGTAGCCGTATGGAAATGGAACGAATTAATGAGAACACAATTCGAGTATCAATTGGAAATGATGATCTTGCAGAACGTGGAATTACTTTTTTAGATTTGTTAGGTAACCAAAAACAAATTGAGACTTTCTTCTATAGCATTTTAGAAGAAGTGGATGTGGATGAACAGTTCCAAGGGACCGACGCTGTAACGTTCCAAGTGCTACCCAATCATGATGGACTTGAATTGTTTATCAGTAAAAATGCGTCAATAGATGAAACGACTGATTTTAGTGGATTAGATAATGGACAAGCAGATGGTTTTGTTGATTACCTCAAAAATCAAATGAATTCTCCTGAAGCTAAAAGTTCTGTTGAAGAACCAACAGATAGTGAAGACTTGAATTATTTAGAGGATAGTATGTTAGGTGCAACTTACGAAACAGTTTTTAAAGCAAACGACTTTGAGGACATTGTGGAGCTAGCTAAAAATATTCAGTTGTTAAATGTGTTATCATCGCTTTATTTTTATAATAACACTTATTATTTACAGTTAACTTTCTTACTTGAAGATACTTCTGAGAATCAAGCAAAAAATGATGTCTCAAAAATATATGAATTTATGCAGTTAACTAACATTACAAAAGACGTACTGGATGAGTATGGTGAATTAATTATTGACCGTAATGCATTAAGTATTTTGAAGCACTATTTTAAGTAAAGAATGTTTTCGGACATTCTTTTTTTATGAAATCAAGCCAAATTTGGAGGTGATAGGGTGATTAAACGACGTGAACTACTATGGTATAGTATCTTTGGAACGACTGCTACATTTATCTATTTTTTTATCCGTTTTATGTCTAAAAATTGGACAGATAATGTGTTAGTAAGTGTTATTTTAGCTCAAAGTGTTGCGATTGTTTTCTCATTCTTTGCTAACAAATTTTTTGTGTTTAAAAATACTGGACTAGGATTGGCTCGTTCATTAAAACAATTTATTGAGTTTATTGCTGGACGACTTTTCGTGATTATGCTTGATCTTGGCATAGCATATTTTTTTGCTGAAAAGTATAGTAGATTAATGATTTCTGTATTTCATTTACAACGAATTAACTATCAACAGTTAATATTTCGTCACCCACTAATTGGTCCGTACATGGGAAATGCTTATTTATTGAATGAATTTATTTTTACAGTATTATCACAGATATTGGCAACGATTATTAATTATGTCGTTTCTAAACGAATCGTATTTAATGCAAAAAAGAACTATGAAGGAGAGCTTGTCTCTTCCTCATAGTTCTTTTTTAATAAGTTGAATTTTTATTTACTATTACTGTATTTTCTGGTACGGATCGCGTAATCCATGTGCCACTTCCGATAGTCGTATTGTTACCAATAAACGTATCTCCTCCAAGAATTGTTGCCCCAGCATAAATAACCACACCGTCACCAATATTTGGATGGCGTTTTCCATATTTTGCTAGAGAGCCATCTTCCGTTATGTTAAAGTTACGCACGCCTAAGGTGACATTTTGATAAATTCTGACATGCTCTCCTATCACAGTTGTTTCTCCAATGACGATGCCAGTTCCATGATCAATGAAAAAATACGCGCCAATTTGTGCCCCCGGATGAATATCTATCCCTGTTAAACTATGCATTTTTTCAGATAACATACGTGGAACAATCGGAATATCTAACAGATAGAGTTCATGTGCCAGTCGATGAATACTGATAGCTTTGAAACCGGGATATGTTAAAATGATTTCTTCTGTGCTTTTTGCCGCAGGGTCTCCTTGATAGGCAGCTTGAATGTCTGTATCGATTAACTGTTTAATATGTGTGATATTTTGTGATAATGTAGTTGCGACAATCTCGCATTTATCTTTTGATTTGACAGTAAAAGATAATAAATATTTAAGAGAATGTTTGAAGGTTGACGTTGTCATTTTTTGATCGAGTGAACCAAAAAATGCTGGAAATAGCAATGCGAAAAAGTCAGAAATAACCTGTTCGACCGCTTGATCCATCCCAATGTAATTCTTATTCATAATTTTTCCTATTCTGTAAACATAGGTGTAGATAAATAGCGTTCACCAGTATCTGGTAACAATACTACAATACGTTTAGTTTTATTTTCATCTCGTTTAGCTAGCTCCATTGCAGCAAATACTGCAGCCCCTGAAGAAATACCTGCAAGGACACCTTCTTGTTCTGCTAATAGTCGCCCTGTTGCAAAAGCATCTTCGTTAGATATGGTAATAATTTCATCATAAATTGTCGTATCTAAAATAGAGGGAACAAAACCAGCGCCAATTCCTTGGATTTTATGACTTCCAGCCACTCCGGTAGATAAAACGGCAGAATCGGTTGGTTCAACTGCTACAATTTGTATATTAGGATTTTTTTCTTTAAGAAATTTTCCCACACCAGTCACAGTCCCACCAGTTCCGACTCCAGCAACAAAAATATCAACATTTCCTTCAGTTGCGTTCCAGATTTCAGGTCCAGTTGTTTGATAATGTATTTCAGGATTAGCAGGATTAGAAAATTGTGAAGGGATGAAACTGTTATCAATGCTTTCAGCTAATTCTTCTGCTTTAGCAATAGCCCCTTTCATTCCTTTTGCTCCTTCAGTTAGAACCAATTCAGCTCCGTAAGCTTTCATTAACTGACGACGTTCAACAGACATTGTTTCTGGCATGACGATAATCAACTTATAGCCACGAGCCGCTGCCATCATGGCTAAGCCAATGCCAGTATTTCCAGATGTTGGTTCGATGATGGTAGTTTCTTTTGTTAGTTTACCCGCTTTTTCTGCTGCATCAAGCATGGCTTTTGCAATTCTATCTTTGACAGAACCACCAGGATTGAATGACTCTACCTTAGCTAGGATAGTTGCTTCAATATTTTGAGTATTTTCAATAGATGTTAATTCAAGTAAGGGAGTGTTTCCAATTAATTGATCAACTGATGTATAAATATTAGACATAAAATTCTCTCCTTTTTATTAAAATAAATTTATCACATATTTTAGATATATAAATTATAACGTGTTTAACTGACTATTCAAAATATAAAGTTTATATGAATAGAAAAACATTTAAATAAATTTATTGGAGGCCTAATAGTTGGTTATAATAAATATAGTATGACAGTTCAAAGGAGTACAAACATGGTATACCAACAACAAAAGAGGATTTAATCCTAGCAGATGAAAGTGGATTTGAAAAATTAGAAAAAGTATTGATTAATCTGACAGAAGAATAAATGAATGACACATTTTATTGGAATGGTCAGAAAATAGGGGGGATTTTGTTCATAGTTGTTTATAAAATGTTAGAATAATTAATGATAATGTCATCTCTAGTTTATTAGTATTTAGTATTATAAGTATTATAAAGTAGATCAAAGAAAAGAGTTGATAGTTATGAGATTACCATTTAGATATTTGATGATGGCATTAAGTAGTTTAGTATTAGTTGGTTGCTCTGGAAATAAAGCTAGTCAGACGACGCACACAACGAGTGAAAAAGTAGAAGACAAACAAGTTAACAAGTTATTGTAAAAAATAGATCCCTTAAGACACAAGATAATACGGAAGAAGAGACTATTTTATTTGATAATAATGAATATACTTATGATGTCGTGACAGGAGTAACGCAAACAACCTTTGGTTCTCGCCCCTAGCCATTTATACAAAAGAAGAAAAAATGAAGAAAATGTTTTGGTCAAATCAACCGCCATTAGGGTTACTTGAGGGATATTATTATAAAAATGAGGGTCTATTTCAAGGAAATAACTATGGGATTGTTGAAATAGTGACAGAACCAAAAACGCATGATATTTTAGATGTTGAATTTACTGAATTTGCTAGTGATAGTTATTATGAACCTAAATATGCTGGGACTAATAAACGGTTGTCAGACTATGCCTTTTTTCAAGCAGATAATACACGAACAGATGAAACACTTGTCACTGTGATGAATGGTATCACATTTTTAGAGCAACAAATGCGAGATGAAAATCGTGTGACAGGAGACTTTTTAACTGTCAAAGGATCTTCAACGTCAGCCCCTTCAGGTTTTATGCCATTGGCAGAAAAAATGAAAGATTGGATACGAGAGCCATATGAAAATAAATATTTTGACTATGATAAGGAAATGCCGAATGGATTAATCGGGCGATTACAAGTGGTGACGACAAACGATAAAATCACAGAAGTTTAGTATGATGAATATTTCGCAGATGAGCAGGAAAAAATGACAGAAGACGTTTTAAAACCTTACTAACGACAATCCAAATATTATTCTTTCGATTACAATAAAGCAACAAAAAATGATTCTATTAATTTTGCAGATAAATTAACTAAAGAAATAAAAGAGAAGCAAATGTTAGATATTAATAATCAAGAATTACAAAAGCATCCATCTTATCAAACGTATCAAGAATTAAAAGAAAATATAGATATTTCTAAACAATGGTGAAGTATTGATTCGAGTGATTAATAAGGGATTCCTATGATTTTATATGATTGACTAAAATTAGTGGATTACCAGTACGTATGTCGAATAGTTTAAATTTATAAACTAAGCAAAGAAGATTATTATACATAGACTCTCTCTTATAGGAGGAGGGAGCCTATGTATTTATGTTTATAAATAATTTTGTTGTATTTGCGTAAGTTCAGCTATTATCTTTTCTTTAAATGAAGTGGGGCTGATAATTTCAACCAGAGAGCCTTGACTAAGAACCCAGCGCATCATTCCATTATCAAAAGCTCTAATTTCAAAGATTGTGTATTGATTTTTAACTACTTTTTTGATCACTGCTTGAGGAAAACGATCTAGCACTACTTCTTGGTATCCTTTGTAATGGAATGTAATAAGTTGAGTTATTTTCTTTACTGAAAACGAACGACTTGTTATAAGAATCTTTGCTATATCATGATGTTAAATAACGTTAATTAACTGGTTGTATTAAGTAATAGGTTATTACAATCATTTAACTCTAGATAAACTTCTAATCTCACGTTTTGATAGTCCAGTCCTTTAGTACCTCACGAATAATTTTAATATGTTCATTTTTTCAGTTATATTATATTTTTCGGTTAACTCATTAAGTTGTCCTAATGCGATATGTTTATAAATTAAAAAGAATGAATTAAATAGTTATCATGATGTTTTATCTTTCTAGTGACATTATACGCCAGTACTAAGTAATGTTAATGATAAATAGTATAGTAATAATCTTATAGGAGATGGAAATGTCTACACTTTAAATATATAAATGTTATTATAAAAGTGTGCGTCGTTTTTTATTGGTATTAGAGTTTTTATTATTTATATTGGTTATATAGTTGAATTAAGTGTTATTGATATTTTTTAAAATAAATGATAGCAATAATATCTTGTTGTAATTCGTAGGTTACTTAGGTGACTTGATTTAAAACAATTTAATTATGGATGTATAGTTATTATGATGATAGGTGGCCTAATTATTGTGCGTGATATTTTATTTTTAATGGGTAAATTTTTTTTGAGTCTACTTTTTGGAGCATTTCGTTTTAGTAGTAAAATGTTTAATATAATTATGGGCTTAACAGGCATACAAACAGTGGAGGACACATATGTTAATAAGTATGGTGTTCAATTTTTGATGGTTGAACCTTATGAGTTAAAGCAAACTTTTTTTTCTCGTAAAAAAGCAAAACACTTAGGGAAAGTTTATACTTCTAGGTTAAAAGAGGGAAGAGTTCAAGGAGCTTATGTTGTCATTAATCGTAGCATACTAATGGAAAGGAAAAATAAAGTCAATCGATCGATTTTTAGAAATGACGAAGATAGATATAATGCTTATGTACCAGGTTTTGATGAAGTTAGAAGTGAAAAAATAAAGTGTGATAAACGTATGCAAGCAATGTACCATCGAACACATCTTTTGCCTTTTCGATTTTGTTTAAGCGAGGGAGATGATATGACTAATTTATTATTCACAGGTACAGCTCATTTGAACAGTGGGAGTCGTCCACAGCTTCATTATTTTGTTCCAAATGATAATTTATTTAAAGATAGTTTTTATTATCGCCAACTCTATTTGTCTGACTTATGTAAGACTAAAATAAGAAAAACAAAGTCAATAAAAGAATCTAATATCACTATTCAACATATTTCTGCTCCCTCACCAGCACCAATTGGTAGTCATTATTCGTTGGATGACTTTGAAAGAGTTGCGACAAGTTATATATTAGATCATCCTAATAGTAGTTTTAAATATGGTGTTTTTTGTCATTATAGTGATGACGGTGTTATTCCTAGTAGTGTTGCTGTGTATTTAATAAATAATACTTTAAATAAAATGATTTTTTCTGTCGAATTACCAAATGTCTTTTAAAAAGTCGCATGGCCTTCATTAAGACCGTGTGACTTTTTTATTATTAAAAGCTTCTAGTATTTTTAATAATAGTCTTTATTTGTTTACGAATGGCAAAATTAGTTTGATTATCTTCAATAGAGTAAATAATAAATTAATCGGTGAAAATTGTGTAATAGCAATCATCATAAACAGGACTTTAGGACAATCGCTAATTTCCTCATTAATAAAAATAGCGAGTTAATAGTATAAAACGATGGATTGACTTTAGTTAGGTCACTTTTTATTTTAGAGTTTCACGTTTTCTTTTATTTTTTGTAAAAATATTTTAGCAGTATTGGACAACATGGTATTTTTTCCAATTTCTGATAAGAATATTGTGAAAGAAGTTGAACGTTTACAGATTGGTTTTAAAAATATGTGAATAGAGTTAGAAAGAGCAAAAAAAATCAGTGAATAGTACGAAGATAATCGTAAAGAATTGATTACTAACATCTCGCATGATTAAAAAACACTAATCACTTCCATTATGGGATATGTTGAAGGTATGTTAGATGGTGTGGCCAATACAGATGAGAAAAAATAACGTTATTTACAAACCATCTATAAAAAGTCTCAAAGTTTAAATGAATTGATAGGAGAATTATTTTTATATTCAAAATTTGATATGGACGCTGTTATTTTTCATTACGATCGAGTTAATTTAACTAACTTTATACAAGAACTTGAAGAAGTCATTTTTACAACTAAAGAATTTTCTTTATTGCTTTTTCTAGTGACACATCCTAATGCTGTTTGGAGTAAAGAGAAATTATTTGAAATGATTTGGGAACAAGATATTTTTTATAGTGATGCATCTACAATTACAGTACATATAAAACGTATTAGAGAAAAATTAAAGCAACATGGAATTCAAAATTTTCCTATTGAAACCATTTGGGGAAGTGGGTATCGATTTAATTTATAATCATTGTTAGTCTAGTCCATAAATTACTTATTTGCATCCTAAATTAGACCTATTTTATGAAATGAAACAGTCTAATATAAAAGTAGAGCTAGGGGATGACAAATCATGGAAATTAAAGAATTGATTTCTTATTATATGACAGAAGTTAATAAAATGACACATGAAAAAGAGAATAATTATGTTGATGATTTTGAAATAGAATGGACTATATCACTTTATCAAGATTTTGTTGCAAAATTAAAAGAACTGGATGAATATAATTAAAATTAAATACAATAAAGCCCTCTGATTTTTACTAAATCAGAGGGCTTTATTGTATTAAGGTAAAGAAGAACTATTTAATATTTGACCAGTTTATAACATAAGTTGAAAATTATAATTATTAAATTTTTTGTATCAATAACTTGTATAGTTTATTGTTTTTCAGGGACATTTTCTAGTTATTTTGTTACTTTAATCTCTATATTTGTTGAATTTGTTCCAGGAAAACCTGCCATTGCACTTGAATTTAAACCATTATTAATAAGGTTTTTACCCCATTTTTTCTCTAAATTGACTCCTTCAGCTCTTAATTTATCATTTTTTATACGGATTTTTTCTGACTTTAACAACTTTTTTTCTGACATAAAAATCCCTCCAATGCTTTTTTAATTATACTATATATTTTTAGTAAATGATTGCACGTTTAAATATTATATGCGATCCTAAATTTATAATAATGAATAAAATGAGGTTTATAGAGATGATGAAAGATATATATGTTGTTGGTGCGATAATTGTCAAAAAGGATAAAATTTTTTGTTGTCAACGAGGACTAGAAAAAACTTTAGCTGAGAAATGGGAGTTTCCAGGAGGCAAAATTGAAATGGGAGAGACCAAACAACAGGCACTGGTTCGAGAGTTAGTAGAAGAATTAGAAATTTCTGTTGAGATGAAGGAACCTGAATATGCGCATGTTTCGTTTCATTATGATTTTGGTACTGTTCATCTAACTACTTTTATCTGTGAATTAAAATCGGGAAAACCAAAATTAACAGAACATTTGCAAGCAAGATGGGTACCGATTAAACAACTGAATACACTCGATTGGGCTCCTGCAGATAGGCCAATCGTTCAAAAATTGATGGAGGTTGGTATTGATGGATGATACTTTATTAGATAAAGCTTTAAAAAAAGCGTTTGTAGATAAAACGGTGGAGAGTCAATATCTTAATCCAAAATTTATTGTCAATGATAAAGAGAAAAAAGAATTTCTACTATCTACGATTCAACAAGAATTGGTTGCTTGCCAATCGTTTATTTTATCTGTTGCATTTATTACTCAAAGTGGATTAAATACGATAAAAGCACAACTTGCAGATTTAGCTAAACAAGGTGTTAAAGGTCGTGTTTTAACATCTACTTATTTAGGATTTAATAATCCAGACGTATTTTTATCATTGCTAGAAATTCCAAATATTGAGGTACGTCTATCTCAAAAAGAAGGATTTCATTCAAAAGGTTATTTATTTAGTCATAGTGATTATCAAACTTTTATCATTGGAAGTTCTAATTTGACTATGAATGCCTTAAAGCTCAACTATGAATGGAACATAAAATTAACTTCTAAAGATAATGGTGATTTGATATCAACAATTAATAATCATTTAGAAAAAGAGTGGGAACAAGCTTCTATATTGACTAAAGAATGGATTCGAAAATTTTCAAAAAATTATCAACCTTTACCTAAAAGAATAATACAGAACAGAGATTTAATTAAAGAAAATACCAATGGTTATATTTTTCCGAATAGTATGCAGAAAGAAGCATTAGATAGTCTAGATAAATTAAGAAAATCAGGTGCAAACAAGGGATTAATTATATCTGCGACGGGTACAGGGAAAACCTATCTTGCAGCTTTTGATGTAGCTAAAGTAAAGCCGAAAAGATTTTTATTTATTGTCCATAGGGAACAAATATTAAACAATGCCATAGAATCTTTTAAGAAAGTTGTGGGTGGTGACGATTCTGACTATGGTATTTTATCAGGCCAATATAAAGATTTAGAAGCAAAATACTTGTTTTCAACCATTCAGACAATTTCTAAAAAGGATTATCAAGATATTTTAGGGCCTGATGCCTTTGACTATATTTTAATAGATGAAGTTCATAAAGCTGGAGCAACTTCTTATATTAATACTATAAACTATTTTCAACCAACATTTTTACTAGGAATGACGGCAACGCCAGAAAGGACAGATGGGTTTAATATTTTCGAATTATTTGATTATAATGTGGCTTATGAGATTCGCTTACAAGATGCATTAGAAGAAGATTTACTATGCCCATTTCATTATTTTGGTGTAACAGACTATGAAAAAAATGGGTTGATTATTAATGAAACAACTGATTTATCTTATTTAACTTATCCTGATCGAGTCGATTTTTTAATAGAAAAAATTAATTATTATGGGTGTTCTGGAAATATTCCTAAAGGATTAGTTTTCTGTAGTCGAAAAGAAGAAGCTAAACAATTAGCCTTACTATTTAAAGAACGTGGGATTCCAAGTGATTTTTTATCAGGAGAAGATACTATTGCTGAGCGTGAAAGAGTGATTGAATTACTTGAAAATGGAACGATTCATTATATTTTTACAGTTGATATATTTAATGAGGGAATTGATATTCCAAAAATCAATCAAGTGATTATGCTTAGAAATACAGAATCTAATATTATTTTTATTCAACAATTAGGACGTGGCTTAAGAAAAGATGATTCGAAAGAGTTTGTAACGGTGATTGATTTTATTGGAAATTATCAAAATAATTATATGATTCCAATGGCTTTATCTGGAGATTCTTCTCGTAATAAAAATAATTTAAGAAGAGATACTATTGATGTTAACTATTTATCAGGTTTGTCAGCTATTAATTTTGAAAAAGTTGCGAAAGATCGGATTTTCAAATCAATAGACGCAGCAAAATTAAACTCTTTAGCAGAACTTCGAAAAAGTTATCAACGTTTGAAAAATAGATTAAATAGAATACCAATGTTATATGATTTTGAAGAAATGGGCGAGCTAGATCCATTGGTAGTTATTCAGCGTGAAAAAACATACAATCAATTTTTAGACAAAATGAAAGAAAGTTATGCACCTATAAATGACAAAGAACAACTGGCTTTAAAATTTGTATCCATTGAATTCCTATTTGGTGGTAGACCTCATGAATTATTGGTACTAAAAGAGTGTTTAAAAAATAATCGTGATGAAATCGAAGTTAATGAGATAAAGGAATTGTGGGAAAGTAAAGGGATTAATTATAATCCTCAGATACTACATTCCGTGATGTCTGTTCTGGATTTATCATTTTATGAGTCGGGCTTACAGAAAAGTTATATGCCCGCACAACTGGTTACTAAATCATCTAAAGGATTAGAATTAACATTATTTTTTAAAGAGGCAAAGAAAAATGATTCATTTATTTTGTTTTTGAAAGATGTTATTGATACAGGATTAAAAAAATTAGAGTCGAAAGGTATGCCAGACAGCTTACAATTGTATTCTAAATATCGACGCAAAGATGTATTAAGATTGTTAAATATGAAATTTAATCAAAATGAACAAGGGATTGGTGGATACACCTATAATAATAATCAGTTTGTTATATTTGTCACGCTAGACAAAGGAAAAGATTTCAAAGCATCTTTAATGGCCTATGAAGATGAATTTATTGATGAACAGACATTCCATTGGTTTACTAAATCTCCTAGAACCATAGATTCTCCAGAAGTAAAAATTTTAAGAGATTCAGAAAACTGGACGATTCATTTATTTATAAAGCGTAAATACAATCAACAAGACAGAGAAACAGATTTTTACTATGTTGGAGAAATGAATCCTATCATTGAAACAATTGAACAGAACAAAAAGCCAACATCTGATAATACATTAAAAAATGTTGTTGAAATGGATTTTTTGTTAAAAAATAGAGTCGAGCCTAACATGTATGAATTTTTAACGGGTAATTTAGATTAGTATAAATGAAAACAAGTAGCCTGAAAATTGGCTACTTGCTTTCATTTCTTTTTCTTCATGTAACTCTCACGTAATTTAGCAAGTTGTTCTTTTTTGTCAACTTTATTTGGTGTTTGTTTTTCATGATACTTAGAAACAGCGATTTTTCCTTTTTGATCTAATTGATATTTTCCCATAGAATCACCTCTTTTAATTGATTTGTCTTTGCATTTATAATATACCTTAATATATAAGGAAAACCAATGGAAAGATAGGAGGATTATATGGAGCAGACAGATAAGCAATTATTAAAAGAATTTCAAACATCGTGGACTAAACATAAATATTGGGTGATGTCTCGTTCGCAACAGGCATACAATGATATCCGTTTACTAGCTAAAGGTAATCAATGGACTCAAGAAAAACATACCCAATATACAAACAAATTATCTGAATTAGAGGATTATCAACCAACAGACAAAACCCTGACAGTTACTTACCAACATATTTGGGGATATTTTAAAAAGATTGCAACAGTTGAGGAAAAAAATAGATACAAAGATCTAATTGAAACAACACCTTTACAAAGTAAAGAATTAGAAAATTTTTTAAAAGAGTTAAGTCAAAAGTATCATCAAACCTATTTATTGAATATAAATTGGGGACTGTCATCTAACGAGATAAATGTAAAGTAAAAACGAAATGTTGGACAGTTTTTTTTTATAAGTGCTATCATAAACGTAGAATAAGAGTAAGGAGTGATACTATGACAGACTATCAATTACCAAAAATTTGGCAATGGGACGATGAAAATACCAATAGAGGTGGCAATCGACCAACAGCAGGAAGTCGATTTGATCAAACTTTGCCAATTGGAACAGCACCATTTCAAGTGTATTCATTAGGAACACCTAATGGCGTGAAGGTTACTATCCTATTTGAAGAACTGAAAGAATTAGGAGTAACAGGGGCAGATTACGACTTATACAAAATTAATATAGGTGAAGGAGATCAGTTTGGATCTGATTTTGTCTCAATTAATCCAAACTCTAAAATTCCAGCAATGGTTGATCAAAGTCAAACGCCACGAGTGGATGTATTTGAGTCAGGCTCTATTTTAGTTTATCTAGCCGAAAAATTCGGGAAATTTTTACCATCAAATATACATGAAAAAACAGAAACGCTTAATTGGCTATTTTGGCAAGTAGGGGCTGGACCTTTTGTTGGTGGTGGATTTGGCCATTTCTTTCACTATGCTCCTGAAAAGTTAAAATACCCAATTGATCGATATACAATGGAAACAAAAAGACAATTAGATTTATTAGACAAAGTTTTAGCTGATAGATCTTATATTGCTGGAGAAAATTATACTATTGCAGATATTGCTATTTGGTCATGGTACGGGCAACTTGTATTAGGTAATCTTTATGAGGGTTCTGCAGAATTTTTAGATGTTTCTAGCTATACTAATTTAATCGAATGGACAAATCGAATTGCTGAAAGACCAGCAGTAAAACGTGGATTAGCAGTAGATTATCTATCAATAGACTAAATTAAAAAACTTCTAACTTTTAGGATGGGTTAGAAGTTTTTTAATTTTATTTAGTAGAAAACTTAAATTTTGCAAAGACAGCTGTTACACTACCTAGTAAAAGTAACATTAAACCAGGTAAAACAGTGTTTGATTGACTAGTTTGAGGTAATTTTTTGTTATTTGCATATTTTTCGCTAGTATCACCTGTTTTTTTTATGTTATTAACAAACTCTTTTTCATTTTGTTTTGCAGGGGTTGTGTTGTTATCTGTAGAGTTTTTAGGATTGGTTGTTCCACTTTGTTTTGTAGCATTTATGTTGTTATCTGTCGTATCTTTAGCATCAGTTGAGTCAGTTTGATTTTGACTATTGCTTGTAGAATTTTCAGGTTGTTCTACAACAGCGTTATTTGTATCATTGTTTTCATCATCACTAGGTTGAGGGACGTTAGTGAAAATAACTCTAATGAACGCACTATAAGTGCCATTAGGTGTTTCAAAGAAAGCATTACCGTTGCCTATTTCCCCGCCAATAAATGGAGTTAAACCAACTTTTCCTGGATAATTGGCTTGACCTACATTAACATTTCCTAGTATCGGTTGGAATCGTAATTGATCACCCTCGTCATATATCCCGTAACGAATTTTTGTATCAAATTTACCATCTAAAACCGTATGATAAAGTTCAGTAGCACCAATTAGATTTTTATTATCTGCACTGTACGGAACGTTTACTAAAGTTAACTCACCAAGTTTTAACCCTTGAAATTCTGCTGGTTTTGGCACTGAAAATGCATAATCACTGAAATCTTGATTATCTTCATTTTTAGTGTACCCAATCAATGTTACTTTTCCTAAATTAGGTTTCACATTATTTCCTTGTTCTTTAGCAACGTCTTCAGTTTTTACCTCATCAGTTGTTTCTTCAGCTAATGAATAAACTGATGTTCCACCAACTAATAATAAAGCTGAAAATAACCCAATATAAACTTTCTTTTTCAATTATAATACCCCCAATATTATGATATAATACATTAATATAATAACACAAAAAAAGGAAAAAAGTAAAATAAAATGAAAAAAAGACAAGAATTAAGAAAAAATAAACAAAAACTAAACAGAAAAAGAAAATTGATATTATGGTTATCTTTTATGGTTATTTTAGTATCTTTGGTTTTATTATTTAATGAATCTTTGACATCATTTGTATTAAAATCGCATCATGCTCCAAATATTAGCCAGACTACTAAAGCTGATATAAAAAAACATCACAATGAATCAGAAGACTCCGAGTTTGATTTTGAAAAATCAAGTAAAGCAGATATTAAATCTGCACTAAAATCAACTTTTAAAGATGAAAAAGTTCCTGTACTAGGAGGAATAACAATACCTGATTTAAATATAAATTTACCTATTTTACGTGGTGTTTCAGATTATGCCATTTTAATGGGTGCTGGAACAATGAAAAAAGACCAAGAGATGGGAAAAGGGAACTATTCTTTGACCAGTCATCATATGTTAAATCAAGAAGTATTATTTGGGCCCATTATTCACGCTAAAATAGATATGCCCATTTATTTAACAGATTTGGAAAATGTTTATGAGTATAGAGTGACAAATATGGCGTATATCCAAGCAACAGATGTCCATGTCATTGAAGATAATGACAATAAGGCAGAATTAACATTAATAACTTGTGATGAAACAGGAGAAGGTCGTTTCATGTTAAAGGCGTCTTTTTTTAAACAAATTCCTGTAGAATTAACAGAAAAAAAGATAATGAACTTTTTTTATCAAAAACAAAATTTGTATGAATAAATTATATTATATTTAAATTAGAGGAGAGTATGTAATATAATATTAAAAATATTGATAAAAAATTAGGAAAGTTATTTTATGAGACAAGGAAGAAGTAGCAGAGTAAAAAAAACAAAAAATATATCCAGTATTTTGGAATTAAAAACCCCTCTCAATAAATTAGAGAGGAGCTGTTCATTATTCAACATTTTTAATCACAGTATCTAATTTATTGATATCACTTAAATCAGCATGAATAAAGTCAAAATCATCAATGGGATTACTTTGTAAAAATGAACGGAAGATTTGAGTATAAGCTGTAACATGATCAATTTCTGCTGTTAAGACATGTCCACCGATAGATAAGTCATCAGCTAAGAAATGACTATGAAAGCCAGCAACAGTAACACCCTGATATAGCATTGGAGAATAATAACTGATAAGTGTGCCTGTCACATTTTTAGCTGTAAATTCAACTTGATTTTCTCCTACTTTTTCTAAGCTAGGATAGGGTTTAACTGATTTTTTTGCTGAACGAGTTGTAATCTGTTTAAAGTTACCATGAAGTTTAACTGAAAAGAATAGGTTGTTTCCTGAAATAAGTTGTTTAATATCATTTAGACAAGTTGTCAAATTAACATCGTCTACTTCAGTTAGTAATTGATAGTGATCAAAGTGTGTATCTGCAAAAGTAATGTTAAAAGAGTCATTAAGAATTTCGGTCTCCCCGTGATGATTAATTTTATACCCAACACCATCGATTATAATTAGTTCACCATCAATACCTTCACCAGTGCCAATTCCTGTATTACCATGAGAGAGTAATTCTTTTAAGGTAATTGTTCCATCTAAAAGACCCTCACTTAAAAGTTGCATGTTTCCTTGTTGAAAAAGAATATTATGAGACATGATGTATCCTTCTTTCCTTTTTTTGTCATGATTCTCCATTTAGTTATCCTTTTTTATGATAATACATCAGGGAGAATAACTAGTCTAATAAAAGAAAAAAACAGAACAAAAATCTGTTCTGTTTTATTATAATTAGTTGTTTAAATTCCAGGAGCTTCATTAAGAGTTGCTTGTAACATCCATACTTTTTTCTCAAGATCTGTCTTAAATGAAATAAAGATGTCTTGAGTTCCTAGGTCGCCCTCTTTTTCGCTCACTTCAATTCCTTTTTCATAAACACCGATTAGATATTTATAACCAGCGACTAAGTTTTTTAGGCGTTCAGGAATTGGTTTAGAATAGCTTCCTTTTTCATCTTTAATACCAGTGTTGTCAATAAATTCTTGTAAGGTAGAGTAAGGTTCGCCACCTAAAGTAATCAAACGTTCAGAAATGACGTCCAGTTGATCATTGATTTCATCCATATACTCATCCATTAATGGGTGTAGTGATAAAAATTCAGGTCCTCTCATATACCAATGTGTCTGATGAATAACCACTGAAAACTGACTTAAATCTGCTACTAATTGATTCAATGTACGTTTAGTTTCTTCTAATTTCATATATATCACCCTCCTGACTATATAATACAACTAAAGAAGAAAAATTACCAAAAATTTGAATACCCTTTATTGTTCTATCAAAAAATTAATGAAGTCATGGTAAGTCTTATATTTTATCGCTTCTTCTAATGTGTTTGTATCAGAGAAAAACCAATAATTGACAATTATCTCGTCATGTAAGATAATTTAATTAACTTAATATGAGGGAATGAATGTCTCCCACAGTTCGTTATAGATACTGAAACCGCAAAAAATGCTAATGACTTCTACATATCTTATTTAGGTGTGTAGGAGTCATTTTTTTAGGAGGAAAAAATGAAAGAGTTAATTAAAAAGCAAATCATTTTAATGATTAGTAGTGTTATTATTGGGTTAATAGTTGGTGGATTAGACACTTTTTTTGGCAAAATATTGATTTGGTTATCCACTATTAGGGTGGAATATTTTTATCAGCTTATACCATTTTTAGCCTTTTCTGGTATGATTTTTATGCATTTGTTTATGAAGTATGGTAAAGAAAGTTATAAAGGTATGTCTCTTGTTTTTGAAGCAGGGCATGAAACAAGACAGGAGATTACATTGAGATTGATTCCTTTTGTTATGATTGGAACATGGATGACGCATCTATTTGGTGGAAGTGCGGGTAGAGAAGGTGTCGCTGTTCAACTTGGGGCAACAGTGTCGAGTTGGTTTGGGCGACTTATAAAACAAGAGGAGTTAAAAAGTCATTTTATTATTATAGGGATTGCAGCAGGTTTTGCTGGATTATTTAGAACCCCTATTGCGGCAACTTTTTTTGCGCTGGAAGTTTTAGTAGTAGGAACATTACGTCATGATGTACTATTTCCTACGTTGATTGGGGCTTTTGTAGCTAGTCAGACATCAAAACAATTAGGCTTGGAAAAATTTCAGGTTCTATTAACGACAAAATTAGACATTGATTTATCGTTATTTATTATTTTAATTTTATTAGGAGTATTATTTGGGTTAACTGGTCTATTATTTGTCGGACTTTTAGAGCATACTAAAGGGTACTTGAGCAAATTAATTAAAAATCCTGTTATTAAAATAGGAATAGGTGGGGTAATTTTAAGTGTATTATTGATGCTATTGGGACAAGGTAGATACTCTGGCTTAGGAACAAATCTTATCGAGATGTCATTTACTAGTCAAACAGTTCATTATTATGATTGGTTGTTAAAGCTGTTATTGACTGTTTTAACCTTATCAGTCGGATTTCTAGGCGGGGAAGTCACACCATTATTTTCTATTGGGGCGACATTAGGTGTTGTCTTGGGTCAATTACTTGGGTTACCAATAGAACTGACCGCAGCATTGGGATATGCGAGTGTTTTTGGTAGTGCAACGAATACCCTTTTTGCCCCTATTTTTATTGGAGGAGAAGTATTTGGTTTTAGTTACTTACCTTTCTTTGTTATTGTCTGCGTGACATCATTTGTGTGTGCAAAAGGAAAAAGCATTTACCCTTTACAAAAATATAATTAAGAAAGTTATTAAAAAATGTGAGACAGACTTCTATTTTTTAATGTATAATATTTATATAGTTGTTGATTAATTTATCATAGGAGAAATATCATGAATAAAAAATGGAAAAAAATATTATTACTATGGGGCGTATTGGTGAGTGTTACAGCTTGTGGGAAAAGTGGTAACTTTGATCAATCAATGCAAAAAACAAGAGAAGCAATTGTGGAGAAGAAATTTGAACAAGCTGAAGGATTTGTAGAAATGGCTTTGGAAAGCAAACCGAAAGATGAAGAAGCAAAAAACTATCAAAGTCAATTAAAACTTTACATTAATGCGCTGGATAAAAAAGAAAAGAAAGAATACGACGAAGCCAAGGCTAGTTTAGATGCTGTTATAAAAATTGAACATGGATCTGATAAATTAGTAGAGTATGCTAAAAAAGAAAAAACAGAAATATCTAAGATGAAAAAAGAAGCCGAAAAAGATGACAGTAAAAAAGAGGAAAAAACAACAGAGAGTTCTGATAAAAAAGAAGAAGCATCAAATACTGTATGGAATGATAGTAAAAGAGATAGTCTAAGAGGATTTATGGCACAATTCAGTAATAAAATGGGACAAGATTACAAAGAATATAGCAAAACAAGTAGTGTGGATTTATATGGCGTTAATGTCCCAGGAGATATCTTTAGTGGAGAATGGACAATGGCAATTAATAATCAACCCGTAAAAGTGGAATGGTCAGAAACTGGAGAAGGTAGTTCAGCGTACCAATTAGTAGCTGTATATTCAGATGCTGACACACAACCTTACCTTCAGAAACATGTGTATTTCTTTATTATTGAAAATGGGCAACCAAAAGTTTATGTGACACAACAAAATCAAGGAAATAATGAAAATTACCTTCACTTTAGTGAAACACAAAATTCAGATATTAAAGCAGGATTTAGTCAGATTGTTGGAGGAGAACAAATTTCCAATAATGCAGAGAAATCTTTTGATATAGCTAGTTTTGATGATGCTAAAAAGTATCTTTTAAATAATAGAGAATCTTGGAGTTACGCTACTCAAGATAAAAATGCATCCAATATCGAGGTAATTAGTGTCAATGAAAATAATAAAGAGCAGCATAAAGATGGAAATGGTAACTATTATTCAGTAGTGATTCAAACAAATGATGACGATGGAAGTACTACTGGAGGAGGAAAACAATTTAGAGTGTATACAGATGGACGTATTTACCAACGAGTAGGAATGCATGACTTCAGTCAAGTATATCCGTAAAGAGAATCGTATTTTATTATAAAAGTATGTTATAATGTATGTAATATGAAAAATATTTATTAAGCGAAATTTGGAATATTTTAATGAAATTTATTCAAACTGGCGTAGCTATAGGGCTACAAGGACGCAATAGAGGTTTGGGATTGTGTCGTTTAAATGAGAAGTAAACCTAAATGTAGTAAATAGTCACTCACAACTTTAAAACTTAAATATTGATTAGTTAGATAGCCTGTTTTCCCATAAGGAAGACAGGCTATCGTTCATTATATAGGGAGAGGTGTAGTTCATTATATAGGGAGAGGTGTAGAAATGTACACTAAACAACTACATTATGATGGAGTAGAGGAAGGTTATTTTCCTTACAACTTACCCTTTATAAAAAATATAAATAATATATCTTTTACTCATCAAGTAACCTTAATTACCGGAGAAAACGGTGTTGGAAAATCAACTTTTCTTGAAACGATTGCTGAATTATTAAGGTTAAATTTAGAAGGTAGGTCAAAGAATAATCAGTTTATTACCCAAGAAACGCAATCTGATTTGGCAAGGAATTGTCGATTGGTACGTTATGCAGCTTATCCTAAAGATTATTATTTTTATCGGGCAGAGTCATTCTATAATTTAACGACAGACTTAGATAATCTGGATGTTTCAAATGATTTGTTTAATCGCCCATTGCATTCTTTTTCTCGAGGTCAATCGATTAAAGCTCTTATACAAGAACGATTTTTTGGTCATGGAATTTATCTTTTTGATGAACCTGAGACAGGATTATCACTACAATCACAACTAGAGCTAATGGTAATGATGAATGATTTAGTGAAATAGGATTCACAGTTTATTATTTGCACACATTCTCTAATACTCATGATGTTTCCAAAAGTGGATATTTTAGAAATAACAAAAGAAGGTATTAAGAAGATACCTTTAGATAACTCTCAAATAATCGAACAGTGGGGTATGGTATTTAGTCGAAAAAGTCATTTTTTTAATCAGCTATTTGATTCTTAGCTAATAGATTTTACCATCAGCGTGCATCTTCCCACGCTGATTTTTTGTTGTGTTTGATTGGTAATTTCTGCTTGCCAAACTTGTGTTGTTTTTCCGATATGATCAGGGATAGCTACAATGGTTAATGTATCATCTTTGACAGCACTTTTAAGGTGATTGACTTGAATATCAAGTCCCACAGCAACTTGCTTGGTTGTGTCTATTGACTCATTTGCTCCAATACTTGTTGCTGTTTCAATCAAAATAGCATTCATCCCACCGTGCATTAAGCCAAAAGGTTGTAAGTGTTTTTCATCAATTACCATAGTTAAGGTGACCTTTTCTTTTGAAACGTCTTTGATTTTAATATCTAAATAATCTAAAGCATTCATTTGTTATCAGTCCTTTGATTTTAGTAGCTAGATTATAACATTGCGAAGTATTTTATAAAAGTTTATTAGTAATAAGCATCAATTCTACTATTTCAGATAAGATTGTGTATAATTGGTGAGTAGAAAATTAAGGGGGAACTTTATAAAATGTATGATTGGAAAACAATTAAAGAATATGATGAGATTTTATTTACACAACATGGGAAAATAGCTAAAATTAGCATTAACCGTCCACATGTACACAATGCATTTACACCTAAAACTGTGTTTGAATTAATAGATGCGTTTACAATTAGTCGTGACATGACTGATATAAGAGTGATTATTTTAACTGGTGAAGGAGATTTAGCTTTCTGTTCTGGTGGCGATCAAAAAGTTCGTGGTCATGGTGGTTATGTAGGAGAAGACCAAATCCCTCGTTTAAATGTCTTAGATTTACAACGATTAATTCGTGTCATTCCAAAACCGGTTATTGCCATGGTTAAAGGTTGGTCAATTGGTGGAGGGAATGTCTTACAATTAGTGTGTGACTTAACCATTGCAGCAGATAATGCTATGTTTGGTCAAACTGGGCCAAATGTTGGTAGTTTTGATGGTGGTTATGGTTCTGGTTATTTAGCACGTGTGATTGGTCATAAAAAAGCAAAAGAAGTGTGGTTTATGACAAAACAGTACACAGCTGAAGAAGCATTAGATATGGGATGGATTAATACAATTGCGCCATTAGATAAAGTAGAAGACGTGACTATGGAGTGGGCAGAAGAGCTATTAACCAAAAGTCCAATTGCTTTACGTATGATTAAAGCTGCGATGAATGCTGATACAGATGGATTAGCTGGTATTCAACAATTGGCAGGAGATGCGACACTGTTATATTACACAATGGATGAAGCAAAAGAAGGACGCGATTCATTTAAAGAAAAACGCGACCCTGACTTCGATCAATTTCCAAAATTCCCTTAAATGAGTGATTGATATGTTACCATGGTTAAAAAAACAAGTAGAAACGAACCCTAAAAAAGTAGGGTTATATACTAACAGTCAATTTTGGACAATTCAAGAAATAGCTAATGAAGTGGATAAATGGGCAAAAAAAGTGATGGTGTTTTTACCAGAAAAAGAAAAACGTGTGGCTATTTTGAGTCAAAATTCAAGTGAGCTATATTTTTTGATTTTAGCATTATGGACATTGAATAAAGAAATAGTTTTTTTAAATACGCATTTAGTAGCTGATGAATTATCTTTTCAATTGAGTGATTCAGAGGTTAACACAGTATTTGTATCAGATAGTTTATTAGATAAATCATTGCGTCATTGCCAAGTCATTTCTTTTTCAGAGATAAAAAATCAAGATCAAATTCAGAGCATCCCAACGACTAAATTTTGTTTGGATAATACGGCGTCTATTATGTACACGTCAGGGACAACAGGAAAACCAAAAGGCGTTATCCAAACTTTTCGTAATCATCAAGCAAGTAGTTTAAGCACACAAAAAAATATGCAGATTACATCTGATGATGTTTGGGCATGTGCAGTACCTTTATTTCATATTAGTGGGCTATCTATTCTGATTCGTCAACTGGTATTAGGTTGTAGTATTTATCTTTTCGAAAAATTTGATGCACGTCAATTGACCAATCAATTACAAATGGGAAATGTCACTGTTGCCTCTGTTGTGAATGTCATGTTAAAACAACTGCTAGCTAATTACCCCAGACAAGGCTATTCTGATCAATTCAAATGCCTATTAGTGGGTGGAGGACCTGTCTCAAAAGAGATGTTACAAGAGTGTTTTACAAAAAGCATTCCTGTTATTCAATCATTTGGCATGACAGAAACTTGCTCACAAGTAATTGCTTTAAGTTATCAGGATGCTTTAAATAAAATCGGTTCATCAGGTGTTCCATTAGAGGGGATTGCGCTCATGATTAGACAAGGTGAAAAAGATTGTCAGCCATTAGAAGTGGGTGAGATTTTATTATCTGGTGAAAATATCAGCACAAGGTATTTGAATCAACCAGTTAAATCTAATTGGACAAAAGATGGCTATTTTAAAACAGGTGATTTAGGCTACTTAGATAGTGATGGGTATTTGTATGTTGTGAGTCGACTGAGTGAGTTAATTATTTCAGGTGGTGAGAACATTTATCCAGCTGAGATTGAACATTGTATCGAAAAAATACCTGGAGTAGTAGAAGTGGCTGTTGTCGGGGAGGAAGACGAGTATTGGGGGGAAGTTCCTGTTGCTTATCTTGTGACAGAAAATAAAATAGACTCATCATTTTTAGACCAAGTATGTCAACAATCCTTAGCAAAATATAAATGTCCTAAAAAATATTATGTTATCGATGCCCTTCCACGAACAGCTAGTGGAAAAGTGGCTAAGAAATTATTATTAAACAAGTAAAAGAAGCACTATGTTTTTTAACATAGTCTGCTTCTTTTACTTGTATTAAAGGAGTTCACATTATGTTTTTTTTATTACCAAATCAGTTACGTCAATTAGACATAAATACACCAACCTTAATTAGTTGGGTATTTGAATTGACAGATGTGTCACATGATTTAGTTGATTATTTTTATTTAGCAGAAGCATGTGAGACACGCTACTTTTGGCGGACACCAGATGCTTCTTTTTCATTAGTGGGAATTGAGGCATGTCAAACTTATTTCTCTAAAACTTATGAAGAGATGGCACTTTATCAGCAAATATTACAACAAAGTACTGTTACTAATAGATCAGTACTTGGAACAGGTCCAGTGATATTAGGTGGATTTCCATTTGATGACTCTGTTAATAGTCAAAAAGTATGGAATCAATTAGGAAATGGGTACTTATTTTTACCTAAAATAATGCTAACAGAAACACACCATGGACAATTTTTAACAATTAATGTAGTGGCTGAGTCAAGGAGTGATTTAGAGGATAAATGGCAAGAAGTAACTTTTTTATGGCAAGAAGTAGTAAATAAAAAAATAGCATCAACATCTAGTGACGCATCAGTTGAAATGACTGAAGTATCTGTTCCAGAATGGCTAACCACAGTTGAACAGGCCATTGATGAAATCAAGTCAGATAGTCCGATTAAAAAAATTGTTTTAGCAAGAGAATTAAAAATAGAATCAGAATCACCAATTTCTGTTAATGTGGTGTTAAAAAATAGTTTAGCCCAACAAGAAAATACTTATTTTTTTGCATTAGAATTAAATGACGTCGCTTTTGTTGGGGCAACACCGGAACGATTATTGTCATTATCTGAGGGAGTCGTGTCAACTGCCTGTGTGGCAGGATCTATTCCTCGAGGAGAGACGACAGTAGAGGATGATAAATTAGGTAAACAATTATTAGAGGATATGAAAAATCAGTCTGAACATAATATTGTGGTCGATGCTATTGAAAAAGAAATGAAAACTATCACGACAACATTATCTGAAAAAGGTCAACCATCATTGTTGAAAAATCGAGACATTCAACATTTATTTTTTCCATTTAGTGGTCAAAAAAAAGCAGATGTTTCCTTTTTTCAAGCGATAAAGACATTACATCCTACACCTGCTTTGGGTGGAGAACCCAAAGAATTGACGACAAAATGGATTAAAGAATATGAACCAGGTTGTCGTGGGCTTTATGGTTCCCCCATTGGTTGGTACGCTGTCATGGCAGAAGAGGGCGAGGCTGCAGTAGGAATTCGCTCGGCTCTTATCAGACAGAATGAAGCTCTTTTGTATGCGGGATGTGGGATTGTCTCAGATTCTGTTCCAACTGAAGAACTAAACGAAACACGTGTGAAATTTCAACCAATGCTGCGAGCAATAGGAGGAAAAAAAAGTGTCACATCAAAGTAGTATGACCAATTATATTAATGCACTAATTCAAGGGTTGATTGATGGAGGAGTGAAACAAGCAGTTATTAGTCCTGGCTCACGATCAACTCCTGTTTCTATTTTGCTGCATCAATGCTCAGAGATAACAACGTATATTGATGTAGATGAAAGGTCTGCGGGATTTTTTGCTTTAGGGTTAAGTAAAGCTTATCAAGAACCGGTTGCTCTAGTTTGTACATCCGGAACAGCTGCGGCTAATTATTTACCAGCCATTTCAGAAGCAAACCAATCAAATTTACCTTTAGTTGTGTTAACGACTGATCGCCCACATGAGTTACGAAATAGTGGTGCTCCTCAAACAATGAATCAACTGAATTTATATGGGGCACAAGTCAAACTGTTTGTCGAGCTTGCTTTGGCAGAGGATTCCAAAGAGATGTATCAATATGCTTACACGCAAGGAGTGAAGTCGACAACCTTATCACAGGTGTTGCCTATGGGACCAGTTCATCTTAATATCCCATTACGTGAGCCACTTTTACCAGATAACCTTTTACCTCGACCAACTGTTAAACAGGTCAATACATTCATTGGTAAAACTGAATTATCATCTGAAATAATCGACACACTGTCAGACGAATGGTCAAATAAAAAAGGCGTCTTCGTTGTAGGGCCTTCATTTAACCAAGAAGCGATTAATTTATTAATAGATGTGTCAGAAAAATTAGGATGGCCGATTTTAGCTGATCCATTGGCAAATATTCGCACGTTTGGACGAAGAAGTGAAACAATCTCTCCTTATTATGACACGTACTTACGTTACATGAAAAAAGAGATAACACCTGATGTGATTGTTCGTTTTGGAAAATCACCTGTTTCTAAGCCATTGAATCAATGGTTATCTAGTTTTACTGGTGCTTATTATTTGGTTGAGTCACAAACTGAATGGCTAGATTCATCTAAAATGATGACAACATTGATTGCGTCAGATGTGGTCTCTTTATTGTTTCAGTTATTGTCTAAAGAGTTAGTTGCAACAGACAAGCAGTGGTTAGAACGATTTAAAACATTAGATGCACTTGTATTAGAGACTATGACGAAACAAGATGAGACGTTTTTAAGTGAAGCGATGATTATACAAACTGTTTATCAAACAATGACAGAAAATGAGCAATTATTTGTTTCAAATAGTATGCCGATTCGAGATTTGGATACCTATCTTCCGGTAACGGATACACGATTTTCGATTTATGGTAATCGTGGTGTGAACGGTATTGATGGGGTAACGTCAACCGCTCTAGGTTTAGCAGCAAGAAACAAAGAGATGAATACACGTTTACTAATCGGAGACTTGGCTTGTTTTCATGATACAACTGGATTAGCTATGGCAAAAAAATACCAGTTACCTGTGACTGTTATTTTAGTCAATAATGATGGTGGTGGTATTTTTTCAATGCTGTCACAAAAAGAATTACCTAAAGATTTGTTTGATGATTTATTTGCAACCTCAACAGGTGTGACATTTGAACATGTCGCCCATATGTATGACATTGAGTATGTTTCAATAAATGCTATTAATCAGTTGCAAGATGAATTAAGTAAAAAATCGACTAAGCCGAGATTTATTGAAGTATTTACCAATAGAGAAGAAAACGCGGATATGAGACGTCAATTTCAGGAACAAGTAAAAAAAGCGATTGAGCGTGATTTTTTATGCTAATGGACGTCAAAGGTGTGACGTATTTTATCCATTATTTAACGGAGTTTAATCCGTCACGTCCTACGCTTGTTTGCCTTCATGGTTTTACGGGAACATCAGCTACATTTGATTGTTTAAACAAAGCTAGATTGTCTCATAATATTATCGCGATTGATTTGATAGGTCATGGTGATACGAGTGTGTTTGTTCATCCTTATCGATACACAACGGCCTCTCAACTGTCTGATTTGGATTGGATAATCTCTGTGTTAAATTTAGAGAAAATTGATTTATTAGGTTATTCAATGGGGGGACGGTTAGCGTTATCTTATGCGATAAAACATTCCACAAAAATTAATCAGTTAATATTAGAAAGTTCTTCTCCAGGTTTATCTGGATATGATGAAAGAAAAAAAAGACGTGCATCGGATAATCATTTAGCATGCTTACTAATTGATTATGGGATTGAGAATTTTGTTGATTTTTGGGGAAACATCCCATTATTTGAAACTCAAAAAAAACTTCCAGTACTGACTCAAGAAACAATAAGAAACGAACGACTGTCTCAAAGTCCATATGGACTAGCGATGAGTTTACGCTATTTTGGTACAGGAATTCAGCCACCATTATGGGATAAGTTGTCTTTATTAAATGGTGTACCTGTTGCCTTATTAGTGGGAGAGTATGATAAAAAATTTGTCTCATTGGCTAATCAAATGGCTGAAAAAATAAGTAGGAGTCGTGTGATAACTTTTTCAAAAAGTGGTCACTGTATTCATCTTGAAAAGCCAAATGAATTTGCTGAAACGATAAGAGATATCTTAATAAGTGAGGGACCATAATGAACATCACAAAAATTGAAAGCTATCGCATAAAATTACCATTACTTTCTCCATTTAAAACAAGTTACGGTTATCTAACACATAAAGCTATGGATATTTTAGTCGTGACGGATGAATTTGGCAATCAAGGGTTTGGTGAGCTTGTCGCATTTGAACAACCAGATTATACAGAAGAGACATTAGAAACAGCTCGTCTTGTGTTAAAACATCATTTACTTCCTTTAGTAATAAACAAAAACATACATCATCCAAATGACGTATTCTCTTTATTATCTGTTGTTCGTGGAAATTGGATGGCAAAATCAGCCATTGAAACAGCTATTTGGGACATGTATGCAAAACGACAGCAAATGAGTTTAGCAAAATTATGTCATAGTCAATCCTCTAATATAGAAGTTGGGGTGAGTATTGGCATTCAAAAATCTATTTCTGACTTATTAGCTGTCGTATCAGAGTATGTTGATGAAGGGTATCGACGCATTAAATTAAAAATAGCTCCCAATCAAGATATTTCATTTGTTAAAGCAGTTAGAGAAGCTTTTCCTAATATTTTGTTAATGGTTGATGCCAATTCAGCATACACATTAAAAGATGTATCTATTTTTAAAGAATTAGATTGTTATGAGTTATCAATGATTGAGCAGCCGTTTGGTTATTCGGATTTTTTAGAACATGCAACATTACAAAAACAAATTAAGACACCAATTTGTTTAGATGAAAACATTCGTAGTGTGGAAGATGTCACATTGGCTCATCATCTGGGAAGTTTAGGAGCAGTTAATTTAAAAATTTCGCGAGTAGGTGGTATTTTTCAAGCGCAAAAAATAGTTGATTACTGTAAAGAACAAGGATTAATGCTGTGGTGTGGTGGGATGTTTGAATCAGGCGTAGGGAGAGCGTTAAATATCGCGTTTGCATCACAACAAGGATTTAATTTTCCAGGAGATATTTCAGCATCAAATCGCTATTTTGAAGAAGATATTATAAATGAGGTTTTTGTGTTAGAAGATGGACGGATTTCAGTTCCTAACAAAGAGGGGATAGGAGTCAGTTTAAATGAAGAGATGCTGAGTAAATATGGGACACATCAGTTTATTTACGAAAAGTAATGAAAACAACAACAGTTAAGTTGTTGTTTTTTGTTTTTTTAAAGTATTTTATGTTATTTTTATATAAGATGACTATTTTTTGTCTATTAGTGAATATTTTTTAATCAGTCTTAAGTCGGGGAATAAATCGCCCTCTAGTTCAATAGATAGAGAGGGATTTTTAGTTTAATCTATGTATAGTCATAATAAAGAACAATTACTGGAAGTTAGTATAGGAGGATATATATGAAATCAGTTGTAAGTGTGAAAGATTTAAAAAAAGTATATGGAAAAAATAATGAGAAACAAACAACTGCTTTAGACGGTGTAACGTTTGATGTAGAAGAAGGTGAGTTCATTGGCATTATGGGAGCTTCTGGTTCAGGAAAATCAACCTTATTAAATATTTTATCAACATTGGATAAACCAACAAATGGTTCTGTAAAAATCGCTAGTGAAGATGTGACAACATTAAAAGGAAATAAATTAGCAGATTTTCGTGCAAAAAAAATTGGGTTTATTTTTCAAGATTTCAATTTACTTGAAACCATGACAGCAGCTGAAAATATCGCCATTCCTTTATCATTACAAAGTGTTAAACCTAAAATGATTAAAAAGAAAACCAATCATGTGGCAAATCGTTTAGGAATTAATGAGATTTTAGAAAAATATCCTACAGCATTATCAGGAGGACAAAAACAACGTGTCGCTGCAGCGAGAGCACTAGTCACTGAACCACGTATTTTATTAGCAGATGAGCCAACGGGTGCATTGGATTCTAAAAGTGCAAAAGATTTGCTTGATATGATGGATGAGTTGAATTATGAGGACAATGTGTCTGTTTTAATGGTAACGCATGATCCGTTCTCAGCTAGCTACTGTAAACGTATTTTATTTATAAAAGACGGTGTCATTCATCAAGAATTGAGACGTGAAGGAAAATCACGTGATGAATTTTACCGAGAAATATTAGTTTCTTTAGGTAATTTAGAACAATAGAAAGGAGAGAATGAACGATGATTTGGAAATTATCCATGACAGGTATAAAAAGTCGATTACGAGATTATATGATTCTCTTCTCAGGTCTAGCTGTTGCCTCAGCCATTTTTTATATGTTTCAAAGTATTGCCACAAATAAAGCCTTTTTAGAAAGTAGTAACACAGTCAAAATGGCGGCTGTCATTTTTCAATTTGGGACAGTATTATTAGGTATTATCACAGTAGTGTACATTTTATATGCGAATTCCTTTTTGATGACATTACGGCAAAAAACGTATGCGATGCTCATGATGTTAGGAGCAAAAACGAAAAAAATTGCTCAAATCATTTTTTTAGAAACATTTATCATAGGAATCGCGGCAACCTTTATTGGGACTCTTGTTGGAATTGGATTAACATCTCTTGTTAATTCCTTATTGGTTAATCAACTGGATATCACAGTGCAGCATTTTTCACCGTTTAATGTATCAGCGATGATTTGGACATTTGTTTTCTTTGGCATACTATTTATTGTTACAGCCTTTATTAACGCAGGTTCTATCGTTAAAAAACCTATTTTGCAATTACTAAAAGAACAAACAATGCCAAAAACATTGAAAATCAGACCAATATTACTGTTTTTAGAAACAGTCATAGGGATTATCAGTTTAGGAATTGGCTACTATATGTTAGCACATATTAATAAATATCAATTATTTGGTATTGCTATCGCTTTGGTCACAATAGTATTAGGAAGCTATTTACTATTTCATGCGATTGCGATTTTTGTATTAAGTATCTTAAAAAGTATAGATGCTATTTCTATGAAAAAACTAAATAATTTTACCTTATCACAATTAACTTTCCGAATTCGTGATTACACACAAATTTTAACAATGGTGGCGATTTTGTTTGCCATGGCAATGGGTGCCATTACTGTTGGTTTAGGTTTTAGAAGCCAAACACTTGATTCAACAAATAAAGCAGCAACATATGATTTGGTGCTAAACAATGCACAAAAAATAGACAAAACACAAATTAATCAGTTAAATCCAACGGTAAATGATAGTTACAGTCAAAAAGAAGATGATAAGACGTTATACTATAATGAAGAACAGTTTAATGAACGTCCTCTTCAAAATAAAGACTATCAAACTCAAAAAGTGATAAGCTATACTGGTCAGGATATGTTAAATGATCCGAATATTTTGGAAAATTTAAGATGGTATGGCACACCAGAACAACAAGCTAAAGACATTAAATTGGTTTCAGCAGAAGATTTTAATCAATTAGATTTACCAGAAGCAAGTTTGGAACTAGTCAGTGTCTCTAATTTCAAAGAGAGTCTTCTTCAAATTAAAAAGTTGGTAGAAGAAAACACAGCAAATAATCCAAGCTTAGCTACAGGTGATGGATTTAATCAAACGGCACAAAAATATGTGATGTATCAAATATCCAATTCTCTCTATTCTGGTTTCCAATTTATGGGATTCTTTTTAGGATTAGCATTTCTGACTATGCTAGCAAGTTGTTTAATGTTTAAAATTTTATCTTCTGCTAATACAGACAAAGCACGATTCCAAATGTTACGAAAAATCGGGACAAGACCATCACTTCTTAAAGGAGCTGTGAGAAAAGAAATCGGTGTATTATTCTTATTGCCAGGTATTTTAGGTGTGATTCATGTATTGTTTGGCTTGCAAATGTTTAAAGAATTAATGAGTGATCCATATCATGGTATTTGGATTCCTTTTTCAATCTTTATCTTCTTGTATGCTATTTATTATGTTTTAACAGTTGTGATATATAGCAGCATTGTGTTACCAAAAGAAAATAATTAAAAAAAGGGTTAATCACTAACTTTGGTGGTTAACTCTTTTTTAATATCATGTTTTAACTTAAATAGAAAGAATTAATTAGCCGTTAATTTATTTATTTTATAAAAAAATTAACTATAAACAGAAAATTATATAAATATGTTCGTTTTTAAATTGAAAAAAATTTGAAAAATTGATATGATATCAAAGTAATAAAAAACCATATAATTCTAGTAATACGGTCTAGGAGTTTCTACAAGTTACCCGTAAAGTAACTTACTTTGGCAAATGAATGTTATTATTCTGCCAGTATGAGTTTTTTTACTAATAGGAGGAATAGTAAATGAAGGAAAAGATTGATCACTATTTTGGGATCACAAAATCAGGTTCTACTTTTAAACGCGAGTTTACAGGAGGATTAACAGCGTTTTTTGCGATGTCGTATGTTATTTTTGTTAATCCAATTATTTTAGGACAAGCAGGAATGCCAAAAGATGCTGTCTTTATGTCGACGATTTTGTCTTCTGCCATTGCGATGTTGGTCATGGGATTATGGGCGAAATTTCCGTTAGGTCTAGCACCTTGTATGTCAATGAATGCTTTTTTTGCTTATTCAGTTGTCTTGCAAATGGGAAAATCATGGCAAGAAGCATTAGCCTCAGTGTTAGTAGCCTCGATTCTATTTTTAATGTTGGCTTTTTCTGGGGCACGCTCCAAAATTATTAAAGCTATTCCATCAAATGTTAAACAAGCAGGGACAGTTGGTTTGGGTATCTTTATTGCCTTTGTCAGCTTTAAAAATTCAGGTATTATCGTGCCAGATGATGGCATGTTTATTACATTTGGTGGGTTTTCTAATCCCAATGTGATTATTGCTTTCTTTGGTATTATCACAGCCGCTTTTTTCTTAGTTAGAAAAAATCAATATGCCGTGTTTTTAGGAATGATTGGAGCCGCAGTATGTGGGTTGTTTATTCGATTCGGCGCATCAATGAACTGGTTTAATTTAAGTGCAGATGTTGTGGCAACCTTACCTCAATTACCAAAAGGCTCACCAGTTGTCATTCCAACTGAGCCAATGAATGCCATGATGAATGATACGTTTATGGTTGCAGTAAAAAATTTAGATAAAATGTTATCATTAGATTCTATTGTTATTATTTTGACCTTTTTATTTTTAGATTTCTTCGGGACAGCGACAACACTTTCTGCAGCTGCAACACAAGTATCTGATATTAAACAAGAAAGTTTTGAAGATAATAAACGCATTTATAGTGCAGACGCATTAGGTACGTTCTTTGGTTCTATCCTGGGTACATCAAGTTTATCAACTTATATCGAATCTGTCTCAGGGATAATCGCTGGAGCTAGAACTGGTTTGATGAGTGTGATTGTTGCTGGACTCTTTTTATTATCTGCTTTCTTTTATCCAGTCTTATCTCTTGTCACCACTGCAGTAACAACTCCGGCCATGGTTGTGATTGGAATTTTTATGATGCAAAATATCACAGGTATCGATTGGGATGGAGGGTTTGAAGAAGTCATCCCAGCCTTTTTAACCATTGTCATGATGCCATTAACTGGATCAATTGCTTTAGGGCTAGTATTAGGATTTTTATCTTATGAATTGTGTATGATTTTTGCTGGACGTATGAAAGAAATACCAACAGTGATGCATTTTATTACAGTTATTTCTGTTTTATATTTATTTACAATATAATAAACATTCCTCCTATCTTAATTTGCAAGATAGGAGGAATGTTTTATTTTGTGTAAATAGAAATGCGTGCTTTATCTACTGTTGGATGAAGGATTTCTTTGATTAAGGCATCAGCATAACCTTTGTAATTAATATAACTTTCCCCACTATCGTTAGTCGTTAAAATTTCACCGGAAACAGCATAATTTTCAGATTCTTCTCCATCAACTTGGAAATCAGCAGCTGGTGACATATACCCAGTGAACATCATCAGCTTTTCTCAAGATATCCAGTCCATCACTCATACTGTTAACCAGTAATTTAAATTCTTCTGGAAATTCTGGTGTGTCTTTAAGTTGCAGGGTTTTCGAATCATCTGTATATAAACTTCCAGTGCCACCGCGTGTTGAATATGAACTAACAGATGTTGGTTATAGTCTCTCATTTGTTTTAACTAGCCTGTCAGAGTGGGGAGAGATTATAAACTCATTCAACAGACTAAACCATTTGATGGCTAAACCTTTTTATAATAAAAGATACAATACTTATTATCAATAATAAGAGACCTATGATATAAAAATAGATTAGATATGGAGAATCGCTTCCTGCTATATCTAGGATTCCTTTTAAAACAAAGCCATTTACAATTGATGCAATTCCCATGTTATATAAATTAAAAGCAAAACGATTAGATAAAGTGTGTAAAGGACGGTTGAGAATCATAAGAAAACTACCACAAATTAAAGGGAGTATCCAAATGAACTGAAGACTAGCTGAGATAACTCCATGACCAAATTTATGATAAATAAATTGAAATACAAATAAGAAAACACTACTTAAACCATACATTAATATTGCTTTTTTAGTTGACATAAAATCTACCTTTCTATTATGAACCAATATATAAAATATCACTGACCGAGCGCTCGTTTCCGCCCTTTGCGCCACCCACTGTTTGATTAATGACTTTTCCGTTAAAGTATAAAGTAGATGACCCACCACCATCTAAGTTATATGCTGTTTTTGCCCCTAGTGATTTAAATTGCTCTGCTAGTTGATATAGTGAGAGACCTTTACTGTCATCTGTTCTTCCTTCTGATACTATGATGACATAGTGATTTGTATCAATTTGTCCAATGGCTGTTCTAGGGTTACTAGCCATTGATTGTCCTACTTCTTTGTCTTCTGAAACGCTCAATTGATTATTTTCTATTAAAGATGGTCCAAATGAAAGAACTTGCCAAGCACCATTATCTAGTAAAGATTGAGCGGTGGTATCAGATTCATTAATGATTGAAAAGTTTCCATCATTATCAATAACTAAATCTTGTTGGTCAGAGCTATTGGCAACATCTCTATAAAGAACGCCATTTCTTATGACATATCCAGTACTACGAAAACCGTAAAAATCTCCATTTATAGCTAGAATTGCTTGATTATTTTCTGCCATTGTCGAAGTTTTCTCAGTGATATTTCTACCATATGTGTTATTCGCTAAAGCGGATTTTAAAAATTTTGGGTCACTAACTTTGATATCTACAATATATACATTAGTATCATCCGCATAATCTTTTTTAATATTAAGTTGAACATTTTCATCAGAATAGCTTGTATCAGTTATGGTTGGTTCAGTCGTTTTGCTTATATTCTGTGTGACTTGTGAACTCTCAGTTTTTTGTGTTTGCGTGACAGTAGTACCCACTTCAGGTAGATAAAATGCTTTTAGTAAAACAAAAGAATCAGCCCCAATCAAACTCATCATAGTTAGTAAAAGCCAGCTATATTTTTTTCTGAATAATTTTTTCATAATCTTCCTCCTATAAGTCTGTCAGTTAAAAACAAATCGTTTTTGTATACTAAAACTAATAAAAAATAATGTGCCATCCACTAATAATTTGCAAATGAGAATAGACTGTAATAAATGACTTAGCATCATAACACCTAGCCAGCTAAAAAGTAACTGACAGCTAAATAATAGAACATACTTACTCAGTGATTTTTGAACTCTCTTTTGATCTTTAAAGACATATTTCCTATTTAACTGAAAATTAAATAGTCCAGATAAAACTCTAGATCCTATGGTAGCGACAAGTAACATAAAAGGATGACTGCCAAATAAAGTAGCTAAAATTAAAAATGATAGAACATCAATCAAAGCCGAAGATAGCGATGAAATTAAAAATTGTAACAATGGACGGTAGACAAGATAAGAATCCCGGATAGCTCTAAAATGAGAGTGTTCATTATTATTCTCATAAATTGTTTCAATAGGTAGAATGTCCATTGTATAGCCATCTTTTACTAAATCAATTAATTGATTCATTTCGTATTCAAAACGATTTCCTGGTATGTTAAGTAAGTCTGGTATCATGTTGGAATGAAAGCCTCGTAAACCTGTTTGAGTATCCTCTAATTTAATACCAGAGGAAAGATAGTAAATGAAAGAGGTCAGACGATTACCATAATAACTCTTAGTAGGTGTTGTTTGTTTATCAAAATGTCGCACACCTAATAGTAGAACATCTGATGGCAAGTATTCCATACGTTGTATCATGCGTTTGATATCATCAATGCTATGTTGGCCGTCTCCATCAGCAGTAACAATATGACTTGTTGGATAGAGTTCCTGAATGTATTTAAATCCATATTTCAGAGCATATCCTTTTCCGTGGTTTATTGGATAACTAAGAACTGTGATTCCCATTAAAGTGAGTTGTTGGAATTTTTCTTTATATAGCTCACCAGAGCCATCATCTACTACAAAAATAGGAAATGGTTCCTGTGTTAGTTTTTTCATAAACCCAATTGTTTTATCAGTCGGTTCAAAAATTGGAATTAGAACAATAGAATTCATAATTATCGCCTCCAGTAGTTAGGTTATAATTAAGTATAAATATTAAACTTAAAAGAGGCTTAAAGTTAATTAATGATGAAATATATTTGATGGAATAATAAAAGTGTTGGATTGTAAGTAAAATCTTTTTATTTGTTTACTATATATAGGTTTATAACCTTAAAATGACATAAGTAATTTGGTTAATTTATGAAATATTTTAGAAAAGAACATTTTCATAATATAAAAGAGCTGAAAACAATTACTGTTTTCAGCTCTTTTATATTATTCTTTTATAGGTATTCCTTTATAAAAACTAGCGATAATAGGTGATTTTCTAGCAATAAATTCAGCAGAAGAATTCGCAGTAGTGAGTATATAAGTCGCATCATCATTGATGTTAGGCCAAATGGATTGGCCATATTCATCTAACGTCGTGATTCTATCTGTCATTAATCCTAAAAGTTGTGTTAAGTCTTCTTGATTTTTTACATTGAATAACTCGCCTAAACGTGCCATTTTTTCTTGAAGTGAGCCATCACCATAAGGAGACCAACAATCATAAATATTATCACAACCTAAATGAACCTTTACGCCATATGAAAGTAATTCCATAATCGGTGGGATAGTATTTGGGGTAATTGGCACACTGGTTACAATATGTACACTCTGTTCAGCTAGATCTGTAAAGACCTGTTTTCTTTCTTCTCCAACAAAATCATTTAAACCAAATGCATGGCTGATAAATACGTTATCTTGCATATGATATTTTTTTGTTAATCGAATGATTTCCTTAATGGTGTTTTTTTCTGCCTCTTGTTTATCATGAACATGAATGTCAATGCCAACGTGATAGGTGGTAGCCAAACGAAATGTTTCAGCTAATGACGCTTTGTAGTCTCCATCTAGTGAATAAGGATCTACACCACCAACGAAATTAGCTCCCTTTTTTAGAGATTCTTCAATTAGCTGACTACTGTTTGATCTAAGTAATCCATGTTGTGGAAAAGCTACGATGTCAATAGGGGATATTAACTTGCTTTCTTAAATCAACAATAGCATCAAAGTAACGAAGTTCAGTGGCGGGCTCGATATCAATATGTGAGCGAAACGATGTGACACCGTTTGTCACTTCAAGTTGATATAAAATATTAGCACGTTCACTAATAGTTTTGTTTAAACTATCTAAAATGGGGATTTCTGTTTCAAACCGTTCGACAAGGTTTTTGGCTTGAGTTACAGGAGTCCAAGGAGTTCCTAACTTACTTTTACCAAGATGATAGTGTTTTCCAACCAATCCAGGAAGAAGTAATTGATGATTAGCAACAATTATATTATTCTCAATTATTAAAGGCAACTCTTGTTGGGGGATAATATCGACAATTTTTCCATCTATAATATGAATAGCAGATAATTCTGTTTGTGTTCCTTTTACCCAGTCCTTTTCTTTGATAAAATTTGTGTCAAGTAGCACATTGGTTAACCAATAATTCATAAAATCACACTCCTTGTGATTAGTGAAACTATTTCTGTTTAAGAGTACATTAATTTTTATAAAAAGATTAATAAATACCCATTAAAAATACACCTAAATCATAAACTTGAGTTAGGTGTATAGTATAGAATTAATCTGTTTCATAGTCATTCCAAACTTTATTAGCGTAAATACTGTTAAATAAAAGTGCAACTTGTAAGGCAATTTGTGACAGATAAATTCCTAAAGAACCAATATCAGATTTTCCAGTCCATGAATTAAACGCTAATAAGGTCCAGTAAAATACATTGGCAATGTTGACAAAAATCCACAATGACCAGTTTTCTTTGTATTTAAAAATATAAAGAGTTTGGGCGATGAGGGAAATCACAAGATTGGCACTATCAATATATGGTAGTTGACCACCGAAATTTCCAATCACTAACCAACCAATTAACCAAGCAATAATACTACCAATAAATAGTAACTGTTTTGTCTTTGGCTTGAATTGATGGACAGCTTCATCATTTCCCCATAAAAACCAGCCGATGGGTTGAGAGATGACATAAATAATATTCATCACAAATGATCCATAAGCATGACTTTGCCAAGCAATATAAGTCATAGCCAGACACTGAATAATTCCAAAGAAGAAAGTAATCTTTCTTCCTTTCATTCCATAAACTAAACAAATGACACCTGCAACGCCACTAATCATACCAATTACCGAATCTGGTGAAAGTAAGAACACAATAACTTGAAGTGCTAATAATACAGACACATATTTGATTTCAAAGGGTTTCCAACCAACAAAAAGTTGATTGACTAACCAAGGCTGTTTTCTTTCAGACATGCTTACTATCCACCTCATGTAAAATTTTTAATGCTAGCTTAATTGATTTTAATTCTCCAAGAGCTACCATCTCTTCTTCGTTTACAAGATTATTCACGCCTTCGTTTAAATCTTCTTCATACAAAACAACATTATTTAAAATAGATAATGCTCGAACATTTTTTAAACTAGCTAAAACATATAGAGCACTACTTTCCATATCAGCTCCTAAAATACCAAAATGTGACCAAAATGCCTCATTCTTAGCATTATCTTCCATATAGAAACCGTCATGTGAACGAGTGATGCCAAAATTAGCTTTGGGTGCATATAATTGTGCTAAATTTAATAAAGTTTCATTTGCAATAGCAGGAAAATTACTTGGAACATATTTTTTAGTTAGTCCTTCATCTCGCACAATCCCTGTTGGAATAATCAATTCTCCTAGTAAAATACGGTGTTGCATTGCCCCGCAGCTTCCAACACGAATAATAGTATCTATCCCAATATTAATTAATTCTTCTACTACAATAGCTGTAGAAGGTGCCCCGATACCAGTGGAAACAACCAAAATAGGAGTTCCTTTATAGGTTCCTTTAATTGAAATATAGCCTCTATTTTTGCTAAGTTTTTCTACGTTTTCTAAACAAGAAGCGATGATTGTGACACGTTTAGGATCTCCCACAATAATAGCTTTTGTTAAATGATCCATTTTTTCTAATTGAATATGTGCTTGTTTTCCCATTAATTTATCCCTTTCAGTTCTTGTTTGTTGATTATGTTTTTCTATAGATAATATAATACACTAAAAAGATTGAAAGATATATTATTTTTTTGTTTATCATGAGTCAAAATAATTGCGTAATAAAAAATGAGGTGTTATTATAAAAATATAAATAAACACTTACAAAATGTAAGTTGTTAAGGAGACGATTATTGTGAAAAATTATGGAGTAATTGTAGGATCAACAAGAAAAAATTCTTATTCAGAAGCAGTGGCAAAAGCGATTGTAAAAGGTTTACCCGAAGATGCGAAAGTAACATTCATTAAAATTAGTGACTTACCTTTATATAATCAAGATCTAGATGTAGATTCACCTGTTGAGTACACAAGATTTAGAGAAGAAGTTGCTGCGCAAGATGCGTTTATTTTTGTCACACCAGAACACAATAGAAGTATTTCTGCTGCATTAAAAAATGCATTGGATGTAGCATCAAGACCATGGGGACAAAGTGTTTGGGCTGGTAAGCCAGCTCTAGTAGCTTCTCAATCAATTTCTGGCATATCAGGTGTACTAGCACATCACATTTTAAGACAGTCGTTAGTATTTTTAGATATGCCAACCATGCAACAACCAGAATTATACATTGGTCATTCTGATCAATTATTTGATGAAAATCTAGAACCAACAAATGATTCAACAAAAGAATTTTTAGCAAGTGCAGGAAAACAGTTTAGTGAGTTTGCAGCAAAATTTGCTTAGTTAAAGAAAAATGAACTATCATAGTCAAATGACTGTGATAGTTTTTTTATTGTCTTTAAGGGTGGTGTTGTGTCATAAAAATATATGGAAACATCTAAAATGATATTTGTACATCAATGCTAATACCATCAATTACCATTCTGTTTATTTTACCTCTTGTATCGTATTCGGTTGTAGATGAAGAATCTATTACTATGATAGTCATAAAAAAATATTAGATAACCTTACCACAGTGAGATAGGCTATCTAATAAAGGAATATTTTAAATAGGTTTTCGTTCAAAAGCATCTGTACTGATTCCTTGATTTAATACAGATTTAGCCCATTCTTTTGCAGAAAATAAAGAATGATCTTTGTAATTTCCGCAACTTTTAGCATCAGTTCCTTGAACATCTTCCCAAGAAATTTCTTCTACAATTTGAGTTAATGTTTCTTTTAACGCTTTTGCTACAACATCAGCAGGGTAGCTATCCCAAACAATTAAATGAAACCCAGTACGACAACCAAATGGTGAAATATCAATGATACCATCTAAACGATCTCTTAATAAATCTGCTAGTAAGTGCTCTAAAGTGTGGATAGCGCCTGTTGGCATTTCTCCTTTATTGGGTTGAACAAATCGTAAATCATAATTTGTAATGGAATCTCCTTTTTGTCCATGTTCAGTTGTAATTACTCGAACATATGGTGCAATAACTTTGTTATGGTCTAAGGTGAAACTTTCTACTTCTGCCATTTAAATCATTCCTTTCAGTATTATAAAAAAGTAGTTTTATTAGAGATATCTCAAGGATAACCTTTTTTTAGACCGTGTCAATAAGTGATATAAAACAAATTTTAATAAAAACCATTTTAGAAAATATAACTCAATTTTTTAATAATAATTAGTTGACAATATAAAAAATGTCTGATATTGTTACAAAATGTAAAACGTAATAATTACGATTTAAAATAAAAAGTGAGGTAGATTAAGGATAATGAAAAAGAAAATATTGTTAGGTATAGCACTTATAGCAATTGGCGGGATTATGGGAGCATGCTCTTCTGAAAAAAAAGTAGAAAAACATTCTGATAAATTAAAAGTGATGACCACATTTTATCCTATGTATGAATTTACAAAAGAAGTTGTAGGAGATGAGGGAGAGGTTGACATGCTTGTATCAGCAGGTGTTGAAGCACATGACTTTGAACCTTCTGCTAAAGATTTAAAGAAAATACAAGATAGCGATGTGTTTGTTTACAATAATGAAAACATGGAAACATGGGTTCCGTCTATTCAATCAGTATTAAAAGATGGAGGTGTTCATGAAATTAAAGCAACTGAAAACATGGTACTTCTTCCTGGGAATGAAGAAGAGGAGCATGATCATTCTGAAGAAGGGCACTCTCATTCTCATGAGTTAGACCCTCATGTTTGGTTGGCACCAAATTTAGCGATGAAAGAAGTAGAAGAAATTAGAGATCAGTTAATTAAAAACTATCCAGATAAAAAAGAAGTATTTACCACTAATGCATCAAAATATTTGGAAAAATTAGCTAAATTAGATACAAATTATAAAAATACATTGAATGATGCTAAGCAAAAAAGTTTTGTCACACAACATGCGGCTTTTGGTTATTTAGCGTTAGAGTATGGGTTAAAACAAGTACCCATATCTGGATTATCACCTGATGAAGAACCGTCTCCAGCGAGGTTGGTAGAATTAAATAAATTTGTTAAAGACAACGATATTAAACACATTTATTTTGAATCTAATGCAACAGACGCGATTGCTAAAACATTGGCTAAAGAAACAGGTGTGGAATTATTGGTATTAAATCCTTTAGAGGGGCTGAGTAAAAAAGAAATTGAAAATGGTGAAAATTATGTCACTGTTATGGAAAAAAATCTAGAGTCTTTAAGTAAAACAACAGGGGTGTCATCTACTAAAATAGTTTCAGATGATAAAAACAAAAAAACAATTCAGACAGGTTACTTTGAAGATAGTCAGATACAAAATAGACCATTGTCAAATTGGAGTGGTGAGTGGCAATCTGTTTATCCATTATTAAAAAATGGCACTCTAGATCAAGTGTTTGATTATAAAGCAAAAATGAAACAAGATAAATCAGCACAAGAGTATAAAAAATACTATGAAACAGGGTATAAAACAGATATTAAAGAAATTGATATAACGGACTCAATGATGACGTTTATTAACGATGATGGAAAGAAAATGGGTTCTGAATATAAATATGTTGGGTATAAAGTATTGACCTATGAAAAAGGTAACCGAGGTGTAAGATACTGTTTCGAAGCAACGGATCCAAGCAATGGTGCATTTAAATATGTGCAGTTTAGTGACCACGAAATTACAGATACAAAAGTAGCTCATTTCCACCTTTATTTTGGCAATGACAGTCAAGAAGCTTTATATAAAGAGTTAGAGAATTGGCCAACTTACTATCCAAAAGAATTGACAGGAAAACAAGTAGCTCAAGAAATGATAGCACACTAGAGAAGAAAGGAAGACAGATATGAGGACACCAATTATTTTAGAATGTGTGGAAACAAAAGAAAGATTGTATTTAACAAGTAAAAATAAACGTAATACACCTGATAGGTTAGAATTAAAAAAATATTCCCCTAAACTTAGAAAACATGTGATGTTTAGAGAAATTAAAAAATAAGGAGATAAAGAGCATTGGCAAAAAAATCAAAAATAGCAAAATACAATAAACAAAAGAAATTAGTTGCAGAGTACGCAGAACTGAGACAAGAATTAAAGGCTAATAAAGATTATGAAGGATTGAGGAAATTACCAAAAGAGTCTAATCCTAATCGCTTGAAATTAAGAGATGAGATAGATGGTCGCCCAAGAGCTTACATGCGTAAATTTGGTATGTCACGTATTAATTTTAGAGAGTTGGCACATAAAGGACAAATACCAGGCGTTAAAAAAGCAAGTTGGTAATAAGAAAGTAGGAGGACATTAGACAATGGCAGTACCTAAACGAAAAACATCAAAAGCATCAAAGCGAACAAGAAGAACACATCAAAAAGCATCTTCTAATGCAGTGTCATATGATTCTGTATTAGGAGTGTATAAAAGAAGTCATTATATTTCACCTGATGGGTATTATAAAGGGAGAAAAGTCATCGATTAGGAGGGGAATAAAATGAACATAATTTATCCTCCTCTTGTGGAAGATAGTTTATCATATTACTTTTACGATAAAGAGATTGATTTACAAGATAAGGTAGATATGTATCAGTCAATGCTATCAGCTGGAGTCATTGATGAGTACGGACTTCCAACAAAAGAGGCCTTAGAAAAAGGATGGGTAAAAGATTTTTATGAGGAAGAAAATCTATCATTTGAGGAATTTTTGAATCTATATCCTATATTTTGCTCTTATGATAAAAATAAGTTTCAGTTAATTGACGGGTTTTGGGAAATTAGCCATTCTTTTAAAGAACAATTAATTAAGGAAATAAAATCGGAAAAAATGGGGTATGATGCTATACTACAAATTACCGAATACTTATCAGAAAGGTAGAGTCTTATGGGAATACCAATAACAATTATTTCCGGATTTTTAGGTTCAGGAAAAACAACGCTTATCAATCAAGTGATAAAAGGAAGTGGATTATCACCTGATGAAATTATTATCATAGAAAATGAGTTTGGTGAAGAAGGAATTGATCATGAATTACTTATTCACTCAAAAGAAAATATTGTTCAAATGAATGGTGGTTGTATTTGCTGTAGTTTAAGGGGAGACTTGTTAAATGCATTAACAGCGACATTAGATGTGTTTGTTAAACAAGGCTATCCCATCAAACAAGTCATCATAGAAACCAGTGGGATATCAGATCCACAGCCGATTATTCAAACGATTGTAGCAACGCCTAATTTACAACCTTATTTCTATTTAGATAGTGTGATAGGTGTGATAGATGCAGAGAATATTGAAGAGAATTTAAAACATCATGAAGCAATGAAACAAATCGTCATGTCAGATCGGTTATTGATTTCTGAAAAAGGAGTAACGAATCTAGAGAGTATCAATCAAATCAAACAACAAATGAAGGAAGTTAATCCATTAGCTGATAGTCATGTGTTTTCTCTAAATAATGCAAAAGAGGAATTAGCTAAATTAGTATTAAATAATCAATTATTTAGTCAATCAGTTGACAATAGTCATGATGAACATCACCATCATCATCATGACTTTGAGTCATTTATCATAGAAGCTGAAGGCAGTATAAAAGAAAGTTTATTACATAATTGGTTGTCTTGGTTAATGATGAATTATCAGGATTCAATTTTTAGAATGAAGGGATTTTTGAATGTTGCCGGTCAGGATTTTCAAACAGAAATTCAAGGAGTTAATCAACTGTTAAACTTTAATTTGACTAATAGATTAACAGAAACTTATTGTAATAAATTAGTTATCATTGGTAAGAATATTGATAAAAATGAAATTAGCGAGGCTTTTCAGCTAGTACTCGCAAAATCAAAAGAAGGGATGTCGTAAATGGAAAAAACAGATGTATCAAGTGCATATAGAAGATTAAGTAGTCCTAATATCAAAACAAAAAAACGTGCATTAAAAATTATTAAAGAAGCTAAACGAAGTAAGCGTAGTAAATAGAGAGAAACGTCTTGAGAATATCAAGGCGTTTTGTATGTGATAATAATTCTTAATTGTAAAATTCAAAAAATATAGATTTGTTCATAAAATTAGTTATTTTAAGTGGATGGTAGGATTCGAACCTACACCTCAGTAAATAGAGACTAATCGGTTGAGTAGTTTCTTTGAGTTATAACACCAGGTTCACCCACGAGATTAATTGATAAGATAATTGTATCTATTATATAGGGGAAAGTTACTCCGTCAAAAGTATGATATTGAATCTACTCTTAGTTGTACCATAAATTGGTTAATGTTTATCCAGTTTGTGGTATTTTAGTTTGTCAGTATGTTTATTATACTAGGCTTATAGATGAGATAAACACAACAAAAGTTGCCGCTGATGTTAGTGTGATAATTATCGTTAAATCTATCTTCCTCCTAATAGAAGAATAGAAAAAAAGGCACCTACAGTTACTCCCTTTTCTGTAGGTGCCTTTTTTATATTAAAACCATAGACCAATAAAAAATAGAACGACTTGAGATGAAGCAATCATACCTAGATTTTTAATGGCTAATGGAAATGTTTTTATTTTGACTTGTTCTTTCGAGTAAATTAACGTGTTTTTCCAGATTTTTGGAAAAATAATCCAAATACCAAGTAAAGTGATAGGAACAATATGTAATATCACACCAATTGTAGCAAAGACAAATGATAAAATAACTAGTGTTTTAAATAAAGTGACAGCTCGTTTTTTACCAATATAGAAAACGAGTGTATGACGATTATTTAAAATATCTTCTTCCATGTCACATGTATTGTTAGCTAGCATCAAGTTCGAGATAGCTAAAGCAGTAGGTAATGATAAGATAGCCACATTTATAATAAAGTTCCAATTAAATGGTACAATATCAAATAGATTGAGATAAACACAAATTAAAGGAATGACAATACCCATTGTAATTCCAGATGTGATTTCACCAACTGGTAAACTTGAGAGAGGTTTTGGACCAGCAGAATAACTAATTCCAATAAAATAGCTAAACATCCCTAACCATAAAATAATCCAACTTGTTTGTGAGGCAAGATATATACCGATGATGGCAGAGATTGCAATTAACCCAATCATCATGTTTCTTACAAGAGTGAGTGATAAATTTTCTCGCCCGATAATATTGGTTTCTTCTTTATAGTCGTGCGCATCAGTCGCATTATGGTAGTCCATGTAGTTATCTAATATATCGACAGCCATATTGAATAGTAGCATTGATATAAAAAATAAGAGCATATACATTGGTTTGACTTGTTGATAGTGGTACCATGAATATAAAAATCCCATAATAAATGGGAAAACACTCGCAGCTTTTGCTTTAAGCTCGATTAATTCGGCAAATACTTTAAAATTCATTCGTAAACTCCTTCACATTTTATCCACTGTTTATTATACTGTTAGAGTAGGTATTTTTCAAAAATGAATGATTGAAAATTGTTCATTGCTTAATTATTGTACATTATATGATTTTATAGGAGGCCGCTATGACTGTTCATCCACTGTGGGAAATGTATCCTGCTGTCCAAAAAGAATTGATTGAAACCAAGCGTGTCATGGAAAAGTCAGTTAAAATTAGAAATAAAGAAATCACGGAAACACTGCAATTATTTTTTGATGCTGGTGGAAAATTATTACGTCCAGCATATTTTTTATTATTTTCAAAATTCGGTACGATAGAATCAGATAAGAAACGTTACCGTATGGCAGCCTCGCTTGAAATTTTGCACGTTGCAACGCTTGTTCATGATGATATTATCGATGATTCACCTGTACGTCGCTCAATGCCGTCAGTGCAAGCTTTATATGGTCAAGATATCGCAGTTTATACGGGAGATTTTTTATTTACAGTGTATTTTCATTTATTGTCAAATGCGACAAGTGATTTAAAAACTATCGCGTTAAATGCCCAAAGTATGAAACGTATTTTAGTTGGGGAGTTAGATCAAATGAATTTACGCTATAATACAGATATTACAGTGAAACAATATTTTCAACATATTAAAGGTAAAACGGCTCAGTTATTTGAATTTTCTTGCTATGAAGGAGCGCATTATGCTCATGCTCCTAAGACAATTCAATTACAGGCTAAACGAATTGGGTATAATATTGGAATGGCATTTCAAATTATGGATGATATTCTTGATTATAAATCGACAGAAGAAGACATGCAGAAACCTGTTTTTGAAGATATGAAAAATGGCTATTACACGTTACCACTTATTTTAGCAATGAATGAAAATCGTGTAGCATTTTTACCTTATCTAGAGAAGAAGACAGAGTTATCAAATCATGAAATGAAAGAAGTGCAACAATTAATCGAAAAGTATAAAGGCATAGAAAAAGCTGAAATGATTGCAGAGCGTTTCACTAATAAGGCTTTAACTAGTATAAAAAAATTACCAGATATTGAAGAAAAAGAAATTTTGTATCATGTGACAGAAGTATTACTTGATAGAAATAATTAAAAACATCATCTAACTTTTAAATAGGGAAAAGTTAGATGATGTTTGTTTAGTTGATTAAGTTAGTTGTAATAAACTCGCTGAAAGAGGAACCACGATGACAGTAATGACTCCCACTAGAATCATAGAAATACTTGCCATAGCTGCTTCTGTTTCACCTAGTTCAATTCCAACAGATACACCTAGTGCATGTCCAGCAGAACCAAGAGCTAATCCTTTAGCAATGGGATTATTGATGTGAAAAAATTTTAAAGCCATCTTACCAGTGGCATAAATAATGACGGCATTAAAGATAACGGCAAAAGCGGTTAAAGACACAATCCCGTTCATTGATTCAGAAATTGGAACAGCAATAGCAGTTGTTGCTGCTTGTGGTAGGAGAGAGACCATCATTTGAGGATGCATTTGAATTAGTTTTCCAACAGCGACAATGCTTGTGACAGATACTGCAGATCCTATTGTAATTGCAGCAACTATTTCCAACCAATATTTTTGCAATAAATCTCTTTTTTTGTATAGAGGAATAGCAAAAGCAATGGTTGCAGGTTCTAAGAAGAAACTGATGACTGTTCCACCTTGATTATATTGTTCGTAGTTGATACCAGTTACTTTTAAGATGATAACACCTAAAATCATAGCAACAAATAATGGGGTGAATAAGAAAAATCCTTTTGTTTTTTTGAATAAAAATGTACCAACACCAAATGCGACGAATGAAATAACAATACCAATATATGGGGTCATTATCTTTGCACCTCCTCTAATTGTTGTTTTTTAAGAAAGGCTAATTTTCTCTCTTTAGTGCCAGATTTTTCTTTAACTCCTAATAGGTAAGATGCACTCCAACCTGTAATAGCAAGAATGACAAAGGTTGCAATAAAAATGACAGCTAGGATTGGCACACCGTAAACTTTTAAGATGTCTAATGAGTTGTATAAAGAGATACCAGAAGGAACAAATAGAAAAGAAATAATACCAGTTAAACTTGTCCCTAGACCTTCAACTTGTTCTAGTTTCACAATGTTAGTGCTTAATGCGACAAATAGAAGAATTAAACCAATAACAGATGCTGGCATAGGGATGGGTAAGATGAAGGCAATTCCTTTAGAGATAAGCATAATGGCTACAAAGATAAATGCTTGATGTAAGAATGAATAAACTTTTTTTTCCATTTGTAAAACTCCTTTTCACTGATTCATTTGATAAACCTAGTATAGGAGAAAGGGATTGATTTGTGTGGCTTTTGGCGTGAAACGCAAAAATGTAAGCGTATAATACAAAAAATCACTCCCAAAATGCATGAAGCAAAAAGGAGTGATTTTATTTAAGATAAGCCAATCATTTCTTTGAATGGTTTGACGTAGGATCTGCTGACAGGTACTTTTAATCCATTATCTAGTGTGACTTGTAATGTATTATTAAACCATGGCTGAATTTCTTGGATTTTTGTTGTATTTAAAATAAAACTTCGATGCGTTTTGATAAAAATATCTGTTGGTAATCGTGTTTCGATTTTACTTAAACTACCGCTAGTTTGATAGGCTTCATTTTTTGTATGGACGCTAAGCTCTTTATCTTCAACAGAAACTAGGTAAATATCTTTTGGATGAACTAAGAAAATACGGTCCTCACCTTGTATAGGAATAGCGTCAATTGGCTCTGTTTTCTTTTTTGGAGAGGTGTCAGAAGGTTTAATGATAGAAATGGCTTTATCAAGTGCTTCGTGGACAATAGTCTCATCAAATGGTTTTAAAATATAATCCATGGCATTGACTTTAAACGCTTTTAACGCATAGTCATCGTAGGCAGTAGCGAAAATCAGATAAGGAGATTTCTTTAATTTTTTTAATTTAGTAGCTAAATCAAACCCACTTTCATCGGTCAAATGAATATCTAAAAAAATAATATCTGGTTTTTTATCCATTATTTGCTCCATTGCTTCTTCAACAGAATCAGCTTCGGCAGTGGATGAAATATTAGGATGTTGTGTCACTAAATAAGCGAGTTCCTCGCGAGCAAGAGGTTCATCATCAACAAGTAAGACATGTGTCATAAATTATCATTCCTTTAATTTAAAGTGGTTGAATTGTTTGCTTCTATTAGTGGTATGGTTAAAGTAAATATTACACCACTATCTAAATTATTCTGTACATTAAACTCAGCCTGTTCACCAAACAAATTAGTCATCCGTTTTGAAAGATTTTCTAGTGCTGTACCAGTTCCTTTTTCTGAAACAACGGATTCTTTTCCTAGATGGGTTAATCTCTCATCAGGGATACCTAATCCGTTATCTTTCACACTTATAATCAATTTTTCTTGTTTTTTGTAGATTGAAACGTGAGCGTGATTATTTTCTTTTCTTGACCCAAAGGCATGTTTAATGGTGTTCTCCACTAAAATTTGGACGGCATATGGAGGAACCACGTAGTGTATCAAGGTATCATCAACGTCAAAAGTAACCGTGTAGCGATTTGGAAAACGTGCTTGCTCTAGTGATAGGTATGCATCTACTTGTGCTAATTCCTGTTTCAAAGGGATGAGTGTGTGTCTTGCGCCTTGTAAATTTCCTCTAAAATAAGTGCTTAACTGAAGTAAGAGTGTTCTGGCCTTATCACTATCTTTTCTCATTAAAGCAGAGATAGTATTAATTGCATTAAAGAAGAAATGTGGATTTACTTGTGCTTGTAATGATTTAATTTCTGCTTCTTTTAATAATTTAGATTGCACTTCTGCTTCACCTAACTCGATTTGTGTGGAAAAAATAGTACCCAAACCTTTAGCAAGTTGTTCTTCAACATGAGTAAGTTGACTAGCATCAGTAAAATACATTTTTAATGTTCCCACAATTTTCTTATGAACGAATAAAGGAATCACAATCGCCGCTTCAAGAGGGCAATTTGGATTTGAACACCCAATATGTTCTTTATGATGGACAATGGAGAGTTTACCATGTTTTAATACATCTTTTGATAATTCGGTAATCACTTCTAGCTCAGGAATGTGATGATCACTGCCCGCACCATAATGAGCAAGTATTCGGTGAGTATCGGTTAAGCTAATCGCACTTACCTTAGTATAATGCTGAATAATAGTTGCAACTTCTTGTGCTGAATGTTCATTTAAACCTTCTCTAAAGTAAGGAAGTGTCGCAGCTGCTAACTCTAATACATCATGTGTTTGGACAGCTTTGGCTTGTTCTTCTTGTTGTAAGGTAGTGGTTAAAATAGATAAGAATATAAAAGTTCCCGTACTATTTAATATAATCATAGGAAAGGCAATAAAGCTGACTAAATTTATCCCTTGTTGTAAATTTCCACCACTAAATAGCATAATAAATAACATTTGAACGACTTCCATAAAAGCTCCAATAAAAGCAGCTTGAGTCGCAGTAGGAAACTGCCCTTTTTTGGTTAGCTTTTTTCCAAGCTTACCTGACAAAAAACCAACTAAGAGGGAAGAGGGAATATAAAACAAACTATAGTGACTACCCTGAATAAAACGATGTGTTCCAGCAATTAGACCAACCATTCCACCAACAAAAGGTCCTCCGACAATACCAGAAACGCCAATAGCTAATGTTCTTGTATTGGCTATGGAAACATTATCGTGTAGATTAGTTAAAATACTACTGGGAACAATTTGATTGTCTTTGATTTCGATTCCGGTAAAATTTGAAATAATGGCAAATAAACTAAAAATGATTGCAAGCTGTAACTTTGATTGATACTTATCCCGACTTAATAGTATTTTTTTAAAGTAGGGGACATTTACTAATAAAAAAGCAAGTAGAATAATTAAACCCACACGCTCCATCATTAGGATAAATAGCTCTATCATAATGTTAAAACTCCTTTAATGATTTAATCATAGTGTAGCATAAAAAATTTTTAAAAAGAGAAAACATAGCACAAAAAAACGTATTGACAGAGAAATTCTCTTTCAATACGTTTTTTAAATTATTTAACCATACCCCATTTACTAGGTGGCCAAAAGGCAATTTTTGACTTGCCGATAATATTTTCTTTTGGAATGAATCCAACCTCAGGAAAACGACTATCTTTTGAATTTTGTCGGTTATCTCCCATAACAAAGTAAGTATTTTCTGGAACAGTATCTTTCCCAGTTAATGATTTTAATGTAAAATCATAGGTTAAATTTTCATCAGGGTTTGTTTGCTTTAATTCAGCTTTTTTCTCATCTAGATAAGGTTCATCTACTTTTTTTCCATTGATATATAATACATCATTTTTGTACTCAATAGTATCACCTGGTAATCCAATCACTCGTTTGACATAATTTTTTGAAGGATCATCTGGTGCTATTAAAGAGACAATATCAAAACGTTTGGTGTCACCCATTTTTAAGGCGATGTTTCTTTCCCCATCGACTAACGTTGGCATCATAGATTCACCACTAACAGTAACTGGTGTGAAGACATAGACACGTAATAATACAAGTGCGATAATTAAGAAAACATACCAGATTAAATCCTTAATCCATGTTGATTTAGTCATAATAAACCTCCTATTCATTTAGTCCCTATTTCGCAGAATAGATAACTAACAAGGATTATTATACGATAGATTAAACAGAAAGTCATTTAATTAATGTGTAGTAATAGACAATTTCTTTTAAGAATATTAAGCTATTTTTTGAAATATGTTTAGTATAATACTTAGTGAAACGGTCATCTGCTAGATACATATCAAGCATTTGTCTATGATAGTCATGAGAGTAAATAGGGCTAGCAAGTGATAACCATTCTTTATGTGATAAAAAAGTATCCTTTGCTAATGGGTGAGTAACATCAGTAATCGATTGTTTTTCTAAGTCATTTAATTGAATAAAAAGCGTTTCTTCTACTTTTTTTAGTTTAGCATAATCTTCCCTAGAAAAATTAATCCAGTTATCATTATATTGTTCAATGGTTTCTTCATCATAGTTTTGCTGTAATTCCTCACCATATATTTCCTTGTTGTCTTGTAGTAGTTGTTGTTTAAATGCAGTAAATTTTTCTTCATTTGTCATAGTAATATCCCCTTTATAGTAATGAATGGTTTGTTCTAAAGAGTGAATTAAAGTTTCTAGTTGCTCTTTTTGTGTGACAAGTTTATCAAAATGCTTAGATAAGGAATCAACTACTTGTGAGGTATCCGTTGATATAAGTAACTTAATATCATTTAGCGGAAAATTAAATTGTTTATAAAATAAAATTTGTTGAAGTAAATCAAGTTCTTTATCATCGTAAAAACGGTATCCATTCTCACCTATACTAGCAGGTTTTAATAAATCGATACTATCATAGTAGCGTAATGTTCTTGTTGTGACACCAGATAATTTAGCTAATTCAGTTATCGAATACACTGTATTTCCTCCTTTCAATAAGTAGTATATGGCTTGACGTTGCGTCAAAGTCAACAAGTGAAATACTATCTTTTCCTTCGTTTTTATCGTAGAATAAGTTATATAATGTTCAATGGGGTGAGAATATGGTCGACTTATGGCGACGTATGAAAGCGAATGACAGCGTTCGACGAACGCTGGTTTTGCTAATTATTTGTTCGGGATTATATTTGATACGTAATATCCTTAGTTTAATTTTATTAACCTTTATATTAACGTATTTAATCATTCGGGGAGTAGATGGTATTCATCATGTAACAAAACTTCCTAAAAAATTAGTTGCTATTGTGATGTATTTGTTAATTATCATTTTTTTATACTTTTCAATAACAGTTTATGTACCAAAATTATTTAATCAAACGATTCAGATGATTGAAGATGTTTTTACATTTTATCAAAAAGCAGATACCAATAATAAATTATATGAGTGGATAGCTAAAAATGTAGGATTTAACGAGATAAAACAACAATTAACAACCGGAGCAAAAGTAGTCTTTACAACGATTACTAGTATTGGATCAATGGGCTTAACGTTTGTCATGTCTTTAATTTTAAGTTTTTTCTTTATTATTGAAAAAGACTGGGTAACAGCATTTGGTCAAGCTTTTTTCAAAAGTAAGATAGGATTATTTAGTCAAGATGTTGCTTATTTAGGGAAAAAATTTGTTAATACATTTGGGGTAGTGATAGAGGCACAGTTTATTATCGCGATAGTAAATACTATCTTGACTATTATCGGATTAATTTTTATGAAATTCCCACAAGATCAATTATTAAGCTTAGCATTAATGATATTCATATTAAGTTTGATACCGGTAGCTGGGGTCATTATTTCTTGTATTCCGTTATCGTTAATTGCCTATACAGTGGGTGGTGTTCAAGATGTTATCTACATTTTGATTATGATTATGATTATTCACGCGATTGAATCTTACTTGTTAAATCCTAAATTAATGAGTAGTAAAACAGATTTACCTATTTTTTATGTGTTTGTAATTTTAATGTTTTCAGAGAAATTTTTTGGTGTATGGGGATTAGTTATAGGAATACCAGCTTTTGTTTTTTTACTTGATTTATTAGATGTTAAAGTAGATCATAAAAAACCACCAGTTCTTCCACAAATAAATTCACCTAAATAAAAAAGTTGTTTTCTTTTAAAGAAAACAACTTTTTTATTTAAAAGACATCAGGGTTTTTATAATTCCGTAATTTAATTGCAGTAACTAATTCTGAGATACCTGATAATGTTAATACAATACCAAAAAATTGGAATAATACAATTAAACTACCAAATGGATTAAATAAAATAAATATACCTGCTATAAGAAGAGCAATACCATAGATTAACATAGGAAGATAACTGATGTTAACATACTGTCTTAAGTTTAATGCACGAGAAATACGTGTAGCACCACCAATAATAATTAAAATACCTAAAAAGATAGGAAGGATACTAACTATTGGTTGGGCGAATAGCCAGATAATAAGCGCGACTATAAAATAAAATATACTCATAGAAACTTGACCGTTTTGTTTGTTCTTCAAATAGCCAACTAAATTAATTACCCCAAGTAACACATTATAACCAACGATTAGATAGACACCTGCATCAAATAGTTGTTTTGGTTTTAAAAAGATTAAGATACCTATCAGTAAATAAAGAATCCCACGAGAGAATGCATGACGTTGGATTGAACGAAATAGAGAAGACATATAAAATCACTCCTTGTTTAAATTAACTTAATGCTAATGTTATTATACGTGTCTATCAAAAAAATAACCAATAAAAAGTTAAAACTGTGCTACTTCGTATAAGCAATTATCTGAAGTAGCACAGTTCGTTACATAGAATCTTTAAAAACGTGTTTATTTTTTACGAAATAATCAATACCAGAGTAAATAGTAGCAGCTAGGCAGATATATAAGAAAATCTGATCAAGTGGCAAATTAATTGCACTAAATGGAACATTACCCAATAGTAATAAAATAATAGCAACCATTTGAGTAGCAGTTTTTATTTTGCCTGGCCATGCGGCAGCCATAACCTCGCCATCCTCCACTAATAATAAGCGTAAACCTGTAACAGCTAATTCACGACAGACAATAATAGCGACAACCCAAGATGGAGCAAGACCTTGTCCAACCAATATGATAAAAGCTGTCATAACTAACATTTTATCCGCTAGTGGATCAGCAAATTTCCCAAAATTGGTTACAAGATTATGTTTTCTGGCAATTTTACCATCTAACCAATCTGTAATACTTGCTACGGCAAAAATAATAGCAGCAACTAATTGAGAAATCAACAGTGGACTACCTAATACATCAATCATTCCCCAGTTAGGGATTAAAGCGACAATGATAAATAAGGGAATCATACATATTCTAATCACTGTCAACTTATTTGGTAAATTCATTTATAAACAACCTTCCTTTTTATTCATTTTCTTTAGTAGTACTATCAAAATTAATCGTGATAATTTTTTTCCCAGTTGTTGGATTAGATTTATTGAAAGCTAATTCTTGATCGTTAACTTTAATAGATAGATTATTAGATGCTCCAACAATAATATCAATTCCTGTTGCATCTTCTGGCACAATAGAGCTAATCTCTTCACCTGCTTGTAATGTGTATTGATAATAAATAGCACTTGTTCCACTTTGTTGTAGACCAATCCAAACAGGCCCTTCTAAGGCAGTGAAATCAAGTTTAATAGGTTTTGAAACATTACTACCAGAGTAAGTCACTAAATCAATGGAATCAGAGGTAATATTAAATTTACTATCATTTTTTTTCTTTTTAGAAGAATCTTTTGTTTTTTCAGTACTGTCAGTAGGATTAGACTGGGAGGTACTTTCTTCCTTATTCTCTTTTGAATCACTTCCAATGACTACTGCCTTTTCAGGTTTTGGTACTAAAGGTCCACTAGCAATATCTAAACGCATGGCATAGATAATGGTTCCAATAATAGCAATAACAACTAGAGAAAGAAGAGTTACTGGTAAGTAATCTTTAAAGGTTGGTTGTCTTTTCTTTTTTTTACGATGTTTTTCTTTACGAGAACCCCTGATTGGCTTAGTTTGAGGTAGTTCCTCTTGTGTTTCATCGGGCTTTCCTTCAAATCGGCGAATTAGGGGACGGGCATTTAGACCAACAGCTTCAGCATACTGTCTAATAAATGTTTTCGTATAGTAATCACTAGGCATTGCGTCAAAGTCATTTACTTCAATAGCAGATAAGTAGCGACGCTGAATTTTGGTGATTTTTTGTAAATCTTCCATTGTTAGCCCTTTTTCTAAACGGGCGTGTTTTAATTGTTCACCGATTGTATCCACGGGAGCTTACACCTTTCTTTCTCATTTTATTAAACGGACCACCCACCAGTTAGCGGGATGGTTGAACCTGTAATATAAGATGCGTCTTCACTAAGTAAGTAGGAAACAAGTGAGGCAACTTCTTTTGGCTGTGCCAATCGATTAAGTGGTATATCTAAGAGTAATGATTGTTTTTCTTCTTTAGACCACAACGTATTCATGTTTGTATCAACAGCTCCTGGAGCGATTGCATTGATTGTTAGGTTCATCGAGGCGACTTCTTTTGCATAAGATTTAACAAAAGCAATTTGAGCTCCTTTAACTGTACTATACATAACTTCCATGGAACTGCCAATCAGACCATAGACTGAACTGATAAAAACAATTTGACTATGGGAGTGTTGCGTTAATTTTGGCTGGCATAATTGGCATAACCTGATGGGATTATAAACATGAGTATGCCATAAATGTGTCATCTCATCAGGCGTTGTATCAGAAAGTAATTTGTATACCGTATCTCCATGAGCAAAAATGATAGCATGCAATTGAAACATATCTTTTGTTATTTGCTCCACAGATTTTGGAGAACTTAGATCAGCTTGAAGAGCAAAGAAATCCTGTTTTGGATATTTTAAGATTAAATCAGATAATAAAGACTTAATTTTTTGTTCATTGCGAAAGTAATGGCAATAGACTGAATATCCTTTCTTTGCTAACTGCTTTACACACGCTTCACCAATGTCACCACTTGCACCAGTTACTAAAACATAGTTCATTATTTTATTACCTTTCTTCGGGATAAATGAAGAAACGACTTAATGCTTCTGGCCTGATAAATGACTGATGAACTGCTTTAATATCGTTTAATTCAATACTATTAATAACAGTCACTAAATCAAATAATGTCGTGTCACCGTATTTCATCCCACTAAATTGATTGGCAATATATTCAAGGGAATCTAAAGATTTTAGATGCTTTCCAATCATTTTTTTCTTAGCCAAATCTAAATTTTGTTTTGTTAATTCAGGACTGTCCTCAGATTTTAATAAGTAATTGATAATTTGATTTGCAAATCGTTCAGGCTCATCAGTATCTGAGCTGAAATCTGCAAAATGGAAACTACGATCGAACGAAAATTCGAAAGAAAAGCTATCATCAATTAAACCACTATTGTACATTGCTAAATAGTTTTCAGAACTCATACCAAATAATAATTGTAATAATAATTGAATGGTTGTCTGGTATTTTAACCGTTCAAAGCCATCAACAGGTGGTGTGTCCAGTCCTTTTAAGCCAACAATAGCCTTAGGTCGATTAACAGATAGGGTGATACCATCTTCTTTGATAATATCATCCGCTGTTTCTTTCGGAAAATGGCGTTTGATTTCGGTTGCTTTTGGAAATTCTTTTGCATCTTGATTTTCTTTAATAAAAGTCATCATTTCTTCAGGATTCATTTTACCAACAATAAAGAGGTTCATATTACTTGGATGATAAAATGTATTGTAGCAAGTATATAAATCTTCTGCTGTGATAGGTTCAATACTTTCAATGGTTCCAGCAATATCAATATGTAATGGGTGTTTTGGGTACATATTATTTAAAATACCAAAAAACAATCGCCAATTTGGTTCATCTTGATACATTTGGATTTCTTGACCAATAATCCCTTTTTCTTTTTGGACAGATTCTTCAGTGAAATAAGGTGTTTGAACAAAGTCAATTAATGTTTCGACATTTTGCATCACATTATCAGTACTGGAGAATAGGTAGCTTGTACGAGTAAAACTTGTAAAAGCATTTGACGCAGCCCCTTGTCGTCCAAACTTTTGGAAAACATCTTCGTCTTCTTTTTCAAATAATTTATGCTCCAAAAAATGAGCAATGCCATCGGGGACAGTTATGAATTCTTTTTGTCCAATGGGCACAAATTCACTGTCAATTGAGCCATAGTTTGTTGTAAATAATCCATATGTTTTATGGAAATCTTCTTTTGGTAATAACATAACTTCTAAACCATTTGGTAAAACTTCAGTATAAAGTGTTTCATTAATAGAAGGATAATAGTTTTTTTCCATGTTATTTTCCTCCTTCCATGAAGTAAACTGCTTGTAGATTAATTCCTGTTGCTACATCCTGTACATCTTCTTTTGTGACAGCATTCATTTTGCTCATCCATTCTTCTTGAGGCAAATCAGCATATGGGATATTTGAGAATAAATAATATTGTTCAACGACAGAACGTTGATTATCAGATGATAGTAAGTATTGATTGATTAACATTTTCTTTGTTTGCTCAAGTAATTCATCTGAAAATTCACCAGCAGTCATGTTTTTTAATTGCTCATTAACCAAACGTAAAACACGTTCACGGTTTGAACTATCTATCCCAGTTTGTACACTGATAAATCCACGAAAAGGGTCAATGGAACTACTTGCATAGTAAGCAAGACTATGTTTTTCACGAACATTTAAGAACAATTTAGAATGTGGAAATCCACCAAATAATCCGTTAAAAACCATTAATGGAAAATACATATCATCATGATAATAAACATCGCAGTGATAGCCAATATTTAATTTAGATTGAACAACTGGTAATACTTCACTTTTTTGTTGGATAATATTTTTAAAAGGTTGCTTATAAAATAAATCAGTTTCCATTTCTTCTCTATCTACAAACCCAAAATTTTTAAAACAGCGTTCAACATAGCCTTCTTCAACATTACCACTCACTAAAATATCAATTTTATCATGCGCAATCATATGAGTGTAATACTCAGCAATTGATTCTGGGGTTTCTTGTTTAATTTGATTAATATCACCAAAACTAGGTGTTTTTTGATTTTTATTATCAGAAAAGAAAAGATTTTGTAAAGACATGGCAGCATAAGTTTGCTTATCATCAAAAATTGATTCAATATCAACTATTAAGTTTTCTTTTTCACGAGCAAAGGTTTCAGTATCAAAGGCATTATTTTTAATATTTGGGTTAAAAATAATTTCCTTTAAAAATTCAACAGAATCTTCTAAAATAGACACGCCATTTGGTGCGATGTTATCATTTATCACATTCAAACCAATGCTTAAATAATGTTGATTTCCTGTACGATTCACACTGACATAAAACCCTGCACCGTATAATTCAGCTAATTTTTTACTAAGTGCTACTTGATCAGGAAAGTTTAAACTATTTGTTTCCATTAAACTGGCAAGTAAAGAACGTTTACTACTTGTTATCGCATCAAGAGGTGTAGCGAAACGAACGACAATACGGACAGTTTTATATTTATTGGTAGGAATAATATGTAAATTTACCTGGTTATTTAATTTAATTGTCATAAAAAAAACTCCTTTAATTACCGTCAAATAGTGTGTTTCTAACATGACGATACACTCTCTAGATTACCAAAAATGAGCATGGTAAGATAGGAAAACACATTGAATTTTATATTTTTGATTAAAATTTAACAAAATTGTAATGCTAACAATAAATATGCATGATTACAATATATTATCATATATTACAACAGTGTTACATGTCAATTTATAATAAATGATTTTTTGAAAAAAATTTGATATAATATGAAATTGATTGGAGGGGTATAGATGGTAAAAGAATTTAAGGAATTTATTGCACGTGGAAGTGTGATAGATATGGCGGTAGGTATTATCATTGGTGGTGCATTCACAAGTGTTGTTAATGCATTAGTTGATGGAATGATTACACCGATTATTGGTTTAATTATCAGTTTTTTATTTCCAGGTGCAGAAACAGTAGAAGATGCAACAAAAGGTTTGACATTTATAGTTAACGGTGTCACATTCGATTATGGTAAACTTATCTCAGCAATTATTACATTTTTGATTACAGCTTTTGTTTTGTTTATTATTGTTAAATCTGTTAATAAAGCAGAGACTCTAATGAGTAAACCAGAAGAAGAGGAAGAACAAAAAGAAGAAGAGCAAGTTGAAACAACTGAGGATGTTTTAAAAGATATTCGCCAGTTATTAGCAAACCAAGTAGCAACTGATACCAAAGATGAAAAAACTGAAGATAAAAAATAAACCATGAGGAGTTTAAACTCCTCATGGTTTTCTATTTACGTTTTTTTTCAAATAATGGGCTAACTGGTTTGTTCTCATGGATACGTTTAATTGCATCACCCATCAATTCACCAACACTAACTGTTTCGATTTTATCAGATTTTTTCTCTTCTGGTAAAAGGATAGAGTCAGTAATGATCAATTTTTCAATTGCAGAGTTATTTATACGATCAATTGCTGGTCCTGATAAAACAGGGTGTGTACAACAAGCAACAACTTCTGTAGCACCTTTTTCTTTAAGAGCTTCCGCAGCTAAAGTGATTGTTCCGGCTGTGTCAATCATGTCATCGATAATAACACATTTTTTCCCTTTAACTTCACCAATGATATTCATTACTTCAGCAACGTTAGCTTTTGGACGACGTTTGTCAATAATCGCAATTGGTGATTTTAAATGTTCTGCTAATTTACGAGCACGTGTGACACCACCATGATCAGGTGATACAACAACGACATCATCACCTTCGTAACCATGTTCGCTGAAATAATTTGCAAGTAATGGTGCAGCCATTAAATGATCCACCGGAATGTCGAAAAATCCTTGAATTTGAGCAGCATGTAAGTCTAGTGTTAATAAACGAGTTGCTCCAGCTGTTTCAAGCATATCCGCAACAAGTTTAGATGTAATTGGCTCACGAGAGCGTGCTTTTCTATCTTGTCTTGCATAGCCGTAATAAGGCATAACGATATTAATAGTTTGTGCACTAGCACGTTTAAGAGCATCAATCATAATAAGTAATTCCATTAAATGGTCATTTACTGGGTTACTTGTAGATTGGATTAAGTATACGTGACTACCGCGGATACTTTGCTCGATATTGATTTGAATTTCACCATCACTAAACTTTCTTACTTCAGACTTACCAAGTTCCACACCAACTGCATCTGCAATTTTTTGTGCTAAAGGTTTGTTTGAATTTAACGAAAAGATTTTTAACTTTGGATCAAAGTAATGATTAGACATGAGAACCTCCACTTTCTTGTTTTAACTGAGTATACACTTACATACAAATAGTAGACATTTTCTACTAATAAATCAAGTGTTTGATTAATAATTATTTATTATATGGTAATTTTTTAGCATAATTCTTCAGATTTTCTTGGCGAGAACGAGCAATTCCTAAGTCATTTTCACTTATATCTTTAGTAATAGTAGAGCCAGCGGCTGTCATACTATTGTCCTCAACAGTTAGTGGGGCAACTAAAATAGTCCCACTACCGATGAAAACGTGATTTCCAACTGTAATATGATGTTTATTTTTACCATCATAATTAGCAAAAACAGTTCCACAACCGATATTAATATCTTTTCCTAAAGTGGCATCACCCACATAAGTTAGATGGCCAACCTTTGATCCATTATCAATGGAAGCATTTTTTATTTCAACAAAATTTCCAATGTGAACATGTTCTTTTAAGTCAGTATGAGGTCTTAGGTGAGCATATGGACCTACATCAGAATAATCACCAATATTAGATTGTTGGATGGTTGAAGATTTAATTTCTACATGGTTACCTATGACACTATCAATGATGGTTGAATTTGAATGAATAACACAATTGTTACCAATAATAGTGTTACCTTTGATCATGACACCAGGTTCAATGACAGTATCTACACCAATAACTACATCTGATTCAATGTACGTATTGTCCGGATCAATAAATGACACGCCTTGTTTCATATGATGTTCATTAATTCGCTGTTTCATTAATTGGTTTGCTTTAGCTAAGGCAACACGATCATTTACACCCATAGACTCTTCTTCTGATCCCATCGTGTAGGCAGTCACGACTTCACCTTGTTGCTTTAAAATACTAATGACATCAGGTAGATAATATTCTCCTTGAGCATTATCATTTCCAACTTTTGTTAAAGCATCAAATAAAAATTGGTTATCAAAACAGTAAGTACCCGTATTAAATTCTTTTATAGCAAGTTCTGATTCTGAAGCGTCTTTTTGTTCAACAATTTTCTCGACTAAATTTTCGTCATTTCGAATGATACGCCCATATCCAGTTGCGTCTTCTGCAACTGCAGAGAGGATTGTTGCTTTTGCATTTAGTTGTTCATGATGATTTACTAATTTTGTTAATGTTTCCTTTGTTAGTAGAGGAGTATCACCACAAATTACCAAGGTAGTCCCTTCTTTATCTTTCAATAAATCAGCTGTTGCCAAAACGGCATGACCTGTTCCTAATTGTTCTGTTTGTAAGGCATATTTTGAGCGATCACCTAATTGTTCTTGCACTTTTTCAGCACCATAGCCTACAACCGTTACAATATCTGTTGTATTTAATGGTTCAATTTGTTCGAAGACGTGTTCAACCATGGGCTTTCCAGCAACAGGATGTAATACTTTATATAATGATGACTTCATACGAGAGCCTTTTCCTGCTGCTAAAATAATAGCATATCTATTTTTCACGTTATTGACACTCCTTAAGTGTAGTTTTAAACACTTTATTCTAACAAAAAAAGAGCTTGATATTCAAGCCCTTAATTTTATCTAGTCTTTTTTTCCATAACTGAAAAGTAATTTCCAGGTACAACGGTGATATTTTTAGTTTTTGTGTCAACTTCTTTTACACAAATCAGTGAAGTATAATCTTCTACCATACGACGACCACTAAAAGTAGATTCCGCAAAAACAGTAATACCAACAAGTTCCGCTTCAAATTCTTCAATCAAAGCCTTCATACCATTAACAGTCCCGCCACCTTTCATGAAATCATCCACGACCAATACTCGAGAGCCACGTTTCAAACTACGTTTTGATAATTCCATTTTTTCAATTCTCTCAGATGACCCTGATACATAATTGACACTTACAGTAGAGCCTTCTGTGATTTTAGAATCACGACGCACGATAACAAATGGAACATTTAGGTAATATGATACCGCTTGAGCGATTGGCACACCTTTTGTTGCCACCGTCATAACAGCATCGATATTTTTATTAGCATACTGTGTTGCAATGATTTGTCCAATTTGTTTAAGTAGTTGAGGTTCTCCGAGTAAATCTGATAAATAAACGTACCCACCAGGAAGTAAGCGATCTTGTTCAGATAAGCGTTCACATAAAGAATCAATCATCGTTTTTGATTCACTAAACGGGATAGACGGCGTAAAGATAACCCCACCAGCTGCTCCTGCAACAGTTTCAAGTACACCAAAGCCACGCTCTTTAAATGTTTTTTTTATAATCGTTAAATCTTCACTAATTGAAGATTTAGCTGATTCATATTTTTTAACAAAATAAGTCAGAGGAGTCAATGTATGGGGATGATTTAAGATATAAGCAGTCATATCAATCAATCGTTCACTTCGTTTTATTTTCATTAAAATACTCCTTTTAAAGTTAAATTTAAGTAATATAAACTATTATAGTATGAAATTCCAAAAAAGCAAAGTATTTTTAAAAATAAATAAAAAATGTTCGTAAAAACGAACAGATTATTTGGAAACCTGTTTGTTTTTTTTACGAACATTAGTTAGTAAATTAATTAGAATGAACATCGCAATGAAGATTAACGTGATAGTTGCTCCTGGTGGAGTATCTAATTGATACGATGTAACAAGACCAGAAGTCATCCCAATAAATCCAACCACAATGCTACTTAAAATAACAGTGGAAAAAGTTTTCCCAATCTTCATCGAGATGGTGGCTGGTAAAATCATAATAGCTGACACAAGTAATGCTCCTGCAATAGGAATCATTACTGTGATGGCTACTCCTGTAATCACATTGAACATCATAGAAAGTAGGTGAACAGGTAATCCATCTACATGAGCAGTATCTTCATCAAACGTTAAAACATACATTGGTTTTCTTAAAACGAAAAATAAAAAGACTATGATAACAAGTAAAATAGCGAGTATTTTGACTTGTTGCCAATTAATTGTCACAATTGAACCGAATAGGTATTGTTGGATATTCATGGAATTTTTTCCTTTAGTTAAATTCATTAAAACTAAAGCAACAGCTAATCCACCAGACATTAAAATAGCTGTTGATACTTCTGAATAAGATTTATATAAATTTTTGATGTATTCCAAAACAAAAGCTGAAGCAATCACGACAATTAATGTAGTAACAGTTGGATTAACATTAATAAAAAATCCTAAAGCAATACCCGCTAGTGATACGTGAGATAAAGTATCCGCTAAGAGGGACTGTCTACGCAGTACCAAAAAGACTCCTAGAGAAGGAGCAATCACTGCCATCATAGAAGCAGCGATTAACGCGCGTCTCATGAACTCATATGAAAACATCTCCATTCCGTTTCCTCCTTTCTAACAAGGTGGATATGTCTGTCCATGTATTCTTTGATTTCTTCATGATCATGTGTCACCATTAAAATCGCTTTATTATGCTCTTTGACACTATGCTGCAATAATTTATAAAAATCATTACGGGAAGATTCATCCATACCAGTAGTAGGTTCATCTAGGACAAACAAATCAGGATCAGTTGCAAACACGCGTGCTAAACAGACACGTTGCTTTTGTCCACCAGATAAATCACCAATTCGTTTTTTTCTCATATCCCACATACCAACAGAATTTAAGGCTTTTTCAACATGTTGATGGTCAATAGTATCTAACCGTTTAAACCACTTTCCACGTTGAAAACGACCTGATTGAACAAATTCTAAAACAGTGCTAGGAAATCCAGCATTGAAAGAAGCAATTTGTTGGGGAATATAACCAATTGTTAATTTATCGCCATTTATATTAGTAGGAGAGAGATAGACGTCTCCTTCATCAGGCTTTAATAAACCTAATGTATTTCGAATAAGAGTTGATTTTGCCGCACCGTTTTCACCAGTTAAAATAACAAATTCTCCCGGACTAACAGTATAAGAAACGTCTTCTAGTACGGGTTCATCATCATAATAGAAAGTGAGATGCTGGACATCAATATAATTCATGGTAACCTCCTTTAATCGTAATCGTAAGCGTTACGTTTTGAACAAAAAGAATCATAGCATGTGTGTTGAATTAAAGCAAGGATAGTTGGTTAAGGTGTAAGATAAAACAGATAAAAAGCAGCTTAAACTTACTTTTTATCTGTTTAATGTTCTGACTAAATAAACCTCATCACAAAATCCCTTTAAAGCATTTGCTACGTGTATAGCCCGTGAGCGCTTTTTACAAAGAGCTAAAACAGTAGGACCACTACCGCTCATAACGGCAGCATCAGCTCCAAATTCTAACATTTTTTCTTTGACATATTTGACAATGGGAAAAACGTCCATTGTGTATGATTCAAGGGAGTTACCTAAGTGCTGAATCATCTCTTGATAGTCTTGATTCTCTATCGCTTCGTATATCGCTTTTATATTTGGGTGAGAAAGTGAGTCAACTTGGATTTTTGAAAATACGCGAGGAGTGGATACACTGATTTTGGGTTTGACTAGAACAATCCAACACTGTGGCATTGGATGAGATAGTGGTTTCACACAATCACCAACGCCCGTCACAAGAGCTGTTTGCCCATAAAGACAATATGGAATATCTGTGCCAATGGGAACGGATAATTCTGCCATTTCTTCCAATGTCGCACCAAGATTAAACAAGCGATTGACCCCTCTAAACGCAGCAGCAGCATCACTGCTACCTCCACCTAAACCAGCTGCAACGGGTAGGTTTTTCTTTAAATTTACTTCAACACCTTGAGTCAATCCATACGTTTTTTTCATGACGTCAATTGCTTGATAGATATTGTTTTTACGGTCTACTGGTAGGAAGCCATTATCAGTTTTAATGATGATATCATTTGTATTAGTTGGCGTAAAAATTAAACGATCAGATAAATCGACACTAGCCATAATCATTTCAAGTTCATGATATCCATCATCACGTTTATAAAGGACATCAAGTCCCAAATTTATTTTTGCTGGGGCTTTTTCGATGATTTCCATTGACTACCTCCACTTCTAAAAATTGCCGTTTGTTTGATTATACATGAAAAAAGAGCGAATATAAAACATTTTAGATGACTATTTCGTTAGATTTATTTAATGATAAAAAAAGATAGGAACGATTCCTATCTTTAACGATACATTTTAAATTTTAAAAATAAATCATTGTAAAGTTCTAAATAAGTTTGACCTAAATCCTCATAAACCTCTAAATGTTCAATGATTTTGTCACTCGGATAAAATTGAGGGTCGTTTGTAATTTCTTTTGGTAAAATTTCTAATGCTTTTTTATTAGGTGTAGAGTACCCAATGTATTCCGCGTTTTGAGCGGCTATTTCAGGTTTCAACATAAAATTAATAAAATCATAAGCCCCATCAATATTTTTAGCTGTTTTTGGAATGACGAAGTTGTCAAACCAAAGATTAGATCCTTCTTCAGGAATCACATAATGCAAGTGTTCATTTTCTTCTAACATACTAGCAGCTTCACCAGAAAACGTCACAGCCGCAGCACTTTCGCCGTTGATCATATACATTTTGATTTCATCAGCTACAATGGCTTTGACATTAGGACTTAAATTATCTAACTTAGTAGAGGCATTTTCTAATTGCTTATTATTTTTACTATTGAGAGAATGCCCATCACTATTTAAAGCTAATCCCATGACTTCTCTAGCTCCATCAATTAACATCACATTGTTTTTTAGTGAGGGATTCCATAAATCATCCCAATGTTTAATCTGACCTTCTTTAACGAATTCATCATTGTATATAATTCCCAATGTTCCCCAAAAATAGGGGATAGAAAATTTGTTTTTAGGATCAAACGGTATATTTAAAAAGCGACTATCGATATTTTCTAAGCCTTTTATTTTTGAATGATCAAGAGGGATGAGCATGTCTTGTTTGACCATTTTTTGAATCATGTATTCACTAGGGATGGTCAAATCATAGGCTGTTCCACCTTGTTTGATTTTTGTCATCATACTTTCGTTTGAATCAAAGGTTTCATAAATCACTTTGTAGTTGTATTCTTTTTCAAATTGTTTGATTAATGAAGGCTCTATATAGTCTCCCCAATTATAAATCGTCAAAACGCGGCTTCCAGAAGCACCACTTGTTTTTGCAAGATTAAAAGAAGTAACAGCTAAAAGGACAATGATAAGAAGAATACCTGAAAAAAGAGCGTTAAGTTTCTTCATATTATTTTCCTCCTATCTTTTGTGCTTTTTTCTTTTTATACTTTGGTTTATTGTCTTTACTGATAAAGTAATAACCAGTTACTAATAAAATAGAAAATAAGAATAAAAGAGCACTCAAAGCATTGATTTCTAAACTAATTCCTTGTCTAGCACGAGAATAGATTTCCACTGATAAAGTACTAAAACCATTACCTGTTACGAAAAAGGTCACAGCAAAATCATCTAGTGAATAGGTAAACGCCATAAAATAGCCAGCAATGATACCAGGAGTCAAGTAAGGTAAGATAATCTGCTTTAATACTTGCCAGTTGTTTGCTCCTAAATCTCTCGCAGCATCAATGAGTGATGGGTTCATCTCTTGCATTTTGGGTAGAACCATTAACACAACAATCGGGATACTAAAGGCAATATGTGCTAACAATACAGATATAAAACCTAGTTGAAAACCAAACAAAGTTCCTAAGAAAGTAAATAAAATTAAAAAGCTAGCCCCAATAATAACATCAGGAGACACCATTAAAATATTGTTTAAACTAAGGAGCGTATTTCGTAGACCACGTTGTTTGGTGTAATGAATTCCCATTGCGCCAAAGGTTCCAATAATCGTGGCTATTAATGCAGAGAGAAAAGCGAGTAGAAAGGTATCAACCACAATCCCTATCAATCTTGTATCTTTAAATACAGCTTGGTAATGCTCTAAAGTAAATCCAGTGAAAGATGTCATAGATCCACCAGCATTGAATGAATAATAAATCAAATAAAAGATTGGGGCATAGAGAATAATGAAAACTAAAATTAAATAGAGATGACTCCAATTAAATTTACGTTGGCTCATTTTTTCTTCGCTCCTTTCTTTTTCTTCTCACCTGTTAACATCATAATGACAAACATGGCAATAATCAGAACAACACCAATGGTTGATCCCATTCCCCAGTTTTGTGTGACAAGGAAATGCTGTTCAATAGCTGTCCCTAACGTGATGACACGGTTACCACCGATTAATCGCGTTAACATGAACAAGCTGAGTGATGGGATAAAGACTGCTTGAACGCCACTTTTTACCCCATTTAAAGATAATGGGAAAATCACTCGTCTAAATGTTTCAAAATTACTTGCTCCTAAATCACGACTAGCAAACACAAGAGAGGGATTAATTTCTTCTAAGGCATTAAAAATAGGCAAAATCATAAATGGAATTTCAATATAGGTCGCAACAGTTAAAAAGCTAAAATTTGTAAAAAGTAACTGTTGTGTTCCTATCCCGACTGTATCTAGAAAATTATTGATTCCACCATGAATACTAAAAATACCAATAAATGCATAAGCCTTTAGTAATAAATTAATCCATGTCGGTAAGATGATTAACATTAGCCAAAGTTGTTTGTGTTTTAACTTAGTTAAAAAATAGGCCGTTGGATAGCTAATGACTAACGTAAATAAGGTAATAAGTAAAGCGTAGAATAATGAATTAAAGGTCATACTAAGGTAAGTTCCACTTGTTAAATATTGTTGGTAATTACTTAAAGTAAATTGACCATTAATATCAAAAAATGATTGGTAAATAATTAAAATTACTGGTGCGATAACAAATAGAGCTATCCATAAAAAATATGGAATGGTATAGAATCGTTTTGATTGTGTCACTTGTCGCGCCTCCTTTAATCGTCATAGCTTTCTAATCTAGCATCAAAATCTTCTTCTGACTCATTAAAACGCATGACGTGAATATCTTCTGGTTCGAAAAATAACCCAACAGCTTGTCCTTCAAGTGGTTTCTTAGTTGAATGAACCATCCATTCATTTCCTTCAGAGTCAATACAGAAAATTTCATAATGAACCCCTCTGAATAATAAGGTATCAACTGTCGCTTTTAATTTTCCTTGTTCGACAGGTACTAGGGAAATATCTTCAGGACGCATTACTACATCAACGGGCTCATTTTCCCTCATACCACTGTCGACACATTCAAATTGTTTTCCGACAAATTCAACTAAGTTATCCTCAATCATAACCCCTTTTACAATATTACTTTCTCCAATAAAATCAGCAACAAATCGGTTAATTGGTTCATCATAAATATCAGAAGGAGAGCCACTTTGTTCGATTTTCCCATCATGCATAACAAAAATTTCATCACTCATAGCTAAAGCTTCTTCTTGATCATGAGTAACAAAAATAAAGGTAATGCCTAAACGTTTTTGTAGTTCACGTAACTCTGATTGCATGGCTGTTCGCAATTTTAAGTCAAGAGCAGATAAAGGTTCATCCAATAGTAAAATTTCAGGTTCATTTACAAGCGCACGAGCGATTGCCACGCGTTGTCTTTGTCCACCTGACATGTCACTAATTTGTCTTTCTTCTAAGCCAGATAATTGCACTAAACGTAGAGCTTCACGTACTTTTACATCAATTTGTTCTTTTGGTAATTTTTTGATTTTTAAACCAAATGCGACATTTTCATAGACATCCATGTGAGGAAAAAGAGCATAATCTTGAAAAACGGTATTTACTTTACGTTTATTTGCGGGAACTTTGTTAATGACTTTTCCATCAAATAAAATCTCTCCTGAAGTTGGTTCGCTAAAACCAGCAATCAAACGTAAAATCGTTGTTTTCCCACAACCTGATGGGCCAAGCAAGGTGTAAAATTTTCCTTGCTCAATTTCAAAACTCACGCTTTTTAACACAGTTGTGTCATCGTATTCTTTTACAACATCTTTAAATTCAATAATTGTATGACTCATATTTTCCCACCTTTACTATAAATAAGAATTTGTTGCAACAATTAATAATTGGCTTGTTCCATTATGTGCGTTGGAAATATTATGTGTGCTTAATGCTTGATAATAGATACTTTCTCCTTGCTCAGCAATGTAAGTATCTTCACCAATGGTAACACAGATTTTTCCTATTAACACATATCCAAAGGTTTCAGATTGTGATGGTTCAAATTCTTTGTACTCTCCTTTTTTTTCTAATGTTAGAAGAATAGGTTCCATATCGTTTTCATTAGAATCAGCAACCAACCAATTAATTTCATACCCTTTGTCTTCATCTATATGAAGTGTCTGTTCTTCTTTTGGGTAAACAACCTGTTGTTTTTGATTTTTGTCATCAAAGAATTGCTTAGGTGAGACACCTAATACTTCAAGAATGGAAAAAAATGTTTCAAGTGAAGGGGAACTTAAATCCCGTTCAAGTTGAGAAATGTATCCTTTGGTTAAATCTGTGCGTTCACCAAGCTCTTCTTGTGTTAAATTTTTTTGTAATCTTAGGTTTTTGATTTTTTGACCAATTAGAATAATAACCACCTCCAAAAATGTTTATATATACTAAACTTAAAAAGACAGAAGTTTTCTTATATTAAACATTATGTTTACTTTCTCAAGGTAGTATACAAGATGATTTTCAACAAATCAATTCATTTTTTACGCAAACATTGTTAAATTATTTGTGATAAAATAAGGGTATCAAAGAGATAAAGGAGATAAGTAATATGTCAGATAAAATATTCAAAGCGTTAATTGTAGATGAACAAGATGATAGCGTTATCTCAAGTGTAAAAGAATGGTCAGTTGATAAATTATCAGAAGGTGACACACTTGTTGAAGTGGATTATTCTGCGATAAATTATAAAGATGCATTAGCAACGGTAAAAAATGGTGGAGTCATTCGTTCTTATCCTATGATTCCAGGAATCGATTTTTCAGGAACCATTATTGAAACAACACATGATGGATTAAAAGTGGGCGATAAAGTGGTTGTAACTGGCCAAGGAACAGGGGTTAGCCATACAGGAGGATTTAGTGAAATAGCGCGTGTTCCGGGTGAATGGATTCAAGTTGTGCCACAAGAGATGGATTTAAAAGTAGCAGCATTTGTTGGAACAGCAGGGATTACGGCAGCACAAGCAATCCATCGTTTAGAATCTATTGGGTTAAACAATGACAAAGGTGCAAGTATTTTAATTACAGGTGCTACAGGTGGTGTTGGTAGTATGGCAATTAATTTATTAAAAGCACAAGGATTTACTAATATTACGGCATTAACACGTAAAAAATCAACAGATTACTTAGAAAAATTAGGGGTTCAACATATTATTAGCACAGATGAAATGTTAGAAAATACTCGTCCGCTTCAAAAACAAGAATTTGATTATGTGATTGATACGATTGGTGGAGCAACGCTAGAAGCTATTTTACCTAAAATTTCTTATGGTGGCGGTATTGCTTTATGTGGAAATGCAAGTGGCATTAAATTTAATACAACAGTATTACCATTTATTTTAAGAGGTGTCACGATGTTTGGGATTGATTCCGTTCAGTTAACCTCAGATGAGAAAAAAGAGTTATGGCAAACGATTAATCAATCAATAACAAAAGAGATGGTTGAATCAACAATTTCAAATGACGTGTCTTTAGAAGGCATTCTTCCAGTAACAAAACAGCTATTGGAGGGAACTCATAGTGGTCGCACCATTGTGAGTATAAAATAAAAAACAAGGTTGAGGCAATTAATGCTTCAACCTTGTTTTACTTTAAAACTTCAAGCTATTTGGTTTTACTTCTTTAGGGATAGGATTAACATAAGGTGTAATATCTGTTATGGCTTTTAATTCTGCTTTTGCTTGGTCAATGTACTCAGGTTCTTCAATGACTTTCACAGCAGTTGCAGCCATGATCTTAGCCGCTTGTATCATCCCTTTTTTAGCAATTCCACTTTTTCCATTTGTTACCCATTGCCAAGTGTGCATTGCAGTATTTTGTACTTCTGTTGCCACAATACATTGAACAGTTGGGACAATCCAACTAACGTCTCCAACATCAGACGAGCCAGGTAAGGTTACGTTTGTTAAGACTTCATTAAAAGGATAAACATAATCAGCTAATACTTTTCCTGGATTTTCAGCTAGAACTTTTTGTTCAACAGGAGTAGCTGGAGGGACCATTCTAAATTGTTTTTCTTCTTCAGTTAACGTATCGTGAATGGCTTTAGCAAATACTTGATCTTCTTCATCAAATTCAGGAGCACCATAATTCATCATCACATCTCCCATGATTCGTGAATAAATAACGTTAGGAATATAGTTTGAACAAGCTTTATCAAAATGTACTGTTACTTCAGTTTCAGTCATTAATGCAGCACCTTCAGCGATTTTACACAAACGGTCATAAATTTCTTTTGCTTGACTTCCTTTAGGAGCACGAATTAAATATAAAAGTTTTGCATGGTCTTGTACGACACTTGGGGCTAATCCACCAGCATCAAGATAGGCATAGTGATAGCGCGCTTCAGGAGTAACATGTTCGCGTAAATAATTTCCACCGACATTCATTAACTCACATGCATCTAATGCACTACGTCCCATATCTGGAGCATTTGCAGCATGCGCTGATTTTCCTTTGAACTCAAAAGCTGCTTGGATATTAGCAAGTGTTTTTACACCCCAAATCGCATTGTCTGTTCCTGGATGCCAACAAATAGCCATATCTAATCCATCAAAAGCTCCTGCTCTTGCCATAAATGTTTTTCCGGATCCACCTTCTTCAGCAGGACAACCAAAGTACTTTATTTGAGCTGGTATGTTGTGCTCTGTAATATAATCTTTTGTCGCAATTGCTGCAGCAAGTGAAGCTGTACCGAGTAAATTATGTCCACAGCCATGTCCATTTGTGTTTTCTGTATCAGGATTTACTTCTTTTTGTGTAGAGCCAGCTTTTTGAGACATGCTAGGTAGTGCATCGTATTCCCCTAAAAATCCAATGACAGGACCTTCATTTCCAAAACTTGCAACAAATGCTGTATCAATATCTCCAATATTTGTTTCAATATCAAAGCCTTCTTCTTTTAATACATTAATCAACACGTCTGCTGATTCTTTTTCATGGAATTTTGTTTCGGCAATATCCCAAATTTTATCACTTGTGTTAAAATATTTTTCTTTTTTTTGATTGATTAATTCTTCGATTTGTTTATACATAATATATATCCTCCTAATATTGAATATTTAGATAAATAGTGTCATACCATAAGAGAGTGCAATAGAAAGAGCTGTTACAATTATTCCTGGTATGATGAAACTAAAGACCTTCGTTCGTCCAGTTCGATCTAATTCAACTGCTAATAGTAAAGTCGGTTGGGCTGGTATAACAAAGTTAACATTTAAACACTGAACAATAACAATTAACAGCATTGGTGAAATACCAAGTGTTAAGGCGAGTGGAAAAATAATTGCTGCAACAGCTGTTTGAGCCCCAATAATCATAGCAACAAATGCACAGATAAAGATGATGACCCACGGATGGTCTGCTAGAACTTGTCCTACACTAGATACTAAAACAGCTTGGTTTTTTGGAGCACCGAAGATAGTTGATCCAACCCAACCTAAACCTAATACAATAAGAGTGGCACCAAGAGCGTTAGCAGTTGCAGGAGCATGAAGAATATCTTTAGATTTTACTTTAAATAACATAATATTAATCGCTGCAGATAAATACATGAACATTTGAACTAAATCGGCTGTTGCAATTTTTATTGGTTCTCCATCTATATTATACTCTGGTAAGAGACTTGGAAATAGTCCCAAAATAATAATGGCTAAAACACAGAGTAAGAATACTAATGTGGATTTTTTTGCGGCAGGACTTAACTCTTTTTCTTCATCTTCAATAATTATATCTTCTAGAATTGATTCATCAAACGGCAATTTTTTATTAACAATAGTAAGTAATATGCTTAAAATAATAATGGATAATAATGTAGCAGGTAGAGCAATGGATAAATAGGTACCTAAAGATATACCATATGCAGCTAATAATGTTACTACATAAGCAGTGGATGATGATGCTGGGCTACAGAGTAAAGCCATATTAGATGCTAGAACTGATGAAATTAAAGCTCCTTTTGGGTTTACCTTAGACTTTAAAGCTGTTTCAGAAATAATAGGTTCAAGGGATAAAGCAATCATTGCTGTTCCCATGCCGAAAACAAATAAGAAACAAACAAGAGGTGCAACTATTGTAATCGCTTTCGGGAAACGCTGGATAATTTTAGTTGCAACGCGAATCATGTAGTCCATTCCGCCAGATGCTTGTAATGCACCACTTGCTATACCAATAGACATAATGATTAAAACAGCTGTAACAGGTGGAGAAGATGGTGGAAGTTTAAAAATAAACAGCATGATAAATAGGGCAACAATTGCAGAAACACCAGATCCTAATGCGCCACCTTTCATCAAACCATAAATAATAGTTGCTATCATGATAGCAATTTCGATTAATAATAAAGCCATTTGAACCCTCCTAATACATAGAATATAACGTACCGAAAATGAATAATTTATTAAACCTACTTAAAAAATTATAAAATCGAATACATTTGGATATTATCAATTAAATGTGTTTTAATTATTTATTTTATATGAATTTTATTAGACTTTTTAAACATTAAAAAACTATAAGTATTATACCTGCTTTCTTCATATAAAGAATATCCTATTGATATTTTCCATTTAAATGCTTAAAATAAGGTTAAGTTCAGCGGAAATGATAGTTTCCTTGAAGAATTATTAACTAAATTCATGTTTAGCTAGTGATGTCTGCATACTATTTTTGGTGTGTGGCTTTTTTTGTGTAAAAAGAAGGGTGAGAAGATGGGGAAAGTTAAAAGACATATTTTGTGGATGATTTTTGGATTGATTATCGGAATCTTTGTAGGTATACTTGAATGTATTTTTGGTAAAGTATTGTTATTTGTTACAAATATTAGAGTACAATATTTTATGGTTTTTATATTTTTTTTACCGATTATAGGTTTATTTATTAAATGGCTATATCAATTTTATGGTAAAGAAAGTAGTAAAGGAATGACCTTATTGTTTGAAGTAGGGCAGAATAATCGTGATGTAATACCAGTTAGATTGATACCAATTATTACACTTAGTACATGGCTGACTCATTTAGTCGGTGGGAGTGCTGGTAGGGAAGGCGTGGCAATTCAGATTGGTGGAACCTTTACTAATTGGTTTTCTAGACACGTTTGGAAAAAATTTATACCAAGCCATGAAAAAAAACAACAAATGATAATAGTAACAGGAATGGCGGCAGGATTTGCAGGATTATTTCACACGCCGATTGCAGCAACTTTTTTTTCAATGGAACTTTTAGCTGTAGGTTATTTATCAATTGAATCTCTTCTTTCAGCCAGTGTTGCAGCAGTTACGTCAAGCTATATATCACAATTTCTTGGTTTAACAGCTTTTTCTACAACAATAAGAACGTATCCTGAATTAACTATCAGATTGATTTTAGTGTTATGTTTATTGGGATGTATCTTTGGTTTAGTGGGACGGTTATTTTCAATTAGTTTAGAAAAAACAAAATTATTCATTCAATCGATACAATGGCCCATTTATAAAAAAATGTTTTTCTTTTCAGTTATTTTAATGGTGGGGTTGATTATTGCAGGAAAGGGGAGATATTCAGGGCTTGGCAACAATTTGGTTGAAGCAGCATTTTACCAAGGGACAGTTTATTCATATGATTTTTTGTTAAAATTAATCTTTACTGTTTTTACCTTATCTATTGGTTTTCAAGGCGGGGAAGTGACACCTCTATTTTCGATTGGTGCAACGTGTGGTGTTCTTTTGGCACACTTATGTGGGTTGCCTGTTGAATTTGTCGCATCATTAGGTTTCGCCTCAGTTTTTGCCAGTGCGACCAATACATTAGTTGCTCCATTATTTATTGCAGGAGAAATATTTGGTTTTGAATTATTACCATATGCATTTTTTGTTATTATTGCTTCTTATTTAATGAATAATAACGACTCGATTTACCCTAATCAAAAAGTGTGACATTGTTATATAACAATGTCACACTTTTTATTTTCTACCAATAATTCTTACTTCAGTTTCAAGAGAAACATTGAATTTGTCTAGAATAACGTCCTGGATGTATTGAATTAGTGTAATATAATCTGTTGCTGTTGCTTTATTTATATTAACAATAAAACCTGCATGTTTTTCCGAAATTTGTGCTCCACCTATCATATGTCCTTGTAAACCGGCATCTTGTATTAGTTTTCCAGTAAAATAACCTTCTGGTCGTTTAAAAACACTACCGCACGATGGGTATTCAAGAGGTTGTTTTGATTCACGTAAATAGGTTAGTTCATCCATTTTTTCTTTTATTGCTGTGTGTTTCCCTTTTTCTAAATGGAAGGTCACGGATAAAACAATACCTTTTAGAGTTTGAATGATGCTATGACGATAAGAAAATGCCATGTCTTCTTTATAAAAGGTCTTTATTGACCCATCTTCTAATATAACATCAGCTGAATAAAAGATATCTGCCAATTCACCACCATAAGCACCAGCATTCATATATGCTGCTCCCCCAATGCTTCCAGGAATTCCACAAGCAAATTCTAATCCAGTTAAGTCATGTTTTAAAGCATCATAAGTCACATCAATAAGTTTAGCTCCAGATTCAGCAATAATTGTTGTATCTTGAACAATGACTTGTTTCATTTGAGTTAACATGATTACAACATCTTTAATGCCACCGTCTCGAACGATTAAATTACTGGCATTCCCTAGACAAATCCATTCTAGTCCACTTTTTTGGCAAAAATTAATTAAAGATTGAACCTCTTCTTTGGATGTAGGAAATGCTAAAAAATCAGCAGGACCACCGGTTTTAGTATATGTATAATGTGATAAAGGCTCATTTGTTAAAATAGTTATATTTGGAAATTGTTGAACAATAGTTTGTGTTGTCACGCTAATACCCTCTCTTAGTTAGAATAATTATAGTGGTTTCATTTTAACATAAAATCTATTGAAAAAGTATGATTGCTCATCATATCGTTCTGTTTATAAATCGGATAAAAAGCACAATATTCAGTACAATTATGATAAAATACAATTATAGATAATTTTAGGAGGAAGACTATGAAGCTTATTTCTTGGAATGTCAATGGATTACGTGCAGCGGTGAAAAAGAATTTTTATGAAGACATAAAACAAATAGATGCAGATATTATTTCACTGCAAGAAACGAAATTACAAGAAGGGCAAATTGAAATGGCGTTACCTGGTTATTATCAGTATTGGAATTATGCAGAAAAAAAAGGTTATTCTGGTGTGGCTGTTTTTACTAAAATTGAACCTATTTCTGTGAAGAAAGGTATGGGTATTAAGGAGTTTGATACAGAGGGCCGGTTATTAACGCTTGAATTTGATACTTTTTACTTAGTGAATTGCTATACACCAAATGCACAACCAGAATTAAAACGATTGGATTTTCGTTTGGATTGGGAGGAGCATTTTAGAAAATATTTAGTAAAGCTGGATGAAGAAAAACCGGTCATTTTATGTGGAGATTTAAATGTTGCCCATGAAAACATCGATTTGAAAAATTGGAAGAATAATCGTAAAAACCCTGGCTTTTCCGATCAAGAAAGAGATGCTTTTACACAATTATTAGATGCAGGATTTATTGATACTTATCGTTATTTTTATCCTAATAAAGAGGGTGCTTATAGTTGGTGGAGCTATCGCTTTAATGCACGAAAAAATAATGCAGGGTGGCGTATTGACTATTTTTGTGTGTCAAACAAATTAAAAAATAAATTGAAAAATGCAGATATTCTATCAACAATATTTGGAAGCGATCATTGTCCAGTTGAACTATTAGTTGATATGAACTAGAAAGGAAAAAATATGTTAAAAAATTGGAAAAAATTAGTTATAATGGGATTCTTGGTATTTGGATTCATAGGTTTTTCTACAGTAGCTTATTCATCTGGTTCAGATAAGCTTCTTTATGATTTAACTTATGATAAAGAAAGAAATGTTCTAACAGGAAAAACAACACCAAATGCCAATATTTTTCTGACAAATCTTGCTGGATCTATTGTAGCAAACGATAAAGGAGAGTTTGAGGTACCGATTCCTAAAGGAACAAAAGAAGCAATGGTAGGAATGTTAGATGCTGAAGGAGATAAATCAACTGATGTTCGGTATGACTTTGATAAGGGTAAAGTCATTGCTGCAGAGGAAACTAAAGAGTCTGAACAAAAGAAAGAGTCTGAAGATAAGACCAAAGAAAGTACAGAAGACTCTGGTAAAGTAAGCAGCTCTAATACCGAAGAAACAAGTACGAGTGAAAGTGATAGTCAATCACAAGCGGCGTCTAATACAGCTTCTTCTAACAAGAAAGAAAAAGAAAGTACTGAAAAAAGTACAAAAACAAAGACAAAACAAGCACCTTCTATTTTAAAGTGGATACTGGCTATTGTAGCAGTCATTGCTACAGGAGGCGCCGTGTGGTTTTTATGGAAGAAAAAACAGGCATCAAACAAATCACAAGCGAAACATTCACGTGAAAAAAAATCATCGAAAGATTCTAGTAACAAAAGTCAAAAAAAATCAGGGAAAAAAAATTCTAAGAAGAAGTCTTCAAATCGTTCCCAATCTAAAAAAAATTCAACACACGGTAGGAAACAAACACATCATTCCGCCTCAAAAAAAGTATCAAATGATAAGAAAAAAAATCAGCCAAAACGTAAAAAGAAGAAATCATCTAAAAAATAAAAAGATTCAACGACTAAAAGGTAAGGTCGTTGAATCTTTTTTAAATTAGTAGATAGCTTAATATTGCAATATCAATAAACTGATTATTTTCAGATAAAAAGGCCTTTCTTTTAATTCCTTCTAAGTAAAACCCCATTTTATTATATAAATGGAGGGCTCTATGATTACGGGTTTGAACATTTATTTCGATGCGTTTAGTCACTTCGTAATCCAAACATAATTGAATCAATTCTTCAATCATAGCAGTTCCTAGCCCCAGTCCCCAAAATTCTTTTTTTATAGTAATTCCTAATTCTCCAACATGTTGAAAAGCAGAATCATCATCACTTACAATAGTAGCCACTCCTATAATATCATCATGATTTAATGCTAATAGGATAAATTGATTTGGCGCGTTGTAAATATAGTCTATTTCATGAGCCATTGTATCTGGTGACATGTTCAAAGCATGTGGACTGACAACTAGATAGGGTGTCTCTTGATTAAGAAGGCTAATTGCATTGATTAAATGGGTTGCATCACTAGGAATGGCTTGGCGAAGAGTGATATTAAATTCAGTCATTTTTTTGTTCCTCTTCTAGTTTAGTTATCAATGTATTAATTTGATTATAGCGTTTATCTGCTCCGTAATTTTCAATGGTTACAAATCTTGTGTTTTCAGGCGTTTTATGGAGAATAATTTCAATAAAATCGTTATCCATTGTGTCTTTAATTAATTCTCCCCACTCAATTAAACAGACACCATCCCCATCTAGATACTCTTCTAAACCTAGATCATCGCTGGAGCCTTCAAGGCGATAGACATCCATGTGATATAGAGGAATTCTGCCACTGTCATATTCACGTATTAATGTATAAGTTGGACTTTTTATGATTTGTGTAATCCCCAATCCTTTTGCAAAACCTTTAGAAAAGGTTGTTTTACCTGCACCTAACTCTCCAGTCAAAATAAAAATATCTCCCGGTTGGGCTAATTCTGATAGCAATTTTCCAAAAGATTGTGTATCTGTATCATTTTTTAAATAAAACGTCATATGAATGCTCCTTTGATAGTCTTTATCTGTAAGTATATCGTAGAGTTGAAAAATAAAAAAGAAAGTATATGGCATAATTAAAAATAGATGCCCTTTTTTTAATGTCTTGTGGTATATTAAATTTATAGAGAGTTGGTTGTGTGGAATGGAGATTTTAATGGGTGATGTAAGGGATTGTAAGGGGATGTACTCGATTGGAGAGGTAGCAAAAATGTGTAATGTTTCCCGCAAAACATTACGCTTTTATGAAAAGTTAGGATTAATTATTCCCGATTATGTCAGCGAGAAAAATGGTTACAGGTATTACAAAGAAGAAACGATGAATTTAATCCCTATTATTAAATATTACAAGCAAATGGGTTTTAAATTACAAGAAATGGGTAACGTACAAAAAACATTAGATAGTTTTTATAAAGAACCAAAATTTTTAACGAAACAATCAGAATTAAAAGAAGAAGAACAACGCATAAAAAATAGTTATATAGCGATTACAGAGTGGGTAGACTTGCTAAGAGAAGGATCAATCGCAATTGAAAATAATATTCAAAATGTTAACGTAAAATATTTTGATTCATTTGATTATGTCTATCTAGAACAAGAATTTCATCATAATTATATGGATGCGGTGATTAATATCCCATGGGTAAATTATTTAGAGAAGATTGACTGTCAAATTAGTGGACCTGTGATTTTACACTATGAAGATGGTCAAGAAAAAATGTCTCAGGATAGATGTAATATGCGAGTGTTACAGAAACCAGTTAATAATTTATCTGCGAATGTTCCCACGATGTCGTTTGGAGGAAAGCTCTTTTTATCAAGCTATCATATAGGAGATTTGACTCAGATTAGTAACCAATATAATAAAATGTTAGATTGGGCAAAAGAAAATAACTATGAATGCTCCAATGAATTATATGAGCGTTTTGTGATTGATTATTGGTCAACAATGAATACGGATACATTTGTTGTAGAATTATTAGTACCCGTAACCAAGAAGAAGTAACATCTTTAAGGAGCAATTTTGGCGCAAGGTCATTATCTTGAGCTTAAAAATTGCTTCTTTTTTTGTCGTAGTATATGATGATGAATATCGATTAGTGTGTTACTGAGCATAAGTTGTCCTAAGGGAAATGTTTTAAATCGTGTGTTTAATTTTTAAAAAATTATGTATTATAAAAATATATATATGTTGTAATATAAGGGTTTATGACCATTTTTTTAATTTTAAATTGTTATGCATCAAAAAAAAAATAAAAATATTTGTAGTGAAAAATAATATAAAAGAAAATTAAAATAGTTATTTATTTTTTTAATGTGAAAAACAACACAATTATCTGTGTTGTTTTTTATTTTTTTATTTAAAAATAAATAATAATGATTAAAAATAGAAAAGCATATAAATCATCTTATGTGTGTGTGAATTAATTGAGTATTCTCAATTACTCTAGTTAACTGAAAAAGTAGATTTCAGTAGTACAGGGAGTTTGGTGTATCAGTCATAAAAATGTGTTTGACTCTCACCTTAAGGGGATGTTCTAGATTATAACTATAAACAAAAAAAGAAAACGCTTTATAATAGGAGGAAAAAAAGATGAAGTACGATGCATTAGGAATGGTGGAAACAAAAGGATTAATAGGTTCAATCGAGGCAGCAGATGCTATGGTGAAGGCAGCAAACGTGTCATTAGTCGGTCGTGAATTTGTTGGAGGCGGTATTGTAACAGTAATGGTAAGAGGTGACGTAGGAGCAGTTAAAGCAGCAACAGATGCAGGAGCAAGTGCTGCAGAGCGTGTAGGAGAACTTCTTTCTGTACATGTAATCCCTAGACCACATGGTGAAGTGGAAAATATTTTACCATTAAGAAACAACAACTAAATTAAGGGGGAACATTAATGGAAACTCAAAAAAACATGGTATGTTCATCCGCAGATACAAAGATGAGCTTAGTAAATAAAAAATTTAGAATGAAAGGGATTACTAATGGACTAATATCTGGTATTACTTATGCTATTTATTCCACACTTGTGGTAGTAGCCAGTGGGTATGATCCTTTAACAAGTGCAGTTGGTATTTTAGCAGCTCCTTTCGTTTGTTCGGGATTAAATGATTTTTTTGCTGGAATATTTTTATTATTTTATAACGCTAAAGAAGGCAGACTTAAAGAAATTATTCGTATGGTTAAAACCAAACCCGGAAAAATGTTGGTTGTTGGATTTTTATTAGGAGGGCCTATTGCAAATGGTGCATATCTTGTTGGACTAGCTTTAGCGGGTGCATATGCTATTCCAATTTCAGCTACTTGTAGTTTGTTTGGTGCTTTGTTCTCATGGATCTTTTTAAAACAAAAACCAACATTAAGAATTGTTATTGGCATGATTATTTGTGTATTAGGTGCTATTACAATTAACATGGTCGCTCCAGAAGGCGCACCAAACTTCACACTAGGTATCATTTGTGCATTAGTTGCAGCAGTATGTTGGGGATTAGAAGGTGTGTTTTCAAGTTTTGGTGGTGCCATGATTGATACAGATGTAGCGGTTAATTTACGTGAATTAGTTTCAGGACTTGTTGTAATTATTTTTATTTTACCGGTTATTGGTGGTGTAGACTTATTATTTAATACATTATCAGCTGTTACACCAGTTATTTGGTTGATTTTCTCAGGACTAAGTGCAGGAATTTCATTTTTAACATGGTATAAAGCAAATGCAATGGTTGGAACAGCCGTTGGAATGTCGTTAAATGTTACTTATGCTTTTTGGGGTGTTATATTCAGTGTTTTATTTTTAGGAGACACAATTACACCAACTATGATTATTGGATCAATATTGATTGTTATGGGAGCCATTCTAGTAACAATGAACCCATTTGATTTATTCAGAAAGGGGGAAGCGTAATATGCTTTTACCTGCAAGAACAGCTGTTTTAAATCAAATGTATGGCAGAAAAAAATATAATGTCCAAGAAGTGATGGTACAACTGAAATCACAATATGGTGAAGAAAAACAATTTAACCAAAGATTATTTTCAGAACATCTTATGGCGCTTGAAGCCAACGGTTTAGTTGAGTTAGATAGCTATAATCTAGATGAAAATGATGAGTTATTAATGTACTACATCATTACCGAAGAAGGAAGAAAAACAGTGGATAAATATGTTGATAAGGCTTATAGATAAACTTTTTTCTAACAACTTGTGAATTGAATAATAAGGGGGATTGAACTTGGTATACAGAGGTCAAGAAGCATTAGGTTTAGTCGAAACAATCGGATTAGTACCTGCATTAAAAGCATGTGATGAAATGCTAAAGGCAGCAAACGTTGAATTAATTTCATATGAAAATATAGGATCGACATTAGTTACCATTATGGTGAAAGGTGATGTGGCAGCGGTTGAAAGTGCGGTAGAAGCTGGAGCAAGAGCGGCAAAAGAAATCGGGACATTAACAGCGCATAACGTCATGCCAAGACCTATTGAAGAAATCGGAAAAATTGTATCGGTTCACAGTATTGATGGATAAAGAGGAGGGTATGCGTATGCAAAGTTTTGAAGCAATCGGCGCAATCGAAACATTCGGTTTGGTATTTGTGCTAGAAGCATGCGATGCAATGTGCAAAGCAGCAGATGTTGAGTTAGTCGGCTATGAAAATGTTGCATCAGGGTATATTTCAGTCATTGTAAAAGGTGACGTTGCTGCATGTAAAGCAGCAGTAGAAGCTGGAACATCAGCAGTTGAAAAACTAGGAGCAGAAATTTATAGCTCAGTAGTAATTGCTGGACCACATATGGATTTAAATAAAATCATTCAGTATTATCAATTGCTTGATGAACCGCTTCAAGAGGAGGGAGCTGCTGTTTAGATGAGTAGAGCAGATAAAGATCTGTTATCAATCCAAGAAGCCAGAATTCTTGTTGAAAACGCAAGAAATGCTCAATTTTTAGTTAAAGACTATAAGCAAAGTTACTTAGATAAAATAATTAATCAATTATTAGAAAATATCACAATGGAATTAGCACACTTTATAGATATGGAAGTAAATGAAACAAAACGTGGTTCTATAAAAGACAAAGAATGGTTATTAACACATTTCTTATCACAGCTAGAAAAAGAATTATCTAATCAACAGTGTATCGGAGAGCTTTTAAAAGATTCTGCGGGGAATATTTTAAAAGTGGGCGTGCCTTTAGGTGTGATAGTAGTCTTTCCATCAGAAAATAATGTCATTTTAAACACATTATATAGTATCGTTATCGGCATCAAATCAGGTAATAGTATCATTGTTATCCCTGATAATGAAGCCTATCATACAACAATTCATGTCGTAAATAGTGTGAAAAATATTTGTGAAAAATATGGGTTACCAGTAGGTTGTATCACATGTCTTGAGAGTATTTCTGAAAGTGGCATATTAGAAATAGTGACACATAAAAATACTTCAATGATTATTTCGGCTGGAAAAATAAACAACACAACCAATACTCAAAAGCCGATAATTTATGGAGGAACAGGAGGGACACCAGCTTTTATCGAGCACACTGCTAATGTGTCAGATGCCGTACAGTCAGTGATAGACAGTCGCTCATTAGATAATGGGATGTTGCCAGGATCAGAACAATATTTAATAGTTGAACAAAGTATCGCTAGTGAAGTGAAACAACAGCTACAACAAAAAGGGGCGCACTTTTTATCTGAGGAAGAAGAGCATCAGCTACTTAATTTGTTACAGCCTAAAGATAATGGCATTAATCCTATATGTGTTGGAAAAAATGCTTATGAACTAGCTGAATTGGCTCATTTTTCTATTGAAGATAATACCAGTGTTTTAGTATCGGAAAAACATTACGTGCATGAACTAGATCCTTTTGTTAATGAAATGAAATGCCCAGTCATTGCTTTTTATTTAGAACCTGATTGGATGCATGCGTGTGAAAAATCAATTCGGTTATTAAAGGAAAAAAATAATGGTCATACAATAGCGATACATTCAAATAATTTAGAAGTATTAAATCAATTTGCCTTAAAAAAACCGGTAGGAAGAATGATAGTTAATTCACCGTCTTCTTTAGCTAGTATGGGGATAAACTCAACGCTAGCAACTTCATGTCTGTTAGGTGGTTTAACAACTGGTAAAGGAATAAGCGCGAAAAATATAACAGCATCAGATTTAACGTATATTAGAGAAATTAGTCATTCAACGCAGTGTATTGAACACGTTAATAATGTTGATGAAGAATCTCATGAAAAAATGTTAGAAGAGATTTTACGAAAAATTTTAGCTTAAAACATTATGTAAAGTGAGGAATTAAGATGGATATTAAAGAATTCTCAGCTAAATTAGCTGAAGCGACAAAAGAGTTAAGTACAGAAGAACAACAAGCATTGATGAAAATGTTTGCTTCAGTATCAGATGATATTACAAAAACAGATTCAGTTGATTTAACTTTTGTAAGCGGTAATCAATCAGGCGTGCCAAATGGTATAACACCTAGATTGGAAGCTTTGAAAGAAAATTACTTAAAACAAAAACCAACTATCACGACTCATAAAGCACGGGTGATGACAGAAATAGCCAGAGAAAATCCTGGAATGCCTAAAAATATTTTACGATCAAAATCATTTAAGAAAAGTTGTGAAACAGCACCTTTAGTTATTCAAGAGAATGAATTAATTGTTGGGGCTCCAAATGGCGCGCCAAGAGCTGGATCTTTTTCACCAGATATTGCATGGCGTTGGATGGAAGAAGAAATTGATACGATTTCTAGTAGACCACAGGATCCATTTTATATTTCTGATGAAGACAAACGTATCATGAGAGAAGAATTATTCCCATTTTGGAAAGGTAAATCAATTGATGAATACTGTGAAGATCAATTTAGAGAAGCTGGCGTTTGGGAAATTTCTGGTGAATCATTTGTATCAGATTGTTCTTACCATGCAGTAAATGGTGGGGGAGATTCGAATCCTGGTTATGATGTCATTTTAATGAAAAAAGGCATGCTAGATGTCCAAAAAGAAGCACAAGAACAATTAGATAAATTAAGCTATGACAATCCTGAAGATATTGAAAAAATTTATTTCTACAAATCAATTATCGAAACAGCTGAAGGTGTGATGATTTACGCTCGTCGTATGTCAGAATATGCCGCTCAACTTGCAGCAAAAGAGACTAATCCACAACGTAAAAAAGAATTACAAAAGATTTCAGAAATTAATGCTAAAGTACCAGCTAATAAACCTGAAACATTTTGGGAAGCGATTCAAGCAGTTTGGACAATTGAATCTTTACTTGTTGTTGAAGAAAATCAAACAGGTATGTCAATTGGTCGTGTCGACCAATACATGTATCCATTCTTTAAGAATGATATCGAAACTGGTCGGATGAGTGAGTTTGAAGCATTTGAATTAGCGGGTTGTATGTTAATCAAAATGTCAGAAATGATGTGGATAACAAGTGAAGGTGGTTCTAAATTCTTTGCTGGTTATCAACCATTTGTCAATATGTGCGTGGGCGGAGTAACTCGTGAAGGCTATGACGCAACCAATGATTTAACTTATTTATTAATGGATGCTGTGAGACATGTAAAAGTGTACCAACCATCATTAGCTTGTCGAATTCATAATCGTTCCCCACGTGAATACTTGAAAAAAATTGTGGATGTTGTTCGTGCTGGAATTGGATTCCCTGCCTGTCATTTTGATGACACACATATCAAGATGATGTTAGCTAAAGGTGTGTCGATTGAAGATGCACGTGATTATTGTTTAATGGGTTGTGTTGAACCACAAAAATCAGGAAGACTTTATCAATGGACATCTACAGCCTACACACAATGGCCAATTTGTATCGAATTAGTGTTAAACAGAGGGGTTCCTTTATGGTATGGCAAACAAGTTTGTCCAGATTTAGGTGATGTATCACAATATAAAACATATGAACAATTTGAAGAAGCTGTTAAAGAGCAAATCAAATATGTGACAGAATTATCATCCATCGCAACGGTTATCACTCAACGTGTTCACCGAGATTTAGCACCAAAACCATTAATGTCAATCATGTATGAAGGTTGTATGGAAAATGGAAAAGATGTATCAAGTGGTGGAGCGATGTATAACTTTGGTCCTGGTGTGGTTTGGTCAGGATTGGCAACGTATACAGATTCAATGGCAGCTATTAAAAAATTAGTCTTTGAAGAGAACAAATACACACTTGAAGAACTTAATACAGCATTAAAAGCAGACTTTGTTGGCTATGAACAAGTCAGAACAGATTGCTTAAATGCACCAAAATATGGAAATGATGATGACTATGCAGATTTAATTGCAGCAGATCTTATTCACTTTACAGAAAAAGAACATCGTAAACACAAAACGTTATTCTCAGAATTATGTCATGGAACGTTATCTATTTCAAACAATACACCTTTAGGACAATTGACAGGAGCATCTGCTAATGGTCGTAAAGCATGGATTCCGTTGTCAGATGGTATCAGTCCAACACAAGGTGCAGATTTTAAAGGCCCTACAGCGATTATTAAATCTGTTTCTAAAATGGCTAATGATACGATGAATATGGGAATGGTTCATAACTTTAAAATTATGTCAGGTATGTTGGATACAGAAGAGGGAGAAAACAGCTTAATTACATTACTTAAAACAGCTAGTGTACTAGGAAATGGTGAAATGCAATTTAACTACCTTGATAACGAAACACTCTTAGATGCGCAAAAACATCCGGAACAATATCGTGATTTGATTGTTCGTGTTGCAGGATATAGTGCTTTCTTTGTTGAATTATGTCAAGACGTTCAAGATGAGATTATCAGCCGTACAATGATAACAAAATTTTAGCAATAAGTTAGAAAAGTGGTGAATCAATTGATAGATTCAGTCGAAAGACAGGTGATGGTTTTTAATATCCAAAAATATAGTCTTTATGATGGACCTGGTATCCGGACGATTGTATTTTTTAAAGGCTGTCCCTTAAGATGCCAATGGTGTGCTAATCCGGAGGGGTTAGAACGAAAATTTCAAGTCATGTATAAAGAAAGTATTTGCAGTGATTGCCATGCTTGTGTGGATGCTTGCCCAGTTGGAATTCATTACATTGATGAAAAAGGTAATCATCAAGTGAATCGTGATATTGCTTGTACAGGATGTCAAGAATGTGTGGCTGTTTGCCCAATGTCAGCTTTAAACATTACAGGAGAAATACGATCTATTTCAGAAGTGATGGAGATTATTCATGAAGATGATGAGTTTTATGAACAATCTGGTGGAGGGGTGACACTAAGTGGTGGTGAATGCACCGCACAACCTGAAGCAGCTCTTGCCTTATTGCAAGCATGTAAAGCAGATGGTATTAACACAGCTATTGAAACATGTGGTCACTCACGAATGGATCGCTTGATGGCAATCGCTGAGTATGTGGATTTATTCTTATATGATTTAAAACATATGGATCCAGTGAAACATAATCAATTAACTGGGATTAGTAATGAACGGATTTTAGAGAATCTAAAACAACTACTAGAAGATGGACACGATGTTCACATCAGAATGCCAATGTTAAAAATGATTAATGATAGCAAACCAGAAATAGAACAAATTGTTAATTTCTTATTGCCTTATAAAGATTACCCTAATTTTAAAGGGATTGATTTACTGCCTTATCATAAATTGGGTGTGAATAAATATGGGCAATTAGGTATGGAATATCCAGTAGATGGTGACCCATCATTATCTGATGAAGAGTTAGATCAGATTGAAAGTTGGATTAAAGAATATGATTTCTTTGTAAAAGTGGTGCGACATTAAAATAGTGAAAAAGAGGTGGTTAAACTGTTAGATGATACTGTTAAACGAGTAATAGAAGAGTCAGTTCCAGGAAAGCAAGTAACGTTAGCTCATGTTATTGCTTCTCCAATTGAAGAAATTTATGACTCTCTAGGTATTGAAAATGAAGGTGCAATCGGTATTTTAACCATTTCTCCATTTGAAACAGCTATTATTGCCGCGGATATTGCAGGGAAAAGTGCTGATGTACAGGTTGGTTTTCTTGATCGATTTACAGGTTCTGTATTGATTTCAGGAGATGTTCAAAGTGTGGAAGAATCTCTTCAAACAGTTGTCAATGTGTTAAAACAGACATTGAATTACGAGGTTGTTAAGGTGACACGTACATGAAAAAACGTGTGCTGATCATTGGACCTAAACAAAGTGGAAAAAGGGAGATTGCTCAATATATTGAGCAATCTCAAACAGAAATAAGAAAAGTAGCAAATGTATTATATACAGAAAAAACAATGATTGTTCCTGATACTTATTTAGAGAGTCCATGGATGCATAAACATATTATTGCATTACAACAAACAGCTAGTTGTGCGTTATTTTTAGTCCCTATTAAGTCCTCTAAAGTAAGTTATCCACCAAATTTTTCAAAAATTTTTCGTGTACCAGTTGTGGGAATGATAACGAGTCATGGAAAATCATATACGGAAAAAGATCAAAAACAAGCACTAAATGTTATTGAAAAGATAGGATTATCTAAAACGTGGTATCAAGTAGATTTAGAAAAAGAAACAGACGTAGAGTATTTAATAAATACTTTGAAGTGGTAAAAACATAATGTTAGAGAGGAGGTGTTATTTTGTTAAATGAATTTCAAATGGCGACTGAAATTTTTTCAGGAAAAGATTCTTTAGAAGAATTAAGTCAATTAACATTAAAAAAAGTGTTGTTAGTTTGTGATCCATACATGGTTCAATGTGGAAGAGCAGATGAGTTGGTGAATTTATTAGCTAAAAGTGAGATTGAATGTACTATTTTTTCTGAGATCACACCTGATCCAACCATTGAGATTGTAACAAAAGGACTTGTTTCTGCTTTATCGGTTGAACCAGATAGCATCATCGCTCTTGGTGGTGGATCGGCAATGGATGCGGCAAAGGCAATTCGTTATATTTATCAAATAGTGCATCAAGATATCTCTATTTCTCTTATTTGCATTCCAACTACAAGTGGAACAGGCAGTGAAGTGACATCATTTTCAGTTATTTCAGATCCAATATCTGATAGCAAATATGCATTGGTTGATAAGAAAATGATTCCAGATGTGGCAATATTAGATCCTAAATTGGTTTTAACTGTTCCTAAAAATATTACAGCAGATACTGGGATAGATGTTTTCACACATTGTATTGAGGCATTAGCTTCAACAAAAGCTAATGATTTTACAGATGCAAATGGTGAAAAAGCAATCACGATTATCTGGGATAAACTAGTAACAGCTTATAACGATGGTGAAAACATAGATATTAGAGAAAGTATTCATAACGCTTCTTGTTTAGCTGGAATAGCGTTTAACGAGGCATCGTTGGGGATTTGTCATAGCTTATCACATGCGCTAGGAGGACGTTTCCATTTACCTCATGGAAGAGTAAATGCATTATTACTTCCTCATGTTATCTCTTATAATGCGGAATTAGAAAATGATAGAGAAACAGACAATTTAGAAAAATATCGACGTATTGCAGGTGTTCTAGGTATACAATCAGGAACGGCTAAATCAACTGTTTATGCGTTTATTTCTAAATTAAAACGTTTGATGAAACAATTAGATTTACCTCAATCGATTGAAGAATTTGGAATTGATCACCAAGCATTTCTAGAAGCTATTCCAGAAATGGCTGAAAAAGCAATGCAAGATAAATGCACGTTGACAAATCCTCGAAAACCTCAGCAAGCAGACTTAGAAATGATTTATCGTAAGTTGTTGAGAGGTGGGTATTAAATGTATTTTTTTACAGAAAAAGAATTAAGAATGATGTATAAAAAAAAGGCATTTAATCAGTTTGTGTTAGAAAAAAACCAAAAATTAACACCAGAAGCAAGGCAGTTTTTATTAGACAGAAAAATTGATGTGACAACACATAAATATAAAAAGACACAAGAAAAGACGTTACAAAAGGAAAAGCAATTGACCGAATGGATGGGGTATAAAGAGATTCTCTCATCAGAAATATTGGAAGCTTATTTTCTGAGTGAAACGATTAAACATCGTGTTTCTAAACGAATTCTGTTATTGGAATCATTTATGAGAGAAACTTTAGAGCAACCAAAAGATCTGAATGATGAAAATTTACCACTATTTGTGGATATTTACCCATATGTGACGTACTTAGAAGGACCACTACTAGTAAAATTACAAAAAGTCTATGGTTTACTTTGTTTAATGACTCATCAATTTCCTGAATTTTGTCATGGATTTAGGAAGATAGTGACAGAGTTAGTTGACATTGTGGAAACGATAGTTGGAGGTATAGATGACAAACGAGATGACGTTACACTGTAATAAGTTTATTCAAACATTTGAAACGGTTATTAAAACACCTAAAAAAAGTAAATCTGACGTGTTTTATACAGGAGTTGATTTAGGAACAGCTTGTATTGTTTTAGTTGTTTTAGGTAGCGATTATCAACCTGTTGCAGGTGCTTATCAATACGCCAATGTTGTCAGAGATGGAATGGTAGTTGACTATGTAGGGGCCGTTGATATTGTTAGAGAATTAAAAGAAGAGTTAGAAAAAAAATTAGGCACTACACTTGTTTATGCAGCAGCCTCTTTACCACCTGGAACAGATGGTTTAGATGGTGGGGCTATAAAAAATGTCGTACAAAGTGCAGGGTTTGAGTTGACTAATGTATTAGATGAACCAACAGCAGCCAATCAGTTATTAGGATTAACTGATGGCGCTGTGGTTGATATTGGTGGAGGAACAACAGGGATTGCTATTTTAGAAAATGGAAAAGTAGTGAAAGTTGCAGATGAAGCAACAGGGGGTACTCACTTATCATTAGTTATTGCTGGAAATTATAAATTTAATTTTGAACAAGCAGAAAAATATAAACGTAATGTAAAACATCATGATGAATTATTACTCGTGGTTAAGCCAGTGATTCAAAAAATATCTTCAATTATTTCAAATCAAGTTAAAGGATATAAGGTAAATGATATTTATCTTGTTGGTGGTACAGCTTGCTTGAAAGGGATTGAAACAATTATCGAAAAAGAGACAGGGATAAAAACGATTAAACCAATTAATCCAATGTTTGTCACACCAATAGGAATTGCTTTAAGTTGTACCAATCAAGTAATGTAAGGAGGCTAAAAAATGGATTGTCGAATTATTAAATCACCCGGTGAAAATACGATGGCTATTTTAAATAGACGAAAAAGTTCAAAAGAAAAGTTAGATAAACCAGATGCAATTGGCTTAGTTCAAGGGAAATTAATAGAGATGATTTGTGCCACAGATGTTGCAGAAAAGGCTGTTGGTGTGACAATTGAAGATATTCGAGGAAGTTGTCCACAAAATATGATTTTACTAGCAATTTTTGGGGATACAGCCTCAGTAGTTGCAGCGATTGAAGAAATCAAGCGAAGAGAGAAGAATAACGAATGGTAACTGCGACGTTAATAGATAATATTTGGGCAACACGAAAATCTGATAAATTGAATGGGTTGAAGTTAATGCTTGCCAAAATTAATGGTGGTACAAAAGATGGTGAGGTTATAGTTGTCTGTGACGTGATTGGGGCAGGTATTGGTGATCGGGTCATTATTGCCACAGGAAGCGCAGCAAGACGAATGCTGGAAGACGATCTTATTCCTATTGATGCTGCTGTAATAGGTATTATTGATGAAAGTTGTGAGTCAGTGTAAAGAGAGTGTGACAAAATGAAAAAATTGATTTGTGCTAGTGATGTGGAGTCACTCCATGAAGAGAATAAACGAGTCATTCCTATCACAGAAAACACAATTGTAACCCCTTCAGCAAATGATTTAGCTGAAGAATATGATATGACGTTTAAAGTTGAAAAAGGCAAGTTAAATGTATCCGAAATGATAACACAGGAATGGAGTAAAGAATCTTTAGTGACGTTACTAAAAAATTTAATAATGGATAACGCGTTATCTCCTTTTATTCTCGAAAGAGATTTGAGTGGTGTGGAAATAATAAAACATCACACGATACAATTAAAGGGTTTTCCACAAAGAGAACGAGGGGTTTTTGCTCAAGAATTAATGCACTCATCTAACGGAGAAGGTTGTTTAGAATATGTCTCTATCAATCCAATGCATTTTATTGAACAACAAGTCGATGATACTTTCTTTTATATCATTGAGGGAGAATTAAAGGCAACATTAAAAGAGAGTACAACATGTTTAGCAGATGGAGATATCATATATGTGCCTAAAGATGAAGTAATTGATTGGGATGTCACCAAGCAAACAAAAGTAATTAAAGTGAAGATGAAAGGTTGTGTTAGCTGATGAATGAGTCTCTAGGAATGATTGAAACAAAAGGACTTTTGGCAACCATTGCGGCTTCAGATACCATGTTAAAGTCAGCTGACGTTCATCTACTTGGTGTTACTAAAGTAGGTGGAGGATTAACTTCTATTTTAATTACAGGCGATGTTTCGGCAGTAACCACAGCTGTGAGTACTGCTGAATCGAACCTTTCTTATCTATCCTTTGATACAGTTGTGTCATCACATGTGATAGCAAGACCAGCAGTTGATTCCAGTCTTTTTATAGATAAAACAGAGTCTATAGAAAAAAGTATTGATGTAATAGAAGAACTTGAAGTTAAGGAAACAGTCACTTTAGAAGAAGAGCCGGTGAATTCCTTAATAATTGAAGATACTAAAAAAACATTAGATTTAGATTTTTTAGAATTAAATAATTTAACCTATCATGATAAAGAAGAATTGATGCAACATTTGACTCAAATGAAAGTCGTTGATTTGAGAAAAATAGCTAAACATCAAACAAATTTTAGTATTGTTAGAAAAGATCTTTATAAAACAAGTAAAGAAAAATTAGTAGAAACATTAAGTGAGTTTTTAATAAACAATGAATAGAGGAGTTTGAATGGAAATATTTGATAAAGATTTAAAATCCATACAAGAAGCAAGAGATTTAGCGCGTAAAGGTAAAGTAGCAGCTAATGAGATTTCGACTTTTTCACAAGAGCAAATCGATCATATCTTGCAAAAAATGGTTCAAGTGGTTAGTCAACAATCATCTAATTTAGCACAAAGAGCTGTTGAAGAAACAGGATTTGGAAAAGTGATGGATAAGATGTATAAGAATCATGCTGCTTCAACTCTTTTATATGATGAAATAAAGAATGAAAAAACAATCGGGATTGTTTCAGAAGATGAATTAAAAGGAACGTTTGATGTTGCAGAACCAGTGGGATTAGTATTAGGGATTATTCCATCAACTAACCCTACTTCTACAGTTATTTTTAAAGCAATGATAGCCATTAAATCAAGAAATGCTATTGTCTTTTCACCACATCCATCAGCTCTAGATTGCACGAAAAAAACAGCTGAGATGTTAAATCGCGCTGCAGTATCAGCAGGGGCACCTGATGGTATTATTAGTTGTTCAACTATACCAACTATGGCAGGAACAAACGAGTTATTACATGCACCTGAAGTGAGTTTAATTATTGCAACAGGTGGTCCTGGTATGGTAAAAGCTGCTTATAGTTCAGGAAAACCAGCATTAGGTGTTGGGGCAGGAAATTCACCAGCCTATATTGAAAAAACAGCTAATGTTAAAACAGCAGTGGAAAAAATCATTGCATCTAAAACATTTGATAATGGAACTATCTGTGCGTCAGAACAATCCATCATCTGTGAAAAAGGAAATGAAGAAGAAGTTGTTCGTGAATTTAAAGCACAAGGTGGTTATTTCATGACACCAGAAGAAACAGAAAAAGTATGTGCTTTACTATTTAAAAATGGTTATGTGATGAATGCTGGTTTTGTTGGACGAGAAGCCACAGTGATTGCAGAAGCAGCAGGTATCACTGTACCAAGCGATACAAAAGTATTGATTGGTCGACAAGAAGGTGTTGGAAAAGGTTACCCATTATCATTTGAAAAATTAACAACGGTATTAGGTTTTTATGTGGTAAATAATTGGGAAGAAGCCTGTCATTTAAGTATTGAGTTATTACAAAATGGTATCGGACATACGATGAGTATTCATACCAATGATAAAGATATGGTGATGAAGTTTGCGGCTAAACCAGCTTCAAGAATTTTAGTTAATACTGGAGGAAGCCAAGGTGGAACAGGTATCTCAACAGGGTTACCAATTTCATTTACATTAGGCTGTGGAACATTTGGTGGAAGTTCAGTTTCTGAAAATGTTGGACCAAAACATTTATTAAACATTAAAAAAGTAGCGTATGGATTGAAAGATGTTCGAACACTGGTAAAGGATGATAAAACATTCCATCCAGATGGCGAGAATTTCTGTATTGGGGAAGAAAGAGTTTGCCAAATGAGTGAGGCATCTAAAAACGTAACGGATGTATCAGAAAATGACTTAGAGACACTAACGAAAGTTGTTCGTCAGATATTATCTACGATGAATTAATCAAGAGATGAGTTGATAGAATGGAAAATTATGAAGAACTTTTAATAGAAATATTAAAAAAAATCGCACAAGAATCCAAACAAACAGATCTGAGTATTCCAGTAGGGATATCGAATCGACACATTCATTTGTCAAGAGAAGACGTAGAGTGTTTATTTGGTAAAGGTTATGAGCTGACGAAATTAAAAGATTTATCTCAACCTGGTCAATATGCTTGTAAAGAAACCGTGATGATTTGTGGACCTAAAGGGATGATAGAAAATGTTAGAATTTTAGGTCCTGAAAGAAAGCAAACACAAGTAGAAGTATTAAAAAGTGATTGTTTTAAATTAGGAATTAAAGCACCATTAAGATTATCGGGAGAATTACAAGATTCAGGATCTGTGACATTGATTGGTCCAAAAGGGTCTAAAATGATAGTCAATGGAGCGATTGTTGCTAAACGACATATTCATATGCCATCAAAAGATGCGACAAGATTTGATGTGATAGATGGCGAGAATGTCTCAATTGCTTTTGATGGAGACAGAGGTGGCGTACTAAATGAAGTCACCGTGCGAGTAGACGACCATGCTGGTCTAGAGTGTCATATTGACGTTGAAGAAGCTAACGCACTTGGAGTAGGTTCTAACACAACTATTGTGATTCAAAAAAATTAATATAAAGAAAATTTAGGAGGAAATTATAATGAAATCTGATGCTTTAGGAATGATCGAAACAAAAGGACTAATTGGTTCAATAGAGGCTGCTGATGCAATGGTTAAAGCAGCTAATGTATCTTTAGTAGGAAAAGAATTAGTTGGTGGAGGAATTGTTACAGTTATGGTGCGTGGTGATGTTGGCGCAGTTAAAGCAGCAACAGATGCTGGAGCAGCAGCAGCTCAACGTGTTGGAGAATTATTATCTGTTCATGTTATTCCAAGACCACATTCAGAAGTAGAAAATATTTTACCAACAGAAATCTAATCAATTAATGATGAAATAATCTATAAAGCGGTGCAAATTGTCCTTTTAAAGAGATGAGATGTTCCGCTTTTTATATTAAAGGAGAAAGCGATGAAAAAAACAGTCATTATAGGCTCTAATCATGCAGGAATAGCTGCTGCTAATGTTTTATTAAATCATTATCATCATGAGGTGGTGATTATAGAAAAGAATGCAGAGTTTAGTTATTTAGGTTGCGGAACAGCACTTTGGGTTGGACAACAAATTGATTCATATGAAGGATTATTTTATTTAAATGAGTCGGATTTCAAGAAGAAAGGTGCTAAAATCTATACAAGCACAGAAGTTATACGTGTTGATTTTCGTAAAAAAATCGTTACTTGTACGAATTTAAATCATGAAACATTTACTGAAGAATATAATAACTTAATATTAGCGACAGGTTCTAAACCCATCTTATTAAATGTCCCTGGCAAAGAATTGGATAATATTTTTTGTTTAAAAACATTTAATGACGGAAAAAAGGTCAATGAATTTGCTGAAAAAGAAACTATTCAACGAGTGGCGGTAATTGGAGCAGGTTATATTGGAGTTGAAATAGCTGAAGCGTTAAAAAGAAGAGGGAAAAAAGTATTGCTTTTTGATGGAGAAAATCGTTCGCTATCGGGTTATTATGACCAGGAATTTTCAAGTAAGATGGATGAAACATTGTCCAATAATGGAATAGAGCTTCACTTTGGAGAAAGAGTGACGGAATATCAAGGTAAACAATCAGTAGAGCGACTTATAACAGATAAAGGAAACTATGCAGTTGATATGATTATCAATGCTGTTGGTTTTTTACCAAACAATGATTTAGGCAAACAGGAGTTAGAATTGTTTCGTAATGGTGCCTATGTTGTCGATGAACACCAACAAACAAGCAACCCTTCAGTTTATGCAGTGGGAGATTGCGCGACCATATTTTCTAACGCTTTACAAAAAATGGATTACATAGCATTAGCTACAAATGCTGTTAGAAGTGGAATAGTTGCTGGACATAGTATAGGCGGTGGAGAAGTGGCTTCATTAGGAGTGCAAGGCTCTAATGCTATTTCAATATTTGGATTTAATATGTCATCAACTGGTTTATCTTTTGAATCAGCTATTAAAAGAGGATTAGCAGTATCTTATACGGATTATGAAGATTTACAAAAACCAGCATTTATGGCTGATAATTACAATGTTAAACTTCGTATTGTGTATGAAACTGACTTAAGACGAATTGTAGGCGCACAAATATGTTCTGAAAAAGATGTATCCATGCTGACTCACCTATTTTCTCTTGCGATTCATAAAAAATTGACAATAGATGAATTACAATTATTGGATTTATTCTTTTTACCACATTTTAATCAGCCGTATAATTATATTACATTGGCAGCTTTAAATGCCAAATAAATAAAAACCAATGCGATTTTCTATTTCAGAAAAGGCATTGGTTTTTTATGTTTACTATTTATTCATTATTGCTTGTCCAGCAGTGATGATGGATAATTTGTAAACATCTTCTTCATTACATCCACGAGATAAGTCAGAAATTGGTTTATTTAACCCTTGCAAGATAGGACCAATTGCTTGGAATCCACCTAAACGTTGAGCAATTTTATAGCCAATATTTCCAGATTGGATTTCAGGGAAGATAAAGACATTTGCTTGTCCAGCTACATCTGAATCAGGTGCTTTTTGTTTCGCAACAGAAGGAACGTAAGAAGCGTCAAACTGTAATTCACCATCAATAGCCATTTCAGGCGCTAATTCTTTAGCGATACGAGTTGCTTCAGCGACTTTTGTTACTTCTTCAGATTTTGCAGATCCTTTTGTTGAGAAGCTCAATAAAGCAACTTTAGGATCAATATCAAATAATTCAGCTGTTTTAGCACTTTCAACAGCGATTTCTGCTAATGCTTGAGCATCAGGATTGATGTTAATAGCACAATCAGAGAAAATATATTTTTCTGAGTCACGGTTACCTAACATTAAGAACGCACCACTTGTACGGCTAACACCTGGTTTAGTTTTAACGATTTGTAAAGCAGGGCGAATTGTGTCACCAGTAGAGTGAACAGCACCACTTACTAAACCATCAGCTAAGTCCATATAAACTAACATTGTTCCAAAGTAGTTTTCATCTTTTAAAATAGTACGTGCTTGATCTTCTGTTGCTTTACCTTTACGGCGTTCAATGAAAGAAGCAACCATCTCATCAAATTTTTCGTAAGTGTCAGGGTTAATAATTTCTAAGTTATCAACACTTAAACCACGAGAAGCAGCCAATTCTTTGATTTCTTCAGGCTTACCAATTAAGACAGGCTCGATTAAGTTATCTGATTTTAAACGAACAGCAGCACCTAAAACGCGTTCATCTGTTGGCTCAGGAAAAACCATACGTATATTTTTGTTAATAATTTTATGTTTAAGTTGGTCAAATAATTCCACGAAAACATCCTCCAATTTTCTTATACTTTTTTCACATGTCTATCATATCATGTTTATGAACAAAAAGAACAGTATTTTGTTCTGTTTTTTCGAAAAAACTTAGGTAAAACATAATAACACCAAATAAATTTTTAATAAAAATAAAACAGATTTTTTTATTTTATTAGTACAGTTTAGGATAACGTCCAATTTATCGGTTGTTGATTTGTTTCTTTTAAACTATTATTTATTTTAGAAAATGGCTTTGAGCCAAAGAAACCCCTATATGCCGATAGTGGACTAGGGTGTGGAGCTTCGATAATGATGTGTTTTGTTTGATCAATTAACTGTTTTTTTTGTTGAGCGGGTTTACCCCAAAGGACAAAAATGATAGGGTTCTCTTTTTTGTTCAACGATTTTATTATACAGTTTGTGAAGTTTTCCCATCCTTTGTTTTTATGCGAATGAGCTTTTCCTTTTTCAACAGTTAGGACTGTATTAAGTAATAAAACGCCTTGTTTTGACCAAGGAACTAAGTAACCATTACTAGGAATATCCATTTTACAATCATCAGCTAATTCTTTAAAAATGTTCACTAAAGAAGGCGGTATCTTAGTTCCTGGTAGTACAGAAAAACTAAGTCCGTGAGCTTGATTATCTCCATGATAGGGATCTTGTCCTAAAATAACGACTTTTGTTTTACTGAATGGAGTGTAATTTAAAGCACTAAAAATATTTTTTTTATCAGGAAAAATGGTTTTTGATTGGTATTCTTTTTCTAAAAAAAGTTCTAAATTTTTCACATAGTCGGTTTGTAACTCATCATGCAATATATCTTGCCAGTCTGTTTGAATTAAGTCTTTTAACATTTTTTCACCTCTATTGTTTAGTTTATCATAATTTTTTTATTATAAATGTATCTTTCAAAAAAAAATGGTACACTAATAATAATAAAAAAACTAGGAGGTATATTATGATTAAATTAATCGCATCTGATATGGATGGCACGCTTTTATCATCTCATCTAGACATTTCAGAATTAAATAAACAAGCTATTAAAACAGCTGCAGAAAATGGTATTGAGTTTATGGTAGCAACAGGTAGAGGTTATTCGGAAGCTCGGCCAGTTTTAAATGAGGCAGGTATTCATTGTGGCATGATTACTGGTAATGGTGCACAAATCTTTGATGAGTTTGATAATGTCTTACATACTGTTAGTTTAGAAAAAGAAACAGTTAAAGAGGCTATGAAAATTTTAGAAGAAGAAGACCTATATTATGAGTTAATGACAACAGAAGGTGTGTATTCGAATAATGAAGCACAACGAATTGAAAAGTTTGCGATTCTTTTATCTGAAAATATTCCTCATTTAACGTTTAAAATGGCGATTGCTATGGCTTCAACGCAGTTAAAAATGCTACCTGTTAACTATACAGAACATTACGATACGTTAGTTGATGATCCTGAAGTAGACATTTTAAAAGTGATTGCGTTTAATGAAGAGGGAGCTAAGAGATTTGAGCCAGCTTTAGAAAAACTTCATAAATTAATGAATGTTCATGTGACATCATCTGGTGTGAATAATTTAGAAATTAATCATGTTGATGCAACAAAAGGAAATGCTGTAAAATATATCGCTGAAAAACGTGGCATTTCTATGGATGAAGTCTTTACAATTGGTGATAATTTTAACGATTTACCTATGTTGGAAGTAGCAGGAGTGAGCTTTGCCATGGGAAATGCTGAAGATAAAGTAAAAGAAGTTGCTAAGTATCAAACAGATACAAATGTTGAAGATGGTGTGGGTAAAGCAATATTGCGTGCAATTGAAGAAAATCTTTAGAAAAAAAGATTTTGATTAAAGGAAGTTGATAGCAATGGAGACATTCTACATTAAAGAATATGTTCTTTCCGCTAATGTTCGGACAGTGATTAAGGATACCAAAGATAAACCAGTGTATATTTTGGTTGGACGTTGGGGTGTGAAAGGAGACGTATTATCAGTATATAGTATGGAAGGGGATGTTTTAGCAACAGTTAAACAAACGACATATGCTTTTCCATCTCATTTTGATTTGTATGATAGGCAACAAAAAGTTGGCTCTTTAGGTAGATTATTTTCATTTAATCGTGATATTTATTTAGTCAAGCAGCTGAATTGGTTAGTTTTAGCTAATGTTGGAAAACAATCCTATCGAATTTATTCGTTAAAAGAGCGAATGATGCGGATGAATAAATATACATCATTTAAAGAGGACTACTATAAGCTATCAATCATAAATAAAGAAGTATCTCCAATTTGTATTTGTATAGGAGCTGTGATGGATTATTGGGCAAAAAATAATGAAAAAAATTGGCAAACTGTTAATTCATTTCTTAATCCTAAACCTTCTTATCAATCAATTGAATTAATTAGAAAAAAATAAAAGCACTTTGGGAAAAATTTCCTAAAGTGCTTTTTTGTTATAATAAGTTTATTTTTCCTCGGCATGCTTCAATTGTCTCTTCATCCCATAATGATACCTGAACTTCACCAATATGTACTTTTTCAAGTAATAATAAGCATAAACGACTTTGACCAATTCCACCACCAATAGTTAACGGTAGTTCATTTGCTAAAATTTGTTGATGGTACGGGTATTTCAGCCGATCAGTTGCATTGGCTTTTTCTAACTGTTCTTTTAATGAAGTTTCGTCCACACGAATCCCCATACTAGATATTTCCACAGCAGTTTGTAGTGGTTCATGCCAAAATAGTAAGTCTCCATTTAATTGCCAATCATCGTAGTCAGGAGAACGACCATCATGCGGTTTTCCGCTCAATAATTTATCTCCGATTTGCATAATAAATGTTGTTGGGTGCTCTTTTACATAAGCTTGTTCGCGTTCTTTATCATTGAAATCAGGATATAAGTTTTCTAATTCTTGTGTTGTGATAAACGATATGTTGCTATCCAGTTCAATAGATAAAGCAGGATATTTAGTGTGCAAACGACTAGATGTTTCAATAATGGCATTTACAATTTGCTGAACAGTTTGTTTTAAATAATCCAAATTACGTTGATCTCTAGAAATAACTCGCTCCCAATCCCATTGATCCACATAAATAGAGTGTAAATTGTCTAACTCTTCATCACGTCTAATGGCATTCATGTCAGTATAGATTCCATTTCCTACATGAAAATCATACTGTTTTAATGCTGTACGTTTCCATTTTGCTAGAGAATGAACTACTTCTGCTGGAGTATCTAAAGCAGGAACGTCAAATTGTACAGGCCTTTCAACACCGTTTAGATTGTCATTCAATCCAGATGTTGCATCTACAAATAGAGGAGCAGAGACTCTTTTTAGTTTTAAACTACCTGTTAGAGCTTCTTCAAACCAATGTTTTGTTAAGCCAATTGCCTTTTGCGTGTCATAAACTGACAATGAGGATTGGTAATCTTTTGGTACAATCGTTTTTTGCTTCATATAATCCACTTCCTAATCAATGATTTCTCACTATTTTATCATACTTGTTTAATAATTGAAAAACATAATTTAAATTTTCAGAATAATTATCAATTTCTTTAATCAATAATAGTTTTTTAGTTAGTAGAATATAAAAACAATTAAATGAACGATATGTTCAGTAAACATTTAACCTTGAAACCAAAAGTGGACTTCATTAAATTATTGATAAAAAATCTAATGAATATAATAAGAAATTATTTACTATTCAGTTAGGTAATCAGATAGATTGTAATGCTTTAAAAATAAGGATATCAAATGATTCAAAATTTAATGAATAACTAACTATTAATGAAGGAAGTTGGGTCAGAAGAGGTTGATTTTAATGAAATAGATATTAGAGATAATTTAATATTTTTTGTAATATGAAGGAATATCTTTCTAACAAGTATAGAAGACTATAATTATTGTTCATTTTTTTACAAAAAAATCATAAAAACAACATGTTATCCGGTTGACATGAAAGCGGATTTAATTTATACTCTTAAATATAGAAAGCGCTTTTCAAAAAATGTTAACCGGTTGCTATAACTGGAAGAATATATTATCATCGGGGGAAACTGATATGTCAAAATTCAAAGAATCATTTAAAAATCCATCTTATTTACAAAGTTCGTTAACATTACTGCTATTTTTTGCTTCATGGGGAGTATGGTGGTCATTCTTCCAATTATGGTTGACATCTGAGTCTAGTGGTTTGGGATTAAGTGGTAGCGCTGTCGGAACGATTTTTTCAGCCAATTCATTAGTAACATTAATTTTTATGTTTGTCTACGGTACACTACAAGATAAGTTGTACATCAAACGAACACTATTAATCTTTTCAGCGTGTATAGCAACACTTGTAGGTCCATTTTTCATATGGGTTTATGGACCATTATTAAAGAGTAATTTTAATTTAGGAATACTTGTTGGAGCAGTTGTTTTATCTGCTGGTTTTCTATCATCAGTTGGAATTTTTGAAGCGGTGACCGAAAGATTTAGCCGTTTGTTTGATTTTGAGTATGGTCAAGCTAGAGCATGGGGATCATTTGGGTATGCGATTGTTGCGTTATTAGCCGGTTTCCTTTTTGTGAAGAATCCTAACTTAAATTTCTGGGCTGGATCATTTTTTGGCTTATTATTATTACTTAATTTATTGTTATGGAAACCTAAAGCTGAGAAAATAGCTAGCAAAGAATTTGAAGATAAGCAGGCAGAATCAAGCAGTGTCCCGTCTTTGAAAGAGATGTTTGGATTACTTAGATTACCGCAACTATGGGCAATTATTATTTTTATTGTTTTTACATGGACATTTTATAATGTATTTGATCAACAAATGTTTCCAGGTTTTTACACTAGTTTATTTTCAACATCAGCAGCAGGTGAAAAAATGTATGGTACGTTGAATGCGATTCAAGTATTTTGTGAAGCAATTATGTTGGGTGTTGTCCCAATCATCATGAGAAAAATTGGTGTAAGAAACACACTATTATGTGGTGTGACTATAATGTGCGTGAGAATAGGTCTATGTGGTTTTGCCTCATCACCAACAGCTGTTTCTTGTATTAAAATGCTACATGCCTTAGAAGTACCGATGTTTATTTTACCAATGTTTCGTTATTTTACTTTGCATTTTGATACTAAATTATCAGCTACTCTTTATATGATTGGGTTTCAAATTGCAGCACAAGTAGGTCAAGTTATTTTATCTACTCCATTAGGGATATTAAGAGATAAAGTGGGTTACCAGTCAACATTTAGAATTATTTCAATGATTGTTTTAGTGGCAGGGGTTTATGCCTTCTTTATTCTTAAAAAAGATGACCAAGATGTTCAAGGAGATCCATTCATTAGAGGTTAATAAATAAATTAATGACTATAAATAAAAACGAGAAAGTAGGAGATTTATTATGACAAACAAAGATACGATTGAATTAACAAACACACGCTATAGACTAGGGTATCATGTATCTGCACGATCAGGATGGATTAATGATCCAAATGGCTTTTGTTTCTTTGATGGTTATTATCATGTGTTTTTCCAACACCATCCACATAGTGCTGAATGGGGACCAATGCATTGGGGACACGCTAGAAGTAAAGATTTAGTTCATTGGGAAGAATTGCCAATTGCGTTGACACCTGGTGATAAAGAAGACGAGGATGGTTGCTTCTCAGGTAGTGCAATTGAAAAAGATGGAGTACTCTATTTGTTTTATACTGGACATCATTATTACGATGATGGAGATAAAGATCATTTTTGGCAAAATCAAAATATGGCTTACAGTACAGATGGTATTCATTTTACAAAATATGAAAACAATCCTATTATTGCAAAAGAACCTGGGGATAATACACATCATTTTAGAGATCCTAAAGTTTGGGAAAAAGATGGCGTTTATTATATGATTTTAGGCAGCCAAGGTGAAGATGGGGTAGGTAGAGCAATTGTCTACTCATCTAAAGATTTATTAGAATGGGAATATGAAGGACCTATTTCTAAAGCAAATGGCTTAAAAACTGAAGGTTTTATGTGGGAATGTCCAGACTTTTTCAATCTTGATGGCAAAGATATTTTATTATTATCACCACAAGGAATCGATGCGCAAGGAAAAGATTATTTAAATCTATTCCAAACAGGTTATTTCATTGGTGATTATGACTACAAAACAGCAACATTCACACGTGGTGAGTTCCATGAATTGGATAAAGGGCATGATTTTTATGCGACACAAACAACATTAGCACCAGATGGTAGAAGAATTGTGATCGCGTGGATGGATATGTGGGAAAGTCCAATGCCTGAGCAAGAAGATGGTTGGGCAGGAGCTTTAACTATTCCACGTGAATTGAGATTAAAAAATAATCATCTTTACATGACACCTGTTAAAGAATTAGAAACTTTGCGCGCAGAAGAATTAAAGCATGATACAACAACTGTAATGAAAGAATTATGTTTAATAAAAGATGCCTTATCTAATGAATTATTAATAGATGCTCCACTAGATAAGTCAGAAGAACAAGAACTCATTATTTCATTAAAAATGTCTGAAAATGATTTGGTTTTATTAACATATTCTAATAAAACGAATGAATTTATTTTAAAACGTAATGACAAAGACGACTTAAGATATGGTACAATTCAGTCATGTGATAAACTGTCATTACGAGTATTTATTGATACAAGTTCGATTGAAATTTTTATTAATGATGGAGAGCTTGTGTTCACTGAGCGTTTTTATACTGAGGAAAAACCTGAAGTATGTCTTTCAGTTAGTGAAAAACAAACAATCTCTTATACAGTTTATCGTCTTGAAAACGATGCAGTTTCTTATAACTAAGGAGGTTTTATTGTGTTAATTGGTAGTATTGAAGCAGGTGGAACAAAATTTGTCTGTGCTGTAGGGGATGAAGATTACCGTGTGAAAGATCAAATTACTTTTCCTACTACTACACCAGAAGAAACATTAAAAAAAGCAGTGGATTATTTTAAACAATTTGAGATTGACGCACTAGGTGTGGCATCTTTTGGGCCAATTGAGATTAGAAAACATTCACCAAAATCTGGTTATATTACAACAACACCAAAACCAGGATGGAAAAATGTTAATGTTCTAGGTTATTTACGGGAAGAATTAAATGTCCCAATGTCTTGGACAACGGACGTTAATGGTTCTGCTTATGGTGAATACATTATGTCGACTTTATCAAATGAAAAAATAGATTCACTGGTTTATTATACTGTTGGAACAGGTGTTGGTGGTGGAGCAGTTATTAATGGTGACTTACTAGGTGAAGCGGGACATCCTGAGATGGGACACACATATGTTAAGCGTCATCCTGATGATTTAGAATTTGAAGGGATTTGTCCGTATCATGGTGACTGTTTAGAAGGATTAGTTGCTGGTCCAACTTTTGAAGCTCGTTTGGGCAAAAAAGGTGAAACGGTTCCTTTAACAGATCCTGTTTGGGATATTATGGCTTATTATTTAGCACAGGCAGTTATCCAAACAACTCTTATTATTCGACCAGACAAGATCGTCTTTGGTGGAAGTGTTGCTAATGAAACCTTACTAGAGAAAGTACGTCAACAAGTTGATGAGCTATTAGATGATTATGTTGAGTTACCACCTCTAGATAAATATATTACACGTCCATTAATTAAAAATAATGGTTCAGCAACATTGGGCAACTTTGCTTTGGGATTAAATCAATTACAAGAATAATAGTAAAAGGCTTTTATAATCAAGTGTTATAAAAGCCTTTTTTATGCTATTCTATATGTATAAAAATAAGAGGGGAAGGCATATGAGACCAAAGTTAGAAGATGTTGCCAAACATGCCAATGTATCAAAAACAACGGTGTCACGGGTATTAAATAATCGAGGATACTTAAGTCAAAAAACGATTGATAAGGTTAACCAGGCGATTGAGGAGCTTAATTATCAACCGAATGTTGTGGCTAGACAGCTTTATAATAAGAAAACAAATATTATCGGCTTGCTATTTCCGACTATAGCAAACCCTTTTTTTGGTGAGTTGTCTGAAGCATTAGAAAAAAAACTATACGAAAAAGGTTATAAAGTATTAATTGGTAATTCAATGAATGATTCCAAAAAAGAATCAGATTATTTAAATCAATTATTATCGGAGCAAGTAGATGGTTTAATTGTTGGAACGCATAATCAAGGAATACAGGAATATAAATATCAAAATCTACCCATTGTGGCTATTGATCGCGTGATGAATGAAGATATTCCAGTTATTGAGTCAGATAATTATCAAGGTGGCAGATTTGCTACTAAGGAATTGATTGAGCAAGGAGCAAAAAATATCATCCATACGAATGGACCTAGTGAATTAGAAACGCCAGCTAAACGTCGTCGAATAGCTTATGAAGAAACAATGAAGGAACATGATTTGATACCTAATACAATAACATTAGATTTTAATATTCCTTATCAAGAAAAGAAAAAAATATTTTATGATTTGTTTGAAACATACCCAGATGTGGATGGAATTTTTGCATCAAATGATATGGATGCGGCCTTAATTTTACAAGTTGCAAAAGAAAAACATATACGCGTACCAGAAGATTTATTACTCGTAGGTTATGATGGGACACTGATGACACGTAGTATCTTACCCGATTTAACGACGATTATTCAACCGATAGATGAGATGGCAGAGATAGCAATTGATATTTTAATGAAACGAATAAATAAAAAAGAAACAGAGAAAGAATATATCCTTCCAGTAAAAATTTGGCGAGGAAAGACATCAAAAAAAGACAGCTATAAGTAGGATATAACCTATTGAAGTAAAGTTATAGTTCCTTATATTTAATTCATGTAAAATGTATTTATTGATAAATTAAGGTTAATGGTTATGGCTAAATTTAATATTTGAAATAAATTCTGCGTAACAATATGTGTAAATTAAGATGAAGCAAGTCTGGTTGTTCTTTTATAATCTAATAAATTATGTCATGATAGACAAGGTGACAGTTAGAACATAAAGGAGATTGACGATAATATGAGAAACATAAAAATGACGATTGAATACGATGGAAAAAGATATCAAGGATGGCAACGTTTAGGTAATTCTGATAAAACGATTCAAGGTAAGATAGAAAATATTATTCATCAAATGACTGGTGAAAAAATAGAAATTATAGGCTCAGGCAGAACCGATGCAGGAACCCATGCAAAAGGACAAGTGGCCAATTTTAAAACTGAATCAACTATGTCTTTGAATGAGATGTTAGACTTTTTTCATCAATATTTACCTCAAGATATTGTGGTGAAACAACTTGATGATATGCCAGAACGATTTCACTCTAGATATAACGCCAAGGGAAAAAAATATAGCTATAATGTCTGGAATCATCGTATTCCCTCAGCCTTTTATAAAAATTATAGCATGTATGTCCCAGAGGACTTAAATATAGAAAAAATGGAAGAGGCATGTAAAAAATTAAAAGGAACGCATGATTTTCGAGGTTTTTCTGCATTGAAAAAAACGAAAAAATCAACTACTCGAACTATATCAGATATAGCCATTCAACGTCATGGTGACATTTTGCAATTTACCTTTGTAGGGGATGGCTTTTTGCATAAAATGGTTCGCATTATGATGGGAACATTACTTGATATTGGTGTAGGTCGTTTAACTGTAGAAGACATCGATAATGTTTTTGAGACTGGTATTAGAAGCCAAGCAGGTGATACAGTGCCAGCACAAGGTTTATTTTTAGATGAGGTATTTTATAAGTAACAAAAAAGGAGGCAATGTGTTAAAGACATTGCCTCCTTTTTTAATCTTTTTTGAAGAATCTGATACCAGTTAAAATTGTGGCAATGAAGCAAATAACAAATGAAGTGATATAAACAGCATGCATCCCATAAATGAAAACATCTGGACGACCTGCTATGTAAGTTGTAACCCTTTGTTCATAATGATAACTCATTGCTGCGTACAAGATAGTTGTTGATAGAGAAATGCCTACCACCATCCCTAAATTTCGTGCAAGAGAATTTAAACTACCTGCTACACCTAAATCCTTTTTCTCAACATTGCTCATAACTAGAGTGTTATTTGGTGCTTGAAATAAGGCATTTCCAAGACCGACAAAAATAGAAGCAAATATAAAAAAGATAAGAGATGTTTGTTCGCCTAAAATTAAATAGAGTAATTGAGAAATAGTGATTAAAATCAATCCCACAAAAGTTAATAATTTTGCGCCAACTTTATCAGTGATATACCCACTAACAGGAGAGCCAATTATCATAGTAAAAGGAACTACCATCATTAAGATACCTGAAAAACTAGCAGAATAGCCTCTTGTATTTTGTAAATAAAAAGGAATCACAACATTTGTAAAAAAGTTTGTGACAAAAATCATAGAAGCTGTTAACAAACTTAACGTAAATACTTTATTTTTAAATAAAGAAAATTGAATGAGAGGATTGTTCTTTTTTGTCTCAATTCGGTAAAAAATCACCATTGTTATTAATGCAATAATAATTAATAAAACAGGCAATGTGTGTGTATAACCTACTTCTTGACCGATAAATATGCCACCAAATAAAGTTAAAATAATTGTGGCAAATAATATAAATCCGATAAAATCAATTTTAGTCCCAGATTTTGTTGAATCTTTTGGTAAAACTTTTTGACCAAGTAAGATAGTTAATATGCCAATAGGTACATTGATTAAAAAAATATATTCCCAAGAAAATTGGGCAAGAATGACACCGCCAAGTCCAGGACCCATAATCGATCCTAGTGAAACGAAAGCACCAATCATCCCTAATGCTCGGCCACGTTCACTTAACGGAAAAACTTCTGTGATAATTCCTGTGTTTGTTGACATTGTCATACTAGCACCAATCGCCTGGATAACACGAGAAAGTAGGATGAGTTCAAATGTATGAAAGACACCACATAATAACGAACCTAAGACAAATGTTATCGTTCCAATACGAAATATTTTAATCTTTCCAATACTGTCGCCAATCTTACCAAAAAGTGGTAAACAAGCGCAAACTGTCATTAAATAAATTGAGACAATCCATTCTGCTTGATTCATTGGAATATGCATGTCTTTTGACATTACTGGTAGAGCGATATTAACAATACTTCCATCTAGTGTAGACATGAAAGTAAATAATCCAATCGCAACTAAGACAAGCCATCTATTTTTTTGAGTTGTTGTTTCCATTGATTTTCCTCCATCGCTATGTTTATATATCTTTTTAAATCATTTATTGTCACAATCATTGAAATGAAATAAGGGTAGTAAATAAACTACTTTATTATCTTACTACAAATTTTCATTTTTTAGGGGAATTTTTTATAAGAAACAAACTATTGTATTTATGATAAACTAGATTGAAAGAATAGATTAGGAGGACAGGTTGTTTATGGTGGAAAGCAATGAAAAAGATGTTGTTCATCAGTTAGGTGTCTATATTAGAAAGATAAGAAAAGAGTCCGGACTAACGATGGAACAACTATCAAAAAAATCAGGCGTGAGTGTTTTATCAATTGGTAATATTGAAAATGGTCGGACCAATCCAACGATTAATATTTTATGGAAGTTATCCCAAGCATTAAATATGACCTTATCCCAATTAATTGGTTACTCTAATGTATCAAATACTGTATCTAAAGTCAGCACCATGGCTTATTTTATGAGTGATTTAACAAAAGGCTGGCTGGTGCAACCTGTTTTTCGGGAAGATAATATTGAAGTGTTTAGAGTATGCTTAAAGGCTAATTCTATTAATACCGCACAATATCAGCCAAAGGAATCTGTTGAAGTATTAACGGTAATGAAGGGGAAAATTGCTATAAAAGTCGAAGGTAACATTTATCACTTAGAAACATATGATACGATTAATTTTTATTCTGGAACTATTCATGAATACATTAATGAAACTGATGAGGATGCTCTTTTAAGTATTGTTGTTAAATATTAAAAAGTATATTATAATATATATTTATATATTATAATATACTTTTTGGTTTAAGGAGATTAATGATGGAAAAGAAAATAAATAAAGTGTTGTTGTTAGGAATTATTTTTGTGGCGATGAATTTACGATCGCCCATTACTGCTGTAGGACCATTAATAGGGATTATCTCAGATGATTTAATACTTTCAGGAGGGCAAGCGGGATTAATTACTACTATTCCATTGATGTCTTTTGCTATTATTTCTCCAATTGCACCTAAACTAGCAAATAAATGGACAATAGAAAAAACAATTTTTGGTGCTTTAATTGTCTTAGTACTAGGTATGTTTTTACGAGCTATCCCACAACTAACTTTTTTGTTTTTAGGAACAACGTTGTTAGGTGCAGCTATTGCGATTTGTAATGTTCTTATCCCAGGACTTGTAAAAAAAGAATTTCCTCACCAAAGCGGATTGGTAACAGGAATTTATTCTGTCAGTATGAATTTAACAGGTGCAATTGCATCTGGAATTAGTATTCCTTTAGTAAGAAAAATTGGATTGGACTGGAATGTTGCTTTGGGATTATGGTCAATTTTAGCATTAACAGCATTTGTTTGTTGGTTACCTCAGTTGAAACGTCAAGATAAAGAGGTTCAAGAGATGACACCTCAAGAAAATTCATCTATTTGGACGTCAACACTTGCTTGGTCAGTCACGTTATTTATGGGAATTCAGTCCTTTATTTTTTATGTATTAGTTGCGTGGTTACCAGAAATGTTAGTGGACAAAGGGCTATCGACAATACAAGCAGGTGGTATGTTATCATTATTGCAAATGACGTTGTTGCCTATCACATTTATTGTGCCAATTATTGCTGAAAAACGACCAAATCAAAAAAGTTTTGTTTGGGTTTCTTTTTTATTGTTTGCTTTTGGTATTTTAGGATTAATGGGAAATAATATGAAGATAGTGTCTCTGTCTATTATGGGAATAGGTATAGCTGGAGGAATTGCTTTTAGTTTATCCATGATGTTTTTTAATTTACGAACAACTAGTGCAAAGCAAGCTGCTGAATTATCAGGAATGGCTCAATCTATTGGGTACTTACTTGCAGCAACAGGTCCTTTTTTATTTGGTTTTTTACATGATGTAACAAAAACTTGGCAGTCATCTCTGATTATTTTATTAATGATGACAAGTATTTTATTAATCGTTGGCCTTAACTCAGCGAAAAAACGTGTTATCTAACATTAACAAGGTATAAAAATTTTTATACCTTGTTAATGTTTATTTTGTTTATGAAAAATTTGAAAAAGATAGAGATAAGAAAGAATGTGTGGTAAAATGAGAAAAAAATGAGAATGATTAGAAAAAGGGGATGGGTTTAATGACATTAGATTGGAATAATTTAGGTTTTGATTATATCAAAACTCCGTATCGATACATTGCACGGTATAAAGATGGTAAATGGTCAGAAGGTGAGTTAACAGAAGATAACACATTACATATTAGTGAAGGCTCTATGGCACTTCATTATGGACAACAGTGCTTTGAAGGATTAAAAGCATATCGTTGTAAAGATGATTCAATTAATTTATTTAGAGTAGATGAAAATGCTAAGCGAATGAAAGTGAGTGCAAATCGTTTGATGATGCCAGAAGTGTCAGAAGAGATGTTTATTGACGCTGTAAAAAAAGTGGTTAAAGCAAATGAAAATTTTTGTCCCCCTTATGATAGCGGGGCGACACTTTATTTAAGACCTTTATTAATTGGTGTTGGTGATGCCATTGGTGTTGGACCAGCACCTGAATATTTATTTACAGTCTTTTGTACGCCTGTAGGTCCATATTTTAAAGGTGGATTAAAGCCAACTAATTTTATCGTATCAGAATATGACAGAGCAGCTCCACAAGGGACAGGTGCTGTAAAAGTTGGTGGAAACTATGCTGCGAGTCTTTATCCTGGTAAAGTAGCAAAAGAAAAACAGTTTTCGGACTGTATTTATCTTGATCCAGCAACGCATACAAAAATTGAAGAAGTGGGTTCTGCTAATTTCTTTGGTATTACAAAAGATAACCAATTTGTGACACCTTATTCACCATCTATTTTACCAAGTATAACGAAATATTCTTTACTTTATCTTGCAAAAGAACGACTAGGATTAAAGACACGAGAAGGTGATGTCTATTTAAATGAAATAGATGAATTTATAGAAGCTGGCGCATGCGGTACTGCAGCAGTCATTTCTCCTATTGGAGGGATTCAAGTAGGAGATGATTTTCATGTGTTTTATTCTGAAACGGAAGTAGGTCCAGTGACTAAAAAATTATATAATGAATTAGTAGGCATTCAATTTGGAGATATTGAGGCGCCAAAGGGATGGATCACAAAAATAGAGTGAACATTAAATAAAGATTAAAAAAATGTTGACAGGATTAAAAAAATCGTGTAAATTAATGGCAACATATAAATAATGTTCTGTTTGATTAGGAAAGTAAGCTTTGATGCTTTTTAGAGAGACTCTGGTTGGTGAAAAGAGTTAAGTGATGATAAGTTGAAAATGGCCTATGAGGAAAGAGTATCGATAGGTAGGTACTCTCGGAAAAAGTTTCACCGTTAAAAGAAACACCGATAGATCCATTGTCGGGTATGAGGGAAGAAGAAATTCTTCTAAAAAAAGGTGGTAACACGATAAGTCGTCCTTTTACATAGTTCGCTATGTAAAAGGGCTTTTTTATTTTTATAGACCTACATTGACATGGTAAGTAGATTGACTTTATTTTTTACAGAGAACCTCATGAAGCTGAGAAGAGGAAAGATAAACTAATTGAAAATGGCCATTGAGTAATTTGTATTCGAGCATATAATTGTAAGAATATAACGAGCGCAACCGTTAACTTGCTAGGGTATGATAGTACCCGATAAGGGCTAATTTGTGAAAATTAGTCGAATTAGAGGTGGTAACACGCATAAGCGTCCTCAATAAAACAAATGACAGGGTTTGTTTTATTGAGGTTTTTTTTTTATTAATAATTAAAGGAGAAAAAATATGATTGAATTAAAAGATATATCTGTTACTTTTCATCAACCTGACCGTGACGTTTATGCGGTGAGAGATGTTGATTTGATTATTGAAAAAGGAGATATTTACGGCATAGTGGGCTTTTCAGGAGCAGGGAAAAGTACATTAGTAAGAGTCATTAATTTATTACAACGACCAACTACAGGAGATGTCTTGATAAAAGGAGAAAACATTACGAATTTAAAGGGAAAAGATTTAAGAAGGAAGAGACAGTCCATTGGGATGATTTTTCAGCATTTTAATCTAATGGCAAGTCGTACTATTTTTGATAATGTTGATTTTTCACTAAAGTATTCAGGAAAATCAAAACAAGAGAGAAAAGAAAAAGTAATAGAATTATTAGAATTAGTTGGTTTGTCGGATAAACATGATGCGTATCCAAGTCAATTATCAGGTGGACAAAAACAACGTGTCGCTATTGCTAGAGCATTAGCAAACGATCCGGAGATACTTTTATGTGACGAAGCGACCAGTGCTTTAGATCCTAAGACAACGCTACAAATTTTATCTTTATTAAAAGAGTTAAATAAACGTCTAAATTTAACGATTGTCTTAATTACACATGAAATGCAAGTGGTCAAAGAGATTTGTAATAAGGTAGCTGTAATGGAAAATGGTGAGATTGTAGAAAAAGGGGATAGCGTGACACTATTTAGTCAAGCAAAACAAGAGTTGACACAAACCTTTATTCGAACCGCTTCACATATCGATCAAGCATTAGAAACGATTTTATCGAGTCAATCGTTTATTGATTCATCTGAAAATGTTTGGCTAATTGAACTATCCTATATTGGCAGTCAAACAAATGAAGCCTTAATCTCACAGTTATATAGTCGCTTCCAAGTATCTGCTAACATTTTATATGGGAATGTTGAAATCATACAGGATGTTCCATTAGGTAGTTTAGTTGTGAGTTTGACTGGTGAGTTAGATAAGCGTAAAGAAGCCATCCAATATTTAATCTCTGAGGGAGTCAACATTACAATTATTCAGGCAAATGAAACAATCGATATAGAAGGAGTGAGTCATTATGCAAGAAATTATTGAAAAATATTTGCCAAACGCTAGTCAAATTCCTGATGAATTTAAACAGGCAACCATTGAGACATTATACATGTCATTTTGGACAGCTATTATTGCCGGCGTATTTGGTTTGATATTTGGGATCATATTGGTTGTAACAAGACCAGGAGGATTATTGGAACAAAAATATGTGTATCAGATTTTAGATAAAATTGTGAATGTAGTTAGATCTATTCCATTTATTATTTTATTAGCTTTATTAAATGTTGTAACACGTGTGATTGCTGGAACAACAATTGGAGCAACTGCAGCACTTGTTCCACTTGTAGCAGGAGTTGTCCCATTTTTTGCTAGACAAATTGAAGTAGCTTTACTTGAAGTTGATTCAGGAGTGATTGAGGCAGCAGAGGCTATGGGAACCAGTCCTTTAGGCATTATTTTTAGAGTGTATTTAAAAGAAGGACTACCTGGTATTGTGAGGGTTTCAGCTTTAACGATTATTAACGTGATTGGTTTAACAGCTATGGCAGGGGCAGTCGGTGCAGGAGGATTAGGAAATTTAGCCATATCAAGAGGTCATAATAGATTTCAAAGTGATGTAACTTGGGTAGCGTTAATTATTATCTTATTAATAGTGTTTATCTGCCAAGGAATCAGCAATTTTATTATAAAAAAAATTAGTCATTAACAATAAAAAGGAGAATGAAATATGAAAAAATTTGTTGGATATATTGTAGCAATAATAGCAGTTTTATTATTAGTAACAGGGTGTGGGTCTGGAAATAAAGAGGCAACATCTAAGTCAAAAGACGGAAAAGAAGTGACAGTAAAATTAGGTTTTGTCGGATCAGACACAGATGTATGGGATGATGTAAAAAAACGATTAAAAGATGAAGGCATTGATTTAGAATATGTTAAATTTACAGATTATAGTCAACCAAATGTAGCTTTAGATAATGGCGATATTGATTTAAATTCATTTCAACATCAAATATTTTTAGATAATTTCAACAAAGAACATGGAACTAACTTAGTTTCTATTGGGAATACAGTGAATGCACCATTAGGTATTTATTCTGAGAAAATTAAAGATGTTAAAGAATTAAAAGAAGGGGATACAATTTCTATTCCCAATGATGTAACAAATGGTGGGCGTGCATTATTACTTCTTCAAACAGCAGGGTTAATCAAAGTTGATCCAGCCAAAAAACAAGCACCAACAGTGAGTGATATTACAGAAAATAAGTTGAATTTAAAAATTGAAGAATTGGATGCAGCACAAACACCTCGTTCACTTCAAGATGTGACAGCAGCTATTATTAATAGTGGGATTGCAGTAGATGCGGGGTATATTCCAGAGAAAGATGCAATATTCTTAGAACCAGTAAATGAGACATCAAAACCATATGTAAACATTATTGTGGTTAGAAAAGAAGATGAAGAGAATGAAACATATAAAAAAATAGTAGATGCTTATCAAACAGAAGAAACTAAAAAAGTGATTGAAGAAACCTCTAAAGGATCAAGTATTCCAGCGTGGGATACATTTGGTAAAAAATAAATTTAATCTAAAGGAGTATTGAATATATGACAAGAGAAAATAAATCTGCAATTATTATAGACTATATAGAAAAACAATTACCTGTATATAAAGAACTAGCACTAGACATTCATAATCATCCAGAAGTTAGTAATTATGAAGTGTACTCTTCTGATGTATTAATTAATCAATTGAAAAAAGAAGGTTTTGACGTTAAAAAAAATGTTGCCGGTCACCATACAGGATTTGATGCACGATACAAATCTTACAAGCCTGGACCAACTTTAGCATTTTTAGCTGAATACGATGCCTTACCTGGAATTGGTCATGCATGTGGACATAACTTATTTGGAAACTATTCAGTTTTAGCTGCTAGTGCATTAAAACAAGTGATAGATGAAGTTGGTGGTGAAATTCGCATTTATGGAACACCTGGAGAAGAAGGAGGGGAAAATGGATCAGCTAAAGGTAGTTTTGTAAGAGAGGGATTTTTTGATGATGTTGATGCCGCCCTCTGCGTTCATCCTGCACACAAGTATGGTAAGACGGCTTTAGGATTAGCAAACGATCCGGTAGATATTGAATTCTTTGGTGTGGCTTCTCACGCTGCAGCAGCACCTGAAAAGGGAGTTAATGCGCTTGATGCTTTAATACAAGTATTTAATGGTATTAATGGACTAAGGCTTCATTTACCCAAAGATGTGAATATTCATGGCATTATTACTAATGGGGGTGTTGCTGCGAACGTTGTTCCTGAATATGCGTCTGGACGTTTTTATTTGAGAGCAGCTAATAGAAAAACCTTGGACGATGTCTATCAAAAAGTTGAAAATATTGTTAAAGGTGCGTCAATTGCGACAGGAGCAGATTACAAATTTGGGTTATTTCAAAATGGGGTAGATGATATTATTGTGACACCAATATTTGATGATATTTTTGTTAGTCATTTTGAGAGAATCGGTATTTCAGAAGAAGAAATATATAGTGGTGAAAGACAAAATATCGGTTCTTCCGATGTTGGAAATGTTAGTCAAGTGATTCCAACCATTCAACCAACAGTATCTATCTCTGATGAATACATTGCAGGTCATTCAGAAGAATTTAAAGCAGCTGCTAAAAGTGAGAAAGGTTTAAATTCAATAGGAATTGCTGCCCAGTTGTTAGCAGAAACAGCGTTGGATTTACTTTTAGATGATAAGTTATTAAACGAAATAAAAGAAGAACATAAAAAACAAAAAATACAAGGGAATTAATCGTTATTCTTTATCAGTATAATAGATTTTTATATTGATATTACCAAAAAGCCCCCCTGTTTTTTACACTAACATTGTATAGTAAAGATGTAGTGGTCATGCCTTTATAGAGATTGGACCCTACTATAATTTTTTATGTTAATAATTAGGCTTGAAAATAAGAAAATAACTTGTTTATCTTATATAGAAATAAGCTATCCCCCTAGTTATTTTTTATTAAGATGTTTCTAAAAAAACAAGTCTAAAGCATGACTGAATGGTATTATTTCATTCAGTTTTTTGAGTTATGTTATAGAAATAGGTATAATTGATTTATCTAATAAATTAGGAAGAAGTTATATGAAAATTAGTTATCATGGCCATTCAGTCATTATTATAGAAACAGATGATCATACTCGTATTTTAATTGATCCATTTATTACAGGAAATAAATTAACAGACCTAACACTAGAAAAAGTGGAAATAGATTATATTTTTATTACTCATGGACATAGTGACCATGTGGGGGATTTGGTTTATTTAGCTAAAAAAAACAATGCTCAAGTTGTTGCTATTCCAGAAATTTGTCATTTTGCAACAAGTCAAGGGATTAAGAATGTTCATCCTATGAATATAGGTGGAAAGTTCGATTTTCCGTTTGGTCAAGTTAAAATGGTTTTTGCGCAACACAGTTCAGGATATGAGTTGGATGGTGAGATGATTTATATGGGAGAACCCGCTGGATTTATCTTTACCATTGATAATAAGTCAATTTATCATGCCGGAGATACTGCTTTTTATAGTGATTTATCTTTGCTGGGAGATGATTTTGATTTAGATATCGCTTTTTTACCAATTGGTGACAACTTTACAATGGGGATAGAAGACGCTGCAAAAGCATCAAACGTTATTCAAGCAAAATTGACTATACCGATTCATTATAATACCTTTCCTGTTATAGAACAAAATCCATATGAGTTTATTGGTTTATTACCAGAAAATACAGGTAAAGTATTAGAACCAGGAGAGTTCATTAGTATTTAAAAATCATATGAGAACAGTCTGAATATAACTGTTCTTTTTTTATTCCAAAAACATGTTGTATTGAAAATGATAAAATAATGAAACCTTTCTATTGCATTGTGGATAAAAAAAGTCTATAATAGCCGAATGTAAGAATGAGAGGACGTGATATCACTTGAAGTTAACCAATGCAACGGAACAAGCGTTGGCAATCATGGCATTATTATCGACACAGGAAAAAGACGTACCTGTGTCATCAATCGCAATTTATCAAAAACTGTCTGTTTCTTCTTCTTATATTAGAAAGTTACTAAGAAAGTTAGTGGTTTCAAATATTATTGAAGGAGTATCTGGAAACAATGGTGGATTTTACATTAAAAAAGATTTATCTGATATTACGCTATTACACATTGTTGAAGCAATAGAAGAGCCGTTTCACTCATTCCCAAAAGTGGGTGTTTTAGAGAGAGCTTTTAGTGATTTTACTAAAATTGCTCAAACAGGTGATGAACAAATTGCCGAGTGCTTTTCGCGAGCGGATAAAAAATGGAATAAAGAATTAGAAAGAATCACAGTAGAAGATATATTATCTGATGTCTTTCGTGAGTATGGTGAAATACCACATAGAAATTGGAATGATTTTATAGAGGATGAGAGGTCAATTCAATGTTAAATAGAATAAAAAATGTATGGGATTTATTTGTACTAGATTGGAAAAGGATTTTTCATAACAAGCTCACGTTTGTATTGATGATAGCATTGATGATTATCCCATCGTTATATGCATGGTTTAACATTGCAGCGTTATGGGATCCTTATTCAAATACTGGTGGTATCAAGATTGGAATTTATTCCGATGATCAAACAGTTGATTTAAAAGGAAAAAAAATCAATATTGGTGATGAGATCGTTAAAAATTTAAAAGATAATAAATCAATTGGTTGGCAATTTGTTTCATCAAAGAAAGAATTAGATGATAAGGTTAAGACCGGAAAATATTATGCAGGGTTATATATGCCAAAAGATTTTACTGAGAATCTTTTAAGTTTTACTAAAGGAGAAATTGATTATCCAGAAATTGAATATCAAGTGAATCAGAAAATCAATGCCATTGCTCCCAAAATATCTGATAAGGGTGCTGGAACTATTCAAGATACGATTTCAACAGAATTTATCGAAACAGCTAGTAAAACATTATTAGAAGTATTTAATGAGATTGGATTTAACCTTGATGCCAATTTACCTTCTATTAAAAAAATTACGTCAAAAATTATCAAAGTAGATGAAAATCTTGATGAGATAGATGGTTATACAAAAGAAGTTCTTGAATTACAAACTAAAATGCCAGAATTTAAACAGAAACTAGCATTAGCTAATGAATTTGTTGATTATATTCCTGAATTAAATAAAACGACTGACAAAGTTGTGGCATTAAATGGAAAATTACCTGAGATAGCCCAATATGGTCAAATCGTTTATGATGTTCAGGGAAACATCCCTAAAATTAAGAATGCTGGAACGCAGTTAAATAAAGCAGATAATGATATGGATAAAGTCGTTCAAATGATGAATGAAGCAATCAATGAGGCTACTAAGGGATTAGAAGTGATTGCCACAGCACAAAAGGTGTTGCCAGATGTGAAAGATTTGATTAATACAGCAGATGGAATGATTCCAGATTTACAAAAGCAATTAGAAAAAATTGCAAAAGTATTGCCAACAGTGACAGAAGGATTGACACAGGGGATAGAAGTATTAGATACTTTGTCAAAAGTTTCGGCAAAATTAGCTGCAGATATTGCAGCACTTGATACGGAGACTCACACGGCACAAATTCATGCCCAACTTGAAAAATTAAACAATCAGTTAACAACACAATTACAGCTGATCCAATCATTAAAAGAAACACTCAATCAGTTAGCGAGCTTGCCAAATGCTCCTGATTTTTCAAATGCTTTATCTCAATTAGATACATTGGAAAATCACGTAAGTCATGCTCAAAGTAATGTTCAGTCTATATTAGATAACTGGGAAGATTATGCTTCAGCCCCTGATAGATTACAACAAAGGCTAACAGAAATAAGTAATACTTTAAATCAATTAGTTGTTTCTATTAATCCCTCAGAAATTGAGTCTCAAGTTAATCAAACATTATCTAATGTTGAAAGTATGCTTAATTCAGCAAAACATATTACTGGAACAGTGATTAATGATGGGACTATGGAAACATTGGATAGTTTATTGAAAAATACAACAACTATTATTAACGAAGCAATTGATTTCTTAAAAGATTATCAAAAGGAAATGCCTGCTATTCAAGATGAGATTCATACAGCTAACATTATGCTAAATGGCAATATGGATTTAATTATTAATGGTATTAATCAAGGTGCTGATTTTTTTAAAAATGATTTTCCTGTTGTTCAAAGTAAAATGAATAAGGCAACATTATTTATTAAAAATGATTTACCTGGAATTGAAAATGATGTAAAAGAGACCATGTCCAAAGTTAATGAAAAGGCTCCTAAATTGGAAACAGCCTTAAATGCAGCAGAAGTTATGATTAAAGAAGACTGGCCGAATGTTAAAGAAGGTGTTCAAAAGGCAGCAAATGCCATTAGAAAAGGCGAGAAAGACATTGATTTAGAGGAGGCAGTGAAGTATCTTAAGGGTGATGCTAATGCTGAAAGTAAATTTATTTCTAGTCCAGTCAAGCTTAAAACGAAAGATGTGTATCCTGTTCCAAACTATGGATCAGCAAGTACACCTTTTTATACAGCACTTTGTTTGTGGGTTGGGGCAGTCTTATTCTCAAGTATTGCATCAACTAAATTCCATTTAGATGAGGAACAAGTAGGACGTTTCTCAAAACGTCAACAGTTTTTAGCCCGTATGGCAACATTCTTAGTAGTAGGTTTCTTCCAAGCGTTAATTGTAACAATTGGAAATCAATTACTTCTTGGAACTTATACAAAAAATCCAGTATGGAATGTTATATTTGCCTTAATTATTGATTTAGCCTTTATGATGATGGTATATGTACTAGTAGCTTTGTTTGATAATCTTGGTAAAGGAATTGCCATTATTATCTTGGTTCTATCTATTTCCGCTGGTGGAGGTAACTTCCCAATTGAAATGTCAGGACCGTTCTTTAGAGCAATTAATCCATATATTCCTTTTACCTATGCTGTGAACTTATTAAGAGAATCAGTAGGTGGTATTTATTGGCCGTCAGCACTTAAAGCTATCACTATTTTAATCAGTATAACAATAGGATTCTTCATTGTTGGATATATTTTATATCCGAAAGCAGAAAGAATCTTTAAAAAAGTAGGAGATAATTTAAAAGAAGGACATATTCTACATTAATAAAAAAAGAATCCAAATAGTATTTTGGATTATTTTTTCTATCTATCTAAATAAGAAAGAATAGCGATAAGTGTTTTAAGTACTAAATGGTATTTTAAGATAGTTATCCATTTACTTATAAAGACTGATAATAAAGTGTATAAATACGTTATATAAATAACATAAAATAACATAAAACGTTTTTAATTTAATTTTTGTTAAAAGTTTATATACTATTTAAAATAAATGACTTTTCCTTTAAAAGGTAGTGTAAATAGTAAAATTAAATAACAATTAAAAAATATTTTGTAACTGAAATTTATTAGCTGTATACTAAACAAGAAAAAATAATGATTGTTGATTGCCTTAATAGACAACCAGCTAAAGGGGAGACAGAACTATGAGTAAAGTCGCGATAGTTACAGGAGCAGGACAAGGAATTGGTTTTGCTATTGCAAAACGATTGTATAACGATGGTTTTAAAGTAGGAGTGATTGATTATAATAAGGACATCGCACAAAAAGCAGTTGAATACTTAGGAGAGAATGCTTTTGCTGCAACAGCTGATGTTTCTGATAGAGAGCAATTAGCTTCAGCTATTCAAGCGATAGTTGAAACATTTGGTGATTTGCATGTTATGGTAAACAATGCTGGGATTGCTCCAACAACACCAATCGAAACCATTACTCCAGAACTTTTCAAAAAAGTTTATGACATTAATGTTGGTGGAGTATTATGGGGAACTCAAATCGCAACAGAAATGTTCCGTAAATTTGGTCACGGTGGTAAAGTGATTAACGCAACATCTCAAGCTGGTGTTGTAGGAAACCCTAATTTAATGCTTTATAGTTCATCAAAATTTGCGGTTCGCGGAATGACTCAAATCGCGGCACGTGATTTAGCTGAAGAAGGAATCACAGTAAATGCTTATGCACCAGGGATTGTTAAAACTCCTATGATGTATGACATTGCTCATCAAGTTGGTAAAAATGCTGGAAAAGATGACGAATGGGGAATGCAAACTTTTGCAAAAGATATTGCAATGAAACGTTTATCTGAACCAGAAGAAGTAGCAAGTGTAGTATCATTCCTTGCAGGACCAGACTCAAACTACATTACTGGTCAAACAATTATCGTAGATGGTGGAATGCAATTCCATTAATATTAGTTATAAATTAAACTCTCTCGGGAACATTTCTGAGGGAGTTTTTTTATACGAAAAAAAGAGTGCTGATAAAAAATCAACACTTTCTTATTTATTAATCTTCAATTTTATGGATATCAATAATTGAACCAGTGTGAGCATCCGCTGTAAATTCATATTGAACAAGTTGTCCTTCTTCAATACGAGAAATACCACCTGTATAGACATCTGTTTTAATAGCAAATTTGTCTAAAGGTTCCTTTTTAAAGTGAATCCAAGAGCCTTCGATTGGACCATCTTGTAGAAAGTCAGATTTTACTTGCTCTAAAATATCATCTGCTGAAAGAACTTTGTTATCTTTGTACCATTTTGTGACTAAAGCACCAGCAACGGCACCCACTGCTAAACCAATACCTAAACCAGTCGTTAAGCCATGATGATAAACTTCTTTTGTTTTTTGTTTTTTATGAAACATGTCGTTACCTCCTATGGTAATACTGATGTTCTTATTGTAGCATAAATGAATAAAATAGAAAGAAAAAAGAAGTTAAAAAATCAAGTGATTGGTTTTTGACTAAGCTTTGCTTATGTTATAATTAAGTGAAGAAGAAAGAGAGGTGAACTACTAATTATATAATTAGTAGATAATCATGGATGATAAATTATTTAATCGTATAAAAACATTAACTGAAATTCAAAGTGTCAGTGGTCTTGAAGATAACATGCGACGTATTATGGCTAAAGAGATGGCACCTTTTGTTGATAAAATAGAATATGATGGATTAGGTGGTGTGTTTGGTATTCGTAAAAACAAATCAAACGAGGCACCACGTATCATGTTAGCATCTCACATGGATGAAGTTGGTTTTATGGTGAGTCAAATTTTAGAAAATGGGTTATTTAGAGTAGTCCCATTAGGTGGATGGAATCCTTACACCGTATCGGCTCAACGTTTTACTTTACAAACAAAAAAAGGTGACTATCCAATTATTTCAACATCAGTTCCACCTCATTTATTAAGAGGGGCAAGTAAGAAACAGGGAATAGATGTTGCGGATATTTTATTCGATGCTGGATTTGTATCAAAAGAAGAAGCAGAAGAGTTTGGTGTTCGCCCTGGCGATGGCATTGTTCCTCAATCTGAAACAGTAAAAACGGCAAATGGTAAACGAATTATTTCAAAAGCGTGGGATAATCGCTATGGTTGTACCCTTGTTTTAGATGTGTTAGAAGAATTATATGGACAAGAATTACCAAATACCTTAATTGCAGGAGCAAACGTACAAGAAGAAGTTGGGTTACGTGGAGCAAAAGTATCGACTCACAAATTTAAACCTGATTTATTCTTTGCAGTGGACTGTTCACCAGCCGATGATATGTCAGGTAAAAAAGACGCTAATGGTCAATTAGACGAAGGATTCTTATTAAGAATTTTTGATCCAGGAATGATTATGTTAGGTCGCATGCGTGAATATATCCTTGAGTTAGCAGAAGATAATAACATTCCCTATCAATACTTTGTTTCAAAAGGTGGAACAGATGCAGGTGCAGCACACTTAGCAAACGATGGTGTTCCAAGTGCGGTAATTGGTGTGCCAGGTCGTTATATCCATACTCATCAAACCATGTTTAGTATTAAAGATTATGAAGCTGCAAGAGAAATGGTCTTGAAATTAATCACAACATTAGATAAAACAGAAGTTGATACAATAATATACGGAAAGTAGTGAAGAGATGTTAATCCCAACAACGTATGAAGAATTAGCAAAACCACTTGAAAAAGGAAAAACGATGCTGTTTTTTACAGCTGATTGGTGTGGTGATTGTGTCTTTATTAAACCCGATATACCGGAAATTGAAGCGAGTTTTCCTGAATACACGTTTGTACAAGTGGATAGAGATGTGTTTATCGATATTTGCCAGAAATGGGGAATATTAGGTATTCCAAGTTTTGTAGCAATAGAAGATGGAAAAGAATTGGGACGATTTGTCAGTAAAAACAGAAAAACAAAAGAAGAGATTATGACGTTTATTAGTGAACTATAAAAAGGGGAGATAGTATGTTAGAATCACAAGAATATCGTTCAATATTAGTTGGAACAGATGGTAGTGAACAAGCCCAACAAGCATTTGAAAAAGCTGTCGCTGTGGCAAAACGTAATAATGCAGACATCGTTGTAGCACATATCATCGAAAATAAATTATACGGTGGGACTATGGCGTTTTCTACTTTTTCTCCAGATATTGTTCAAGAAGAAACCAATCAAGCAAAAGAATTGCTTGAGAGCTATATCCAGATAGCAAAAGATTTAGGTTATGACCGAGTAAAAGTAACATTAGAGTTTGGTTCCCCTAAAGTTATGATGGCAACAGAACTGCCAGAAAAATATGATACAGATTTAATTATGGTTGGACAATCAGGATTAAATGCGGTAGAACGATTAGTTATGGGAAGTGTGAGTGATCATATTATACGAACAGCACCATGTGATGTCTTAGTTGTTCGACCTGAGTAAAACAAAAAGAATGGTGAGGAAAAAATTAATGATTGTTAGTTATAATTTAGAAGCAGTTGGAGACACGCTGATTATTGTTGTAGCAAAAGGAAATAGTAAAGAAGTATCTGTTGTTAAAAAAGATAATGTAGCTTGTATTATAGAAAATGAAACAGATCAAATTTTAGGTTGGAATATTTTTAATGCATCACATCATATTACAAATTTAAATGGAAATGGCCAAATCGAGTTATCATCATCACAAATTACTGAGCTTAACTTGACATTAAAAGAGGCAGGATTTTCTCATGAGTTTGAAGTAGATAATTCGCCAAAATTTGTTGTAGGATATGTTCATACATGTACACCACATGAGGATTCTGACCACTTAACGGTAAACGACATTGAGGTTGATAATGGTGAGCATCTACAAATTGTATGTGGTGCACCAAACATCAAAGCTGGTTTAAAGGTAGTCGTTGCAAAAGTAGGTGCTATGATGCCTGATGGCTTAATTATTTGGCCTGGAGAATTACGTGGTGTGAAAAGTTTTGGTATGGTTTGTTCTGCAAAAGAATTACACTTACCAAACGCACCAAAAGAAAAAGGAATTTTAGAGCTAGATGATAGCTATGAAGTGGGAAGTCGCTTCAATTTACCTCAATAATTAATACTTTGTAAAAGTTTGAGTTATTAATTGTTGTTTCAAACACTATGAGTTAAAATAACATAGAGACATATTAAAGGGGGGAATTGCAATGAGTTTTATTGATGAAACAGTCCAATTTGATTTTGGGGATGCCAATAAACGTGAAGTAAGTGAAACATTAGCGATTGTTTATATGGCGTTAAAAGAAAAAGGCTATAATCCTATTAATCAAATTGTTGGTTACTTATTATCAGGAGACCCAGCCTATATTCCACGTTATCAAGATGCTCGTAATTTAATTCGTCGTCATGAGAGAGACGAAATTATGGAAGAATTGGTAAAAAACTATTTAGTGCATAATGGTATCGATCTATTATGAGAAAAATGGGATTAGATGTAGGATCTAGAACTGTTGGTGTTGCCGTAAGTGACTTACTTGGTTGGACAGCCCAAGGGTTAGAAATTATAAAAATTAACGAAGATGAAGGCGAGTTTGGTATTGAACGTGTAGCAGAGTTAGTCAAACAATATGAAGTTGAAGAATTTGTTGTTGGATTACCTAAAAATATGAACAATACCATTGGTCCAAGAGCAGAAGCAGCAATGGCTTATGGTGATTTATTAAAAGAAACCTTTAATTTACCAGTCGTCTACCAAGACGAGCGATTGTCAACTGTCGCAGCTGAGAGAATGTTAGTTGAGCAAGCTAATACGTCTCGAGCTAAGCGAAAAAAAGTGATTGATAAATTAGCTGCTGTAATGATTCTTCAAAATTATTTGGATAAAAAGGTTTAATAGCCTTTTTATCTTTTTTTTTGTATAATGAAGAGGAAGCAAAGATGAACAGAAAAGAGGAATAAATGATGACAGATAAACATGTACACACAGATGACTGCAACCACGATCATGAACATGAGGCAGATGATTTAATTACGTTAATTGATGATGAAGGAAATGAAGTATTATTTCGTATTCACTTAACAATTGATGGTAAAGAACAATTCGGTAGAGATTATGTATTATTATATGATGCAAGTACACCAGAAGGTGAAGAAGTTGAATTATTAGCCTATGCTTATGAGCAAGAAGATAACGAAGCAGAAGGTCGTTTAATGGAAATTGAAACAGAAGCTGAATGGGATATGATTGAAGAAGTTTTCAATGCATTCGAAGCAGAAGAAGACTAAAATTTGAAATACTAGCTAGACTCTTATTAATAGAGTTTAGCTTTTTTTGTAGGTGTTGGAAAATAAAGGTGGATAAATTTATGAAAAAGAATGAAGACGGATACACTGTTTTGTTGTTAAGTTTATTAATCGGGATTGTTTTTGGGAGTGTTTTCAAAGATATGGCACTGGGAGTATTAATAGGAATTCTATTTTACCCTGTTTTAACCGTAATGAAAAAATATTAGGCAGGAATGATAAGGTGATTACTAAATTAGAGGTTTTAACGGAAAATCAATTAACAGACATTATGTCAATTTGGCTTGATACTAATAAAAAAGCTCATTCTTTTATAGCCAATTCGTATTGGGAAGACAATATAGAGTTTGTAGAAAAAGGGCTACCTAAAGTAGATATATATGTAGCAACAGATGAAAACGGAAAAATTATTGGCTTTTTAGGTATTTTAGAAGGCTATATAGAGGGATTATTTGTATCGTCTGATTATCAAAGACAAGGTATCGGAAATAAACTAATAGAACGAGCAAAAGTAGATTTTGAAGAATTATCCTTAACTGTTTATGAAAAAAATAAACAGGCAATCAATTTTTATACTAAAAAAGGATTTAAAATTAGTGAAACTCAAATTAATGAGGACACAAAAGAAATTGAATTAGTTATGGTATACAAAAACTGACAGTAATTAAATCAACTGTCAGTTTTCTTTTTTTATTATTTTTTCTTCTTTATATACCAAAAAATAGTTACTAAACCAATGATTAGAATTCCTATGAATGGTAGATATTTTTGGATGACCTCTCCTGTTTTAGGAAGACGAGATAAAGAGTTTAGTTCTTGATTATCATTGTTTACTTTTTTATTTTTAGAAACTGTTTTCTGAGACTTAGTGTCTGTCTGGCTACTTGTCTCACTAGTCTCTGAACTAGCTGATTGACTTGATTGTTTACTAGAACTTATTTCTTTACTATCAGTTGTTTCAGGAGTAGGAGTGACTAAAATATTATCATCTTCAGTTATTAGAGTAGAAGATGATGACGTAGAGCTTGATTCTTGTTGAGTACTGCTTATTGTTGCATCTGTTGTCTCGGAAGTACTAGTGGTGGAATTCTTTGATTCGTCACTTATCGTTTGAGTTGTAGAGTCAGTACTACTTTCTGAAGGTATTGTATCTGTTACGCTGGTTGTTTCTTGTGTCGATTCATTTTCAGACTGACTCATCGTATCATTTGTCTGACTTGTTTCCATTTCGCTACTTAAAGAAGAACTAGAATCAGTTTCTGTTGTTGATTCAGTAGAGGACATCATGGTATCGCTTGTTTCAGGAACGACTACTTCTTTTTTAGTATGTAGTTGCTTAAATTGATTATTTTCTTCAAATAATTTTCCTATTTCTAGTAAAAGTCTATCTTGATTCGTCGCAGCATTAAATTGTATCCCTAAAGGTAAGTTATCTTTGCTGACATAAGTTGGTAAACTAATAGCAGGTTGGCCAGTTAAATTTGCTAACTGAGTAAAAGGTGTGTAAGCCAATGAATTTAACCATTGATCGTAGACAACTTTCATTCGCTCATCTTTTGTTTTTAACTCATCAATATGTTTGATTTGTTCAGCGTATTCTGGTGTTAGTAAAGATTCAGCTAGTCCTGGAGCAGTTGAAGCTGTAGTTGGTGTTAATATTAAAGGATAGTCTTTATACAAAGCTTCCATTGTTTCTTTAACCTCATCGTTATAAGCATTGACTGTTTCTAAGTCTTCTTTATGAACAAATTCACTCGCTTGGTAAAGAGCCCAAGTAACTGGATCAACATCGTCTATATGTAAACTTCTTTTTAATGTTTGCTTGGCTAAAAAGTTGGCTAAACTACCAGAAGCAGTTGCTATTTCATAATAACCATGCATTAGTTTAACCCCATCTACAGGTACTGTGATTTCTTCAGTGACAAACCCTTTTGAATTTAAAAAGTTAACAGCGTTCATAACAGCTTGTTTCGCGTCATCACTGACAGGTGTTCCAACAGGTGAAGTAGTGGTATAACCTACTTTTATTCCAGTAAGATTAGCCGGTGTAGGATTAATATCAGATGTTAATAGATTCTCAAACAAAGCTGTTGTGTCTTCCATATTTTTAGCAAGTGGGAAATTGACGACTTGTCCAGTTTTAGCATTTCCCAAAATGATTCCTCTAGAGGGTTTTAATCCGACAAGACCATTCCATGATGCTGGAATTCTGATAGAGCCACCAGCATCACTACCAGATGCAACAGGAACAACACCAGATGCAACGGCAGCACCAGAGCCGCCAGAAGACCCACCGGCTTGAAAATTAGGATTCCAAGGACTTCCAGTGGGACCATAAAGAGTTGAATCAGTCACGTTTTTCAATCCTAATTGTGGGTAGTTACTTTGACCAATGATAACAAAGCCTAAATCTTGTAATGACTTGGCAATTCGTCCGTTAAATTTTGTTGTGATATGTTTGTTAAAATCTAACCCATTCGAGTTACTTCCTCCAACGATGCTATGACCTAAACCTTTCATCACAATTGGAACACCAAAAAATGGTTGACCATTATCGATCATCTCACTTGCTTCTTTTAAAGCAAGTTCTTTTCTTGTTGTAATCAATGCATTTGTTCGCGGATTTTCTATTGCATTGACTTGAAAAGCCAAATCAATTAATTCTTCGATTGTGACTTTTTTCTCTCTTACTAGCTTAGCTAAATCAGTAGCGCTCATAGAAATGTACTCATCAGTTGTTAGATTCGTGTGTTGTGGTGTATTAGTAACGATGGTTGAACTACTAGTTGTAGTGACAGGAACGTCTACTGCATGAGTATGTATACCAACAGATAATAGTGCTGTGGCAAGTAATAATTTTATACGATTTTTTATCGACATGTTTTTTCTCCTTTTTACAAACTTCTTCAAGTGTAATCAAAAACGATAAAAAAAGAACCACGTAATTTTTTTACGTCGTTCTTTTATTGGCAAAAAAGTCAAAAATGTTTAAATAATTTATAAAAGTCCGCTACTAGAAGACAGGTTTTGAAATAATCAAAACAATTTTGTATTTAACGATTAATTAAATTGTAGGCTTTTTGCGTATTGGCAAAATGAACTTTTGCATATTGTTCTAAAAGGGGCATGCCACCTTTTTTGATGATTTTAGCAGCAGCTATATCTGATTTTTGTCCAGCTCCTGAAGGAATAGTAAATCCTAATTCTTTACTAGCTGTTTCTAAACTTGTTAAAAATTCTGCGCGGCAAATAATGGATGCAGTAGCAACCGCCAGATGATATTGTTCTCCTTTTGTCGTGAAGTATAAAGGTTTAGTTACTTGATTTTTTTCTTTTGATAAGTATTTGCGATAGTTTGATTCAGGTGTAAATTGATCAATCAATATACCTTTAGGGGTAATTGGATTGATATCTTGCATTAAAAGATAGATCGCTTGGTTATGTAAGGCAACTTTCATTCGATTGACATTGTATTCGGGTTGGATTTCATTATATTTTTTTGGCGTTAATACTAGTTTTCGGTAAGGCATGACATGGATAATCTCGTTTGAAATGCGTTTGATATCTGTGTCAGTTAACATTTTAGAATCCTTAACACCTAATTCTTTTAATAAAGGAATATGTGTTTCATCAACGTAAGCAGCACAGACAACAACAGGGCCTAAGTAGCTACCATTTCCAACTTCATCACTGCCGATAACATTCCATGAAGCAAAGTCTTTTGGTAAAGCAGAAGACACGCTTTTTTCTTTTGTTTTCTTTGAATTTGTTGCGCCACGTTTTTCCCACATAGCGGCTTCTGTTTCAGCTTTTTCTCCTTGAAAGACGATTTTTTTTGATTGATAAGCAGTGATAACCACTCCAGGGATTTTTGCTTGAAATACTGCATAAGGAGGTGTTTTCTTGAAGAATGGCTCATAAGCACTTGATAGTTCTTGTAATAATGTTTCTGTAGCTAGTAATGTGACTGTCTGGGGCATATTCAACTTCCTTTTTTAAAATTTAAGTTAAGTATAACATGTTTTTATCTTGAATGATTCTTAAGATACTGTTTGCTTAATTGTCAATTAAAAGAAAGTCATATATAATTAAGTTGCTTATTTTAGTGAAGGATTTATGGGAGGATTTAAAATGGCTCTTGAAGAGAACAAACGATATAAAGCAACCATTGCTGGTAATACATATACAATCATAGGAAAAGAAAGTCATTATCATATGGATATTGTCAATCAGTTGGCAAACGAGCAACTTGAAACAATTATGAAAAATGCTCCTAAGTTATCAACAGAACAGGCAGCTATCTTATTAGCAATTAATACACTATCTGTACAAATAAAACAACAAGAAACAATTTTAAACTTAAAAAAAGATATTAGTGAATTAGAAGATGAACTAGAAAAAATGAAGAAGTTAGAAGAGCGTCTTGATAAAATCGAGGCAAGAGAGAAAGAAACAAAAAAAAAAGTGATACAAGAAAACCGTGAATTAACAGATGAAGAGATGTTAAATCAGATTGAAATTCAAAAAATTGTGAATGAACAAGCAAAAGAAAAAATTAAACGTAACAATCATCAAAAGAAAGAACAACAATCAAACAAATAAAAAATAAGTAGGTTTTTCAATGGTTATAACAATAATTAGTATTTTAGTATTATTGACAGGATTTTATGCAGGCTATCGACGAGGTTTTGCTTTACAGTTGGTTTATTTTGTTGGCTATTCATTAAGTTTTTTTATGGCAAAAAGTATGTACAAATCTGTAGGAAAAAAAATTGAATTATTAATCCCTTATCCTGCACCAACACAGACAACGAAACTAGCTATTTTTGATAATCAGTTGATATTTGATTTAGATAAAGCTTTTTATGCAGCATTTGGCTTTTTAATTATTTTAGTCGTAGGCTATTTGATAACAAAATTTGTCGGTATGTTGTGTTACAGACTAACGTTTATTCCATTGCTTCATAAAAGTAACCAGTTAGTTGGAGGATTAATTAATCTTGCTTTAACCTATATTGGATTAGTCATTGTGTTAACGATAATAAGCATGATACCACTAGGCTTTATTCAAAATGCTTTTGCTAGATCAGGTGTTGCTAGAGCCATGATTGAACATACCCCGATACTGTCATCTAGTTTATATCAGTGGTGGATTAAACAAATTATTTTATAAAAGAAGAGCCTAGTAAAATGGGCTCTTTATTTACATAAGTCGTATTTTAGGAAGTGAAATAGAATGAAAAAGAAAATAGAAGATATTTTAGAATTTGATAAAGTGAAGCAATTGTTATCACAACATATTGTGACAAAATCAGGATTAGAGCATGTGAGTGAGTTAAAGGCTTCTCATTCATATGATGAGATAGAAGAAGCATTAATGGAAACGGAAGATGGGATGACAGTGCTACGTTTGCGTGGTGGGATTCCTATGCCGATTTTAGAAAATATTAAACCACATATGAAACGAATTGAAATAGGTGCCATGCTTAATGGGGTTGAGTTAGCTCAAGTTGGACGTGTGCTAAGAACAGTGTTAGAGATTCAATCCTTTTTTGATGATTTAAACGATGCTGAGGTTGCATTACATCGATTATATGATTGGTCAGAAAAAATGATTGCGTTACCTGATTTATCAAAAGTCATTCGATTATCAATTGATGAAGATGGTCATGTAACAGATGACGCATCGACTGAATTAAAACACATTCGACAAAGTATTAGAGGGTCTGAGCAAGCAGTTAGAGAACAGCTTGATGGCATACTTCGTGGAAAAAATTCAAATTATTTAAGTGATACCATTGTGACAATGAGAAACGATCGCTACGTTATACCAGTAAAAAGTGAATACCGTAGCCATTTTGGTGGGGTTGTGCATGATCAGAGTGCATCAGGTCAAACGGTATTTGTTGAGCCTAGACAAGTAGTCGAGTTGAATAATCGTTTGAGACAACATCAAATTGCTGAAAGAAAAGAAATCGAGCGTATTTTAGCTGAACTTTCTAATGAATTAGAACCTTACAGACAAGATATTTTACAAAATGCCTATGTTTTAGGTAAACTAGATTTCATTAATAGTAAAGCATTATTTGGTAAACAATTGAAAGCCGTTGTGCCAAGATTGAGCGAGGACAAAGATGTTCACCTTAAACAAGCTAGACATCCACTAATTGATGAAGAGGTTGTGGTACCAAATGATATTGTAATTGGTAAAGAGTATCAAGCAGTGGTCATCACTGGACCGAATACAGGTGGTAAGACGATTACACTTAAAACATTAGGATTACTTCAATTAATGGGACAATCAGGGTTACCAATTCCTGTTGGAGAAGAAAGTAGTATTGGAATTTTTTCAAATATTTATGCAGATATTGGGGACGAGCAATCAATTGAACAGAATTTATCAACGTTCTCTTCACATATGACAAACATTGTGTCAATATTAGATAATCTTGATTCAGATAGTTTGGTATTGTTTGATGAGTTAGGAGCGGGGACAGATCCACAGGAAGGAGCAGCACTGGCTATTTCTATTCTAGATAAAGTAGGAGAAATTGGTGCCTATGTTATGGCAACGACTCACTACCCTGAGTTAAAAGTTTATGGCTATAATCGTCCGAATACAATCAATGCTAGTATGGAATTTGATGTTGATACACTTAGTCCAACATATCATTTGTTAATTGGAATTCCTGGTCGAAGTAACGCGTTTGAAATATCAAAACGTTTAGGGTTATCTCCTGATATCATTGAGCAATCTAAACAAATTATTGATGGAGAAAGCCAAGATTTAAATGATATGATTTCTGATTTAGAAAATCAACGTAAAATGACGGAAACCGAATATTTGGAAATGCGTCACTATGCTGATGAAGCTGAAACACTCTATCATGATTTAAAAGAGGCTTATGAACTATTCTTTACCGAACGTGAAAAAGAGATGAATAAGGCTAAAAGAGAAGCGAATGAAGTGATTAGTAAAGCACAAGAAGAATCAGAAAAAATGATTAAAGACATTCGTCAAATGCAACTAAGAACAGGGAATAATCAATCCGTTAAAGAACATGAATTGATTGAAGTTAAATCAGGTTTTGAAAAATTAAAACATGATGAAACACATTTGAAGAAAAACAAAGTCTTGAAAAAAGCTAAAGAGAAAAAAACATTTAAAGCTGGTGATGATGTTTTAGTTGAAGCGTTTGGACAACGGGGTACATTAATCGAAAAAGTTGGAAATAAAGAATGGCAAGTGCAACTAGGTATTCTGAAGATGAATGTATCAGAAGATGGCATGACACGAATTGCACCTGAGAAAGAACCTCGCATGCGTGTATCAACCGTAAAAAGCGATGGTGGTGGTAGCCGTCAATCAGTTTCAACTCAACTAGATTTACGAGGAAAACGTTATGAGGATGCCTTAGCAGAAGTTGATCAGTATATTGACTCAGCGTTACTTGCAGGATACCCTCAAGTAACCATTGTTCATGGACGTGGAACAGGTGCACTAAAACAAGGGGTACAAGAGTACTTGAAAAATAATCGTAGAGTGAAAAAATATAATTTTGCTCCTAGCAATCAAGGTGGAGACGGTGCGACAATTGTGACTTTCTAGAAAGTGAGCAGATTGTTAGTTCTTTACTACCCCCAATGGTATAATAAATTCATAAAGTAAAAGATTATTTAGGAGATGAATGAATATGGTAGAAAATATTACAGATGCAAACTTTGCAGCAGAAACAGAAGAAGGATTAGTATTGGTAGATTTTTGGGCACCTTGGTGTGGACCATGTCGTATGCAAGGACCTATCTTAGACGGTATTGCAACAGAATACCAAGACAAAGTAAAAATTGTTAAAGTAAATGTGGATGAAAATCCTCAAACAAGTCAAGCACATGGAATTATGAGTATTCCAACATTATTACTTAAAAAAGATGGTCAAGTTGTTGAACAAATGATTGGTGTCCAACAAAAACCACAATTAGAACAAGTATTTAATAAATATCTTTAAAATTAAAATCATTCTATAGTGAATAGTCACTGTGGAATGATTTTTTTTTCAACAAATTGTATACTTGACTTGATAAAGAGAGAGTACAAGGAGATTGAACTAGTGAATGAAAGAATACAAAATAAATTAGCTTTGTTGCCAGATCAGCCAGGCTGTTATTTGATGAAAGATAAACATAATACCATTATATATGTTGGTAAGGCGAAGATTTTAAAAAATCGCGTGCGATCTTATTTTACAGGGACGCATGATGAGAAGACACAACGACTAGTTAGCGAGATTGTAGATTTTGAAACGATTATCACAGAGTCGAATACGGAAGCTCTATTGCTAGAAATTAATTTGATTCAAAAAAATATGCCGAAATATAACATCATGTTAAAAGATGATAAAAGCTATCCCTTTATTAAAATTACCAATGAAAAAGCACCAAGACTGCTTATTACTAGAAAAGTATTGAAAGATAACGCCATTTACTTTGGCCCATATCCTGATGTCAAAGCAGCCAATGAAACCAAGCGACTACTAGATAAAATCTATCCTCTTAGAAAATGTAAAAATCTACCAAATGAAGTATGTTTGTACTATCATATGGGACAATGCTTAGGACCATGTGTGAATCCAGTGGTAGAAGCGAAGTACAAAGAGATGGTAGAAGAAATTAAAAAGTTTTTAAATGGCGGCTATACTGAGATTCAAAAAGAAATTGAAGGAAAAATGATAAAAGCCTCTGAAAATATGGAGTTTGAAAAAGCGGCAGAATATCGTGATCAAATTCAGTCTATTCAAAGTGTGATGACCAAACAAAAAATGACGAATGCAGATTTTGTCGATCGTGATGTTTTTGGTTATTATGTAGATAAAGGATGGATGGTTGTTCAAGTCTTTTTTGTTAGACAAGGTAAACTTATTGAAAGAAATGTGTTTGATTTCCCCTTTTATAATGAGCCAGAAGAAGATATGTTGACATTTATCGGCCAGTTTTATCAAGAAAATCATCATTTTATTCCGAAAGAAATTTTACTACCAAAAGAATTGGATAAGACGCTTGTAGAAGCAATGATTCCAACTAAAATATTACAACCTCAACGTGGTGAAAAAAAAGATTTAGTCGAATTAGCTAATAAAAATGCCAAAATTTATTTGGAAGAACAGTTTAATTTGATTGAACGAAAAGAAGATAGAACGATTGGGGCGGTAGAAAAGCTAGGACAAGCAATGAATATTCCAATACCTAATAGAATAGAAGCATTTGATAACTCGAATATTATGGGAGTAGATCCTGTTTCTGCGATGGTGGTTTATATTGACGGAAAACCATCAAAAAAAGACTATCGTAAATTTAAAATTAAAACAGTTGAAGGTCCAGATGATTATGCCTCAATGAAAGAAGTGATTTATCGAAGGTATTCGCGAGTGATAAAGGACAATTTACCAATGCCAGATTTAATTTTAATTGATGGTGGGAAAGGGCAAGTACATGCAGCTCAAGATGTGTTAGATAATCAATTAGGTTTAGATATACCAATTGCAGGATTAGCAAAAAATGATCAACATAAAACAAGTGAGTTATTATTTGGACCAGATTTGGAAGTTATTCCATTAAAGCGTAATTCATCTGAATTCTTTTTGCTTCAGCGCATACAAGATGAGGTCCATCGATTCGCTATTACGTTTCATCGTTCAACACGTAGTAAAACAAGTTTTGCCTCTAAATTAGATGGTATAGATGGTCTTGGACCAAAGCGTAAAAAACAATTATTGACAAAATTTAAATCGATGAAAAAAATTGAGGAAGCAAGTGTTCAAGATTTGATTAAGTCAGGCTTACCTCAACGAGTCGCAACTAATGTATACCAACATTTTAAATCAATAAAAAAATAGTCAAATGATAAAAAAAATGTTACAATTTAAAGCATGTTTTTTTAATTCGATAATAGAGGAGTCTTAACTATGAATTTAATCATACAAATCGTTACGTTGCTTATCATTTTTGTCAGTATGTTTATTTATTATCGTCAAGTAAGTAAAGCAAAAAAAAATCAGTTGGGTTTAGAAGTATTAGCTAAATCATCTCAATTAACTATGAGTGGATTTATTTTAGGATTAGGTGTTATTTTAACTGAATTAAATTCATTTGGACTGTCAAGAAGTGAATTTGTGAATCATTTACTGATATACGGTGCATTTGTGAGTTTAGTGACAATTATTAGTATTTGGTACTACTCTAGAACGCTAAAAAAATAGAAACATGTTTGTTTAAAAAGTCACAGTCAAAAAAATTGACTTTTTTGTGAAAAAATCATATAGTGTCGATGGACTAAAAGTTGGAGGGAATAAAAAATGAGCAGACCAAGAGTCGTTATTTTGGGGGCAGGCTATGCAGGCCTAAAGACAGCTAAAGAATTAAGCAAGAAAAATGTTGAGGCGGATATCGTTTTAGTGAATAAAAATGATTATCATTATGAATCAACACAATTACACGAAGTAGCTGCTGGAACAGAACCAGCAAGTAAAATAACATTTAATATTGTGGATGTTATTGATACTAAAAAAGTTGAATTTATAAAAGATACTGTTGTTAAGGTTGAAAAAGATGATAAAAAAGTATTGTTAGAAAACAATGGTGAGCTATCATATGACTATTTAGTAATGGCATTAGGTTTTGAATCAGAAACATTTGGCATTCCTGGTGTAGATGAATTTTCTTTACCATTAGTAAATATTAAAACAGCAGAAGCAGCACAAGCACACCTAGATAAAATGTTATCTAACTATCAACAATCTAAAAATGAATTAGATTTATCAATAGTAGTATGTGGTGCTGGTTTTACAAGTATTGAATATTTAGGTGAGATTACAAACCGTATTCCAAAATTGGCGAAAACAATGAATTTCCCAATGGATAAAGTGAAAATTACTTGTATTGAAGCAATGCCAACCCTATTGCCAATGTTTTCAGAAAAACTTGGTCAATTTGGTATTGACGTATTAAAAAAACGTGGTGTGACATTTAAAGTTGGCACACCAATTAAAGAAATTAAAGAAAATACAGTTGTTTATGAAGAAAATGGTGAACTAAAAGAAGTTCATGCACATACAATTATTTGGACAACAGGGGTTAAAGGAAGCCATGTTGTTGGAGAATCTGGATTTGCAGAACGTCGTGGACGTGTGATGGTGGAAAAAGATTTACGTGTTGAAGGTTACCCTGATATCTTTATGATTGGTGATGTGAGTGCCGTAATGGATGAAGAATCTGGTCGACCATTTCCAACGACAGCTCAAATCGCGATTAAACAAGGTGAAGCAGCTGCAAACAACTTAGCTCGCTTATTGAACAACCAACCTACTGAAGCCTTTACTTTTAAATCTTTAGGAACAGTCGCTTCAATTGGTAATAATGTTGGGATGGGTCAAATCCTTGGTGGAAAAGAAGTTAAAGGATATATGGGATCAATTGTTAAGAAAAGTATTATCAATAAATCTCTTCTTGATGTTGGGACTGCAGGAACACTTCTTAAAAAAGGCCGTTTTGATTATTATCATTAAAAATAAGAATAAAGAGCACCTTATTAGATTGAAGTCTAATAAGGTGCTTATTTTATTTAGGGTGATTATTGTAAAGTTGATGCATAATTTTTTTACCTGTTTTAGTTGCTGCTAATCCACCTTCAGCAGTTTCTTTAAAAGCAGAGGGCATTTGCATTCCAACTTGATGCATCGCTTCGATTACTTCATCTACAGGAATAACACTTTTAACTCCTGCTAAAGCCATATCAGCAGAAATAAATGCTTGAGAAGCACCTAAGGCATTTCTTTTAATACAAGGTATCTCAACTAACCCAGCCACTGGGTCACAGATAAGACCTAGCATATTGATGATGGTTATTGCAACAGCATGAGATGCTTGTTCAGGTGTTCCACCACACGTTTCGACTAAAGCACCACTTGCCATAGCACTAGCTGATCCAATCTCTGCTTGGCACCCACCAGCAGCACCACTAATTGAAGCATTATTAGCAATGACTAAACCAATAGCACCAGCTGCAAATAAAAAATTGATTTGTTGTTCTTTTGTTAAATCACGTTTATCTGTTAAAGCAGATAATACACCAGCAGCAACTCCAGCGCTACCAGCAGTAGGTGTGGCACAAATTAACCCCATTTCAGCGTTAACTTCATTAACTGCCATGGCATTTTGTACCGCACGTAAAATAGTTTCACCACTTAAAAAGTTTCCTTGATTGACATAGTCATTCATTCTGGGAGCATCTCCACCAGTTAAACCGGTTACAGAAGTGACACCTTTTACTCCTTTTTCAATTGATGCTAACATAACAGAAAGATTTTTTTCCATATGAGCTATAATCACATCACGTGGTCGCTGTGAAACTTCTATTTCTGTTTGGATCATGGCTTCAGCAATTGAACCATGTTCATTTGCTAAAGTAATTAATTCTTCAATTGTTTCAAACATTCTTGTATCCTTTCTAGTTGAAAAAATCAACCGCATCAATATATTCTATTTGTCTCAGAGAATCGAGTAAGCCATCCACACGATTATCTACCTCGATAATCATCATAGCTTTTTCTCCTTTGGCTTCTCTTGTTAATGTCATGGTGCTGATGTTAATATTTTTTTCAGATAACAGTCGCGTTACGTTAGCAACAACTCCTGGTTTATCCTGATGGAAAGTAATGTAGGTTGGTGTTGAAAAATCTAAATTAATTTTAAAACCATTAAGCTCAGAAATTTGAATGGATCCACCACCAATAGATATACCAGTACATGTCATGCTACGATCTTTTGTTTTTAATATCATTTTTACTTGATTAGGATGGTCAGCTTTTTCAATTTTAGGTATAAAAGCTACTTCCATTCCTTTTTCATGAGCGATTTCTAAGGATTTAGCTAAACGGTCATCATCTGGATCCATCCCAAGTAACCCACCAACTAACGCGATATCAGTTCCATGACCACGATAAGTTTTTGCAAAAGACTCATATAAATAGATATCAACAGAAAGTGGCTGTTCACCTAAAATACGTCGGATGACTTTTCCAATTCTAGCAGCACCAGCAGTATGTGAACTACTAGGTCCTATCATAACTGGTCCAATGATATCGAAAACGCTATTATATTGCCCCATGATTTACCTCCATATATATTATTATTTGATTTTAGTTTATCATGAAAGGTTGATTTTATTGTAAACTTAGTCTTTTTTTTATTTAAATATAATGTGATAAAATAGGAAAAAGCGTATTTTAATTTATGAGTGGAGGAATAAGAATGAAAACAGAACTGATTGTAGTAGGAACAGAATTATTGTTGGGACAAATTGTTAATACAAATGGAGCTTTTCTGTCGAAAGAGTTAGCTGATTTAGGTTATGAAGTTTATTTTGAAACAACAGTTGGAGATAATAAAAAACGTTTAATAGATACGTTGAATTTAGCTTCAAAAAGAAGTGAGTTAATTATTTTGTGTGGAGGGCTGGGGCCAACAACAGATGATTTAACAAAAGAAGCAGTGAGTGAATTTATTAATGAACCGTTAGAATATGATGAAGGATCTCTAGAAAAGATCTACCATTTGTTTTCATCGACAGATAAAGTCATGCCAGAAAATAATAAACAACAAGCACTTACCTTTAAGAAAGGCATAACATTAAAAAATCCAACAGGTTTGGCATGTGGTGCTTTTATTGAAGTGAATGGTGTTAATTATCTACTTTTACCAGGGCCACCAAGTGAATTAACGGCTATGTTTGAACAAGAAGCTAAACCTCTACTCAGAAAACTATCTCCACACCATAATGAATTGGTATCGCGTTATTTACGTTTTATTGATATTGGCGAGTCACAGTTAGTAACAGATTTATCAGACATTATCGATGCGCAAACTAATCCAACAGTAGCGCCTTATGCCAAGTCAAATGAAGTGATGTTAAGACTTACGGCACAAAGCTCAAATTTAGATACGGCTAGAGAGTTATTAGATGAAATGGAAGAAAAAATATTAGATATTGAAAAGCATTATTTTTATGGTTATGGAGAAGAATTAACCATTCAAGAAGTTGCTATTAATCAACTAAAGAAGCAAAGAAAAACATTATCAGTGATTGATTTATTAACGGACGGTCGTTTCTTTACTGTAGGAACTGAGGTAGCTGGTGGTGAATCGGTTGTAAAGGCAGGGATTAACGTCAATAGCAAGAGCATGTTATCTTCTATATTTAATCAAACAATTGAGGCAAGTAACGATGAAGTGCTCGGGAAAGAATTAGCAAAATCAGGATTAGAGATGTTTCAAACAGATTATGTAATGGTGTTATTAGGAGATATGAGTCATGGAAATGATGAATTACCTGAAGGGATTACTTGGTTTTTCTTGGCTAATAAAGAAGATATTATCTGTAAAAAAAGAATATTTAAACGTCACTTGTCTTATATGAAAGATGGTGCTATAAAGCATGGATATAATTTCATACGATTAAATAGTTAATGAAACACACGAATATTTGTTCGCTTTTTTCTTGCTTTTTTGATTAAAAAAAAGTATATTAAAGAGTGAAGAGATAAAATAACTGGAGGTACATACATGGCGGATAATCGTAAAGCAGCCTTAGATGCTGCGTTAAAAAAAATAGAAAAAGATTTTGGTAAAGGTTCAGTGATGAAATTGGGAGAGAAAGTGGATACACAAATTTCAACAGTATCTAGTGGCTCTCTTGCTTTAGATTCTGCCTTAGGTGTTGGCGGATACCCACGAGGAAGAATTGTGGAAGTATACGGTCCAGAAAGTTCCGGTAAAACTACGGTTGCGTTACACGCTATTGCTTCAGTTCAAAAAGCTGGTGGAACGGCTGCCTTTATCGATGCAGAGCATGCATTAGATCCTAAATATGCGAGCGCATTAGGGGTCAATATTGATGAGTTATTGTTATCGCAGCCAGATACTGGAGAACAGGGTTTAAATATTGCGGAAGCATTAGTCTCTAGTGGAGCGATTGATATTGTTGTAGTCGATTCTGTTGCAGCACTTGTACCAAGAGCTGAAATTGATGGAGAAATGGGAGATTCACATGTTGGTCTGCAAGCTCGTTTGATGTCACAAGCGTTAAGAAAATTATCCGGGACAATCAATAAAACGAAAACCATTGCTATTTTTATCAACCAAATTCGTGAAAAAGTTGGTGTGATGTTTGGAAATCCAGAAACAACACCAGGAGGACGTGCTTTAAAATTTTATGCTACAGTTCGTCTTGAAGTTCGTCGAGCCGAACAATTAAAATCTGGAACGGATATTATTGGTAATCGTACTAAGATTAAAGTAGTAAAAAACAAAGTAGCGCCACCATTTAGAATAGCAGAAGTAGATATCATGTATGGAGAAGGAATCTCGCAAGAGGGTGAATTACTTGATATGGCTGCTGATAAGGATATCGTCAATAAAAGTGGTGCATGGTATTCTTATCAAGATGAACGTATTGGTCAAGGCCGTGAAAATGCGAAAAAATATTTGGCTGAACACTCAGAGATGATGGAAGAGATTTATCAAAAAGTGCGTTTAGCTTATAATATGGATGGTGTAGAACCTGAAGACGTAGAAGAAGAAAATGAAAAATTAGAGGAAATATCTGTCGAATCAGAAGATTAATTGTATAATAAACTACTGTTTAAAGTAATAATAATGAATTATGTTATTATATCTTTTTAGACAGTAGTCTATTTTTTTATGCTTTGTTGTTTAGCCTCTTTTTTAAGTTGACACTCGTTTTAACAAAGATTAGAATATATAATGTATAGTTAAATATATACACTCATATTTTATATATGATTTAAGTCATAGTAATATGTTTTACATCTACGAATAACACAATAATAAAGATAGTATGGAGGTGTTTTTATGGCTGCTACAATACTCCTTGCTATCATCGGTTTAATTGTAGGTCTAGCAATTGGCTATTTTATTGCCATGACTCGACATAAGAGGTCTATAGAAGGTGCGAATAATACTGCCACCGGAATTATTCGACAAGCCAAGAAAGAGGCTGAGACTCTAAAAAAAGAGCATTTGTTGGAAGCAAAAGAACTGAATCAACAATACCGATTCGAAATCGAAAGTGAGCTGAAGGAAGAAAGAGCTGAATTAAAAAATCAAGAAAATAGACTGTTACAAAGGGAAAATAATCTTGATCGAAAAGATGACTCTTTAGAAAAACGCGAACGTTCACTTGAAGAAAAAGAGGAAAAACTTGATTCAAGGAAACAATTGATTGATGAGCGGGAAAAAGAGGTATCAACCTTAATTGAAAAGCAAGAGATAGAATTAGAGCGTATTGCTAATCTATCTAAAGATGAAGCGCAAGATATTATCATGAACGACATGAAAGCAGAATTGTCACATGATCGGGCGATGTTGATTAAAGAAAGTGCACAACGTGTAAAAGATGAAGTAGATCGTAAAGCACGTAATATGTTAGCTTTAGCAATTCAGCGAAGTGCTGCTGATCAGATCTCTGAATTGACAGTGACAGTTGTCACATTACCAAACGATGATATGAAAGGTCGAATTATCGGACGAGAAGGCCGAAATATACGAACACTTGAAACATTAACAGGTATTGATTTGATTATTGATGATACACCAGAAGCAGTCGTCTTATCTGGATTTGATCCAATTAGACGAGAAATTGCTCGAATGACATTGGAAAAATTAATTCAAGATGGTCGAATTCATCCTGCAAGAATTGAAGAGATGGTGGAAAAATCTCGTAAGGAAATGGATGAACGAATTCGTGAATATGGTGAAAATGCAGCATTTGAAGTGGGAGTTCATTCATTACATCCTGATTTAATTAAAATACTTGGTCGCTTAAGATTTAGAACAAGTTATGGTCAAAATGTATTAAATCACTCAATAGAAGTAGCAAAACTAGCAGGTGTCTTAGCTGAAGAGCTAGGAGAAGATGCAACGTTAGCACGTAGAGCTGGATTACTACATGATATCGGTAAGGCTTTAGATCATGAAGTAGATGGCTCTCATGTTGAAATAGGAACAGAATTAGTAAGTAAATATAAAGAAAATCCAGTAGTAATTAATGCTGTTGCGTCACATCATGGTGATGTAGAAGCAACCTCTGTAATCTCTGTCTTAGTTGCAGCAGCAGATGCTTTATCAGCTGCTCGACCAGGGGCAAGAAGTGAATCTTTAGAAAATTATATTAAACGTTTAGAACGTTTAGAAGGAATTGCTAATGATTTCCCTGGAGTTGACACAAGTTTTGCAATACAGGCTGGTAGAGAAATTCGAGTTGTAGTGAAACCAAGTGAAGTGACAGATGACGAAGCCGTTATATTGGTTCATGACATTCGTAAGAGAATAGAAGACGAGCTTGAATATCCTGGACACATTAAAGTAACGGTTGTTCGTGAAGTTAGAGCAGTAGATTATGCAAAATAAAGTTGGTTAATAATAAATAAAAGAGCAGATGAGTTCATTCATCTGCTCTTTTATTTGATTTCATGTGAATTTTGTCAATATGATACAAAATAATTTAATTACTCCAACGTTTATGGTTTATCAGTTCATAGCAGAATGAAGGTTAAAAATGTAAAAAGAGTGATGTTATCAGTTTCTTTTACTACAATTGGAATTGTAGGGGGATTGAAAGTTACAGCAGCTGATTTTGATCCGAATATAGTTTTGGGAGAACAAATTGGCAAGGAACGTATGTTTATGATAAAGATAGAAACGATGTAGCGAATTTAAATAGTGACTTTATTGGTTTAGCGAAGTATGACAATCAAACTAATCGTTACGAATTTTTTGATAAAAACAACTGGGGAGACAAGAGGAGAGAAAGGAGTATTTTTTGTAACACCTGATGGGAAAAAACGTATCTTAATGTCACAAATAAATTATAACGTAGTGGTTGATATGGTTAGGCTAGATAGTGATATGTTTACATATAGAAGAAATGGAACACAAAAAGATGGTGGAACTGGTCCAGTATTTGTTGAACATGCTCCTTATGATAAAGATTTAAACTTTACAATTGATTTCCTTAAATTAAGCCTTGAAACAGGGACAATTGATAAAGACGTGCCAGGTCGAAATATATTGAGTTCAACATTTTGGTAAGGGACAAAAGCGCTAGATAGTAACGATAAGGATGTATCTGAGTACAATCAAGGATACCTTGGTTTAGCAAGATATGATAATAAAACAGGACGTTATGAATTTTTCAATAAAGAAACAGGTACTTCAAGAGGCGATTATGGTTACTTTGATGTCATTAACGGCAATAAAGAAAGGACACATGTTTCTGTTAATAATGATGACGATGAGACGTGGAAAGATACTTTTAAGATAAGTCGTGAAGAAGCAAGTCATTTGAATAATGGATTAGTAGTATCAAATAATGGGCTTAATCTATGGATAATAGTTTCTATTATTGCAATAAGTTTAATAGTTATTGAGATGATTATTTATAAAAGAATAAAAAATGATAGATAATAAGGTAGGGCGAAGTACTCTGTTAGTTAGGAGTGCTTTGCTCTATTTTTTATAATTAAGTGAAGAAAAAAACAAAATGATTGTTGACAAACAAAAGATATTGTTATATCGACTCTTATACTATATATAGTGCTTTCAAATCTTTAAAAATAAAAATATATACTATATATAGTTGAAAAAAGAATCTCATTGGGATAAGATATTAGTTGAATATATTAAGGGAGTTAGATGATAATGATAGAAACAGCAGAATTAAACGAAATAATGAGCAAAATATCAGAAGAAATTGATACGATTAATGTCATTAAAAGAGATGGACGTACGGTTGATTTTGACATTGCAAAAATAACAGCGGCACTACTGAAAGCAGAAAATAAAATAAATGGTCCAATTGATGATTTATCTATTAGAAAAATTGATGAATTAGTATTCAAAATTGTTTCTGAGATTACATCTCGTTTTTCTAAAGATGTGAAGATTTATGAGATTCAAAATATCGTTGAACATATACTTCTTGAAAATCGTGAATATTCTTTAGCTCAAGAATATATAAATTATCGAACTAAGCGAGATTTTGAACGGGCAGAATCAACAGATATTAATGTGACAATTGAGAAATTATTAAATAAGGATCAACGTTTAGTAAATGAAAATGCGAATAAAGATAGTGATGTATTTAATACCCAAAGAGATTTGACTGCAGGAATTGTTGGAAAATCAATCGGCTTGAAAATGTTGCCTCCCCATGTGGCAAATGCTCATCAGAAAGGTGAAATTCATTATCATGATTTAGATTATCATCCCTATTCACCTATGACAAATTGTTGTTTAATTGATTTTGAGAGTATGTTAAATAATGGATTTAAAATTGGTAATGCTGAAGTTGAGCCTCCTAAGTCAATTCAAACAGCGACAGCACAAATTTCTCAAATTATCGCAAACGTGGCATCTAGTCAGTATGGTGGATGTTCGGCAGATAGAATTGATGAATTTTTAGCTCCTTTTGCGAAGAAAAATTATGAAAAGCATTTAGAGGATGCCAAACAATGGATAGATGATGAGTCTAAACACGATGAATATGCGAAACAAAAAACAAGTAAAGATATTTATGATTCTATGCAAAGTTTAGAGTATGAAATTAATACATTGTTTACTTCTAACGGTCAAACGCCATTCACTTCATTAGGATTTGGTCTTGGTACGGATTGGTTTGAGCGAGAAATTCAACGCGCAATTTTCTTAAATCGTATTAAGGGGCTTGGAGGAGAACATCGTACAGCGATTTTCCCAAAATTAATTTTTACGATTAAAGATGGTGTTAACTTGAAACCAAGTGATCCAAATTACGATATCAAAGAGTTAGCATTAGAGTGTGCGACTAAAAGAATGTATCCTGACATATTGAATTACGATAAAATTGTTGAGTTAACTGGTAGTTTTAAAGTTCCAATGGGATGTCGATCATTTTTACAAGGTTGGAAAGACGAGACAGGTAAGGAAGTTAATGCTGGACGTATGAATTTAGGCGTAGTGACATTAAATTTGCCACGCATCGCGTTGGAAGCTAATGGTCACATAGAAACATTTTGGTCATTGTTAGATGAACGTTTATCTATTGCTAAAGATGCCCTGGTTTTTCGTGTGAAAAGATGTAAAGAGGCAACACCAGCTAATGCGCCTATTTTATATATGTATGGTGCATTTGGCGATAGATTGAATAAAAATGAGTCAGTTGATGAATTATTTAGAAATAAACGAGCAACCGTTTCTCTAGGATATATTGGATTGTATGAGGTAGCTTCTTCATTCTTTGGTGGCGAATGGGAAGAAAATCCTAAAGCCAAAGAATTTACTTTAGAAATATTGAAATATCTAAAACAACATACTGATGCATGGGGCGACGAGTATGGTTATCACTTTAGCGTATATTCAACACCTAGTGAGAGTTTAACTGATCGTTTCTGTCGTTTAGATAAAGAAAAATTTGGTGAGATTGAAAATATTACAGATAAAGAATACTACACAAATAGTTTTCATTATGATGTGAGAAAAAATCCTACGCCATTTGAAAAATTAGATTTTGAAAAAGATTACCCTAAATATTGTTCAGGTGGCTTCATTCATTACTGTGAATATCCAGTCTTGCAACAAAATAGAAAAGCATTAGAAGCGGTGTGGGATTATGCTTATGATAAAGTTGGGTATTTAGGCACTAATACACCAATTGACCATTGTTATGAATGTGGTTTTGAGGGGGATTTTAATCCAACTGAACGTGGTTTTGAATGTCCACAATGCCACAATAATGACCCAAAAACATGTGATGTAGTAAAACGAACATGTGGCTACTTAGGTAACCCACAAGCAAGACCAATGGTTCATGGTCGTCATAAAGAAATTTCATCACGAGTAAAACATATGAAATAAAAAAGAGTGTCACACTCTTTTTTATTTTTTAAAGGAGTATAGAAATGAGAAATCCAAAACCAAAAGAGTGGGACTCTGCTAAATATAGTAAAGGATACATTGCTGACTATAAACCCTTTATGTTTGTAGATGGTGAAGGTGTTCGATGCAGTATTTATGTTAGTGGGTGTTTATTTGCATGTAAGGGATGTTTTAACAGAGCGATTCAAAACTTTAAGTATGGTACACCTTATACAAAAGAATTAGAGGACAAAATCATAGAAGATTTGTCTCATGACTATGTTCAAGGGCTGACGTTATTAGGAGGAGAACCTTTCTTAAATACGGAAGTTTGTTTGTCATTAGTCAAGCGCGTAAGAAATGAATTTGGAACATCAAAAGATATTTGGTCGTGGACAGGATATACTTTTGAAGAACTTCTCGAAGAGACAGATGATAAATTAGAACTACTTAACTATGTGGATGTATTAGTTGATGGTCGATTTGAATTGGAAAAACGGGATTTAACTTTGCAATTTCGTGGAAGTAGTAATCAACGGATTATTGATGTGTCAAAGTCATTACAGGATTCTGAAATTGTTATTTGGGAAAAATGTTTAGATAAAGAAGCTTATTTTCTTTAAAGTGGATGGATATGTATAGTATTCATCTTTTTTTTATAGTTTTATCTCTAAAAAGTTAAAATTATTTGTGATAATAAACATATTAATTATTAGAGGTGAATCGAATGATTGTGACAGTTAACTTGTACCCAGAAGTCTCTAAAAGAATGCAAGCAAAAATAAATTTAGAACAAAGAGTGGTGACTCATTTAAAACCTATTATTGGTGAAGTTGAAACACTTGTTTTACTTGATAATATGACAACACACATAAATAATTTATTTCAACAAGAATTTTCTAGTATATCTAATGTATTATATAGTCGAGATATTTATGATTATCAAGAGGTTATTGATGGAAGTGATGCTATCATCTTATTCTCAGACTCATTAGTCAATAAAAGAAATAGTTATTACTCTTTCTTTCATCTACTACAAAATAATCAAAAAATTATTTTTGATGGAAGTATCGAAACTATAAAGATTGCACTAAATGGTGATGATAAACCCTATGCTATTTGTCTTAAAGAAACGCAATTACCAGATTTATTATCATTATCTCAAACAGTGGTATCTAACATGTTACCTTCGGAAATTATAACTGATCCTTTATTTGAAGATGTTCCAATGGTTGTTATTTACGGTGAGTCAGGAACAGGCTATGTTTCTCACAATGAAGAGCTATTCAGTTTATCGACAAATGATTTAGATGTATCGAACTTAAGTCATGAGGGATTTTTATTTGGATTAGCAAGAGGGCTCTCTGATAAAGAAAATACAACAGAAGTTATTGTAAAGCAAGGGCTAATTTGTGCCATATCTTCTATTGATAAACAAGATGTTATATTTGATGAACACTATTTTGATGATAAGATTAATGTAGTAAAGATAGCATAAAAGGGGGAAACCCTCTTTTTTTATGCATGAGGGAATATCATAACCTTGCTTTAATTTGGTTAGAATATAATGATAATCACCTAAAGATTAAATTTATTCAAATATTAGATTGTTTCCTAATTTATCGATACTAATTCATTTATATGGTTAAAAAGCATGTATCACAGTGAAATCAGTTTTTTCTTCAGTGACATTATCAAATAAGGAATAATTTAGAGTAACAGATGATTTAGTGATTAATAGTGAACGTAAGACATAATCTAATGATTTATCTGGTTCAATCAACATGATTTCATGTTTCTTCTCCTTGGGTTAATGTTATATGATTAGTAGTAAATAAAATCAATAGTCTTTAAATAGGTATAGGGTTGGAAAATATCAACCTTTTAAAAGAATCGTTATCGTTCTTTTTATATTTCGGTTAAAAATGTTATACTAAAGTTAATGAAATTAAAAAGAGGTGACTAGTTTGTTAGATAAAAAAGAAGAACTGTTTTTAAAAGAATTAACAGATGCAAAAGGCGTACCTGGCAATGAAACACAGGTGACAGAACTATTTAAAAAATATGCTGAGCCATATGCTGATAAATTATTGTTTGATGGGTTAGGTGGCATTAACGCGCGTCATATTGGTGAAAAAGAAGGTCCACGCGTCTTAATTTCAGGGCATATGGATGAAGTTGGTTTTATGGTAACTAAAATCACTGATAAAGGTTTTATCGAATTTCAAACATTAGGCGGTTGGTGGGGACAAGTTATGTTGGCTCAACAAGTGACCATCACAACATCTAATGGAAAAGAAATTCATGGTGTAATTGGTTCAAAACCACCGCATGTTTTGTCTGCTGAAGCAAGAAAACAACCATACGATATTGCAGATATGTTTATAGATATTGGCGCAACAAGTAAAGAAGAAGCAAGTGAGTGGGGAATCAAACCAGGAGATATGATTACTCCTTACATTGAGTACAAACGATTAAATGACTCAAAATATTTATTAGCAAAAGCATGGGACAATCGTATCGGAACGGCCGTGTCATTAAAAGTATTAGAAAATTTAGCTAAAGAAGGTCATCCAAATATTTTATTTGCTGGTAGTAATGTACAAGAAGAAGTTGGATTACGTGGTGCCAGAACAAGTACTCATTTAGTTAATCCTGATATTGCATTTGCTCTTGATACAGGTACTGCAGGAGACACACCAGGTATGACACCAAAAGAAGCAGATTCTGTGTTAGGTGAAGGACCACAAATTTTAATTTTTGATGCGTCAATGATTCCACACAGAAAATTGCGTGATTTTGTCATTGATGTAGCAGAAGAACTGGATATTCCATTCCAATACACTGTTATCACAGGTGGAGGAACAGATGCTGGAATGCAACATTTAACACGTAATGGTGTGCCATCACTGGCGATTACTGTGGCAACTCGTTACTTACATTCGCACACATCTATTATTCATGAAGATGATTATTTAAACACTATTAAATTAGTGACAGAAGTAGTGAAACGTTTAGATGCTGATAAAGTAAAAGAATTAACATCTTACTAAATGAAATGAACAGGTACGTAAAAGTATCTGTTTATTTTTTATAAAGAACAAAATTGTTTAAAAAAATAATTTTTATTGAATGATTTTAGGAATTAGTTGATAATATTACCAAAGTATTTGTATCTTTTATTGACTAGTCGTAGGATAATATTGTATGGAAAGGAAGTCATATTATGGATATCACTGTATTAGGCTATTGGGGAGGTTACCCTTATCAAGGGGAAGGTACAACATCATACCTTGTTCAATCAAATGATTTTTCATTGTTATTAGATGCTGGAAGTACAACACTTGTTAGGTTAGAGGAAAAGTTAGATCCTTTGACGTTAGATGCTGTTCTTTTGACTCATTATCATCATGACCACATGGCAGATTTAGGTGTTTTACAATATTTACGTCAATTAAAACCAACAAAACCTGTGGAAGAATTACCGATATATGGTCATACTGAAAACATGGAAAAATTTAATGATTTAACCATGACAGGTATTTCAAAAGGCATTGCCTATCATGAAACACAAGAGCTTGAACTTGGTCCATTCCTAATAACGTTTAAACGCACGATTCATCCTGTTCCTTGTTTTGCAACAAGAATTGTCGAAAAAAGCACAGGCAAAGTATTTGTGTTTACGGCAGATACAGGCTATTTGGAAGGATTATCTGATTTTTGTCAGGAAGCTGATTTATTAATTACAGATACCTATTTTTTAGAAGGTAATGAACACCATAAAGCACACTTAACAACCAAAGAAACTGGCGAATTAGCTAAACAAGCTAATGTTAAACAAGTAATAATTAGTCATTTAAATCAATCCCTTGATTTAGATGAGGTTTTAAAACAGACTCAATATTATGCTGGTGATATTCCAATTCAACTTGCAAAAATTAATTTAAATAAGACATTATAAGGAGATGTATCGATGATTTATGTATCAAATGAAGAAATAACAGACCCACGAATTAACTTAGCTATTGAGACATTTTTATTACAGGAAATGCCAGTAGATGAGCCAATTTTATTATTTTATATTAATGAGCCATCAATTATCATTGGACGTAACCAAAATACGATTGAAGAAATTAATATGGATTATGTTGAAGATAATGGTATTCATGTGGTTCGTCGATTAAGTGGTGGGGGAGCAGTTTATCACGATGAAGGAAATTTAAACTTTAGTTTTATTATGCCAGATGATGGAGAATCATTTAGAAACTTTGCGAAGGTGACTCAACCGATTATTGATGCCCTTCATGAGCTAGGTGTAGAAGGAGCAGAGTTAAAGGGACGAAACGATTTAGTTATCGATGATAAAAAATTCTCTGGAAATGCGATGTATGCCACAAATGGTCGTATGTTTGCTCATGGTACGTTGATGTTTGATAGTGATGTAAACGAAGTAGTTAATGCATTAAAGGTGAGAAAAGATAAAATTGAGTCAAAAGGAATTAAATCAATCCGATCTCGAGTGACAAATATCAAACCATTTTTATCTGATGATTATCAATATATGTCTACAAAAGATTTTAGAAAAGAGATTTTATTAAAAATCTTTGAAACAACAGATATTAATGATGTAAATGAATATAAATTAACAGAAGAAGACTGGAAAAAAATCAATGCTATTTCTGATAAATTATATCGTAATTGGGATTGGAACTATGGTCGTTCACCTGAATTTGATATTGTACGACGTAAGAGATACCCAATTGGTTCAATTGAAGCAAAAATGAATGTATCCGATGGTGAAATTAAAGAGATTCGTATTTTTGGTGATTTCTTTGGATTAGGTCAGATTGCTGATGTGGAGGATATTCTTACTGGAATCAAATATGACAAAGAATCAATATCAAAAGCTGTTGATAAAATTGATGTTAAAAAATATTTTGGAAATATCGAAGCAAGTGATTTAATTGAATTGTTGTATTAAATAAAAAACGTACATCCCATTAAGGGATGTACGTTTTTGTTTTTTATCATTAGTATTATTTAGTTGATTCAGTGGTTTCTTCTTTACTAGATTCAGTTGATTTAGTTTCTGAAGATTTACTTGTTTTAGAATCTGATGTTTTGCTATCACTTGTTTTGGTTTCTTTTTGTGGTAAATATGGTGTTAATATATTTTTATATTGATCATCTTTAATGTTTACATTTGCTTTTTCTAATTCTTTTCCAATCACTTCTTGTTGGAAAGTAGCATCAGACATTTTAGTTTGTTCAAAAATTTCTTTTAATTCTTTTTCATAAGGTTTGTAATCATTACCTTTTTGTTTGTTTTTAACCATTTTTACAATGTAATAAACATCTGTACCAGTTTGTTGGTTTTGAACAGTAATTAAATCAGATACCTTACCGTCTTCTAATTTGTATGCAGCTTCTTTTACTTCAGTAGGAACTGTTACACCAGCAGGATCAGTTGTAGCAGTTGAGTCAAACTTCACTTTACCACCATCTTCTTTAGTGACAGTATCTTGAGAATCACTTTTAGCTACTTTAGCAAAATCATCACCATCATTGACTTTTTTCAATGCTTTTTCAGCATTTTCTTTAGAGTCAAATGACATAATTTGAGTTTCTACTTGTGGATGATATGTTTTCCAAGTTTCTTTCAGGTCAGCATCCGTTACTTTGATGTGAGATTTTAACATTTCTTGGAAGGCCAAACTTTGTTTAATATTATCTTTAAATTGTTTAGCTGTCATGTTGTTTTGTTTAAGTAGGGCTTCAAAAGATTTTTTACCACCATTTTGTTCTTCATAAGCAGAGTATTGTTTATCAATTTCTTTTTGGTCAACTTTACTACCATAATCGTCTAAAGTGATTTTTTGAATAATCATGTTAACCAATGTTTCAGATGAAGTAGAACTTTTCTTCAGTTCATCGAAAAATTGAGTATCAGTAATTTTTCCACCTTTCATTGTAACGATATCTTTACCGCCAGAACAACCTGCTAAAGTAACCATACTTAATAGCGCGACAGCGGCTAATTTTAATTTTTTGTTTTTCATGTTAATTCTCCAATCTAGTTTTCAGTAAATATTATGAATTATTCATAAGCATGTTTATTATTATACCATAAAAAGAATGAAACTAAATAGTTATCTAAAAAGTTAATAATAATTTATAAATATTTTAATACTTTATTGCTCAAGAGTGTCTTTAAATTCAGTGATATCTTGTTCAATTTTTGCTAATTGTTCTTTGATTTGTTCAATCCTTGGTTTGGCTTTAAATTCAAATTTTTTAAGACTTTTTGTTGTTTCTTTTTCAAAGACAGGTAATAATTCTTGTGATAACGTTACTAATCGATTAGCTTGTATTTTGGTAGTATCAATTTGATTACTTAATGATAGAAGAAAATTGATATCTGCTTCTATTTTATTAGTGATTGATTGTTGGGTTTCTTTTCCAGATCGTGGAGCTAGTAAAAGAGTAGCCCCACCACAAATAGCTCCTCCAACTAAAAAGCCTTTAATAAATTTTTTTCCTGAAAAAGATTTATTTTTCTCTTTCTTTTTCATTTTTTAATCTCCTTGTTAATGGACTGAGCAATTGATACCATGTCTTCTTTTGAGTATTTTGAGCCATTATCTGCAAAGGTCATTGAAAAATCATCCTCTTTTCCATATCTTGGAATAAGGTGGACATGTGAATGAAAGACACTTTGATAAGCGGCTTCTTTATTATTGTTAACCATATTTAATCCAACCATATCAGGGAAGGCTTGTTCAATGGCACGTGCAATTTTAGGGATTCTAGTAAAAACATCTGATGCTAATTTTTCATCATACTCAAAAATGTCAGTAACATGTTTTTTTGGAATAACCAAAGTGTGTCCTTTAGTGGTCTGAGTAATGTCTAAAAAGGCATATACCATATCATCTTCATATACGGGGTAACTAGGTATTTCTTTTTCTATTATTTTGCAAAAAATACAATCAGTCATGCTTTGTTCCTCCTATGTTTATTAGCTTTCTGTTCTAGTGTAACATTATCATAATTGAATGAAAAGTTAGGACAATGAATATTAAAATAAGTAAGTAAACGAACGATATATGATATAATTAGTCTAGTATGTATTGGAGGAAAAATAATGAGTTTAAAAATAGAAAATCTAACAGGAGGCTATGGTCATGTTCCTGTTTTAAAATCAGTTAATTTTGAAGTGAAATCTGGTGAGATGGTTGGGTTAATTGGTCTCAATGGTGCAGGTAAAAGTACAACCATAAAACATATTATTGGTTTACTTAATGCACAAAAAGGAAAAATTACTATTGATGATGAAACCATTTTTAATGCCCCAGAATCCTATCGAAAAAAAATAGGCTTTATACCAGAAAGTCCAATATTGTATGATGAATTGACATTAAGGGAACATATTGAAGTGACGGCGATGGCGTATGATATTCCAAAAGAAGAAGCTTTAAAACGTGCGGAGTATTTATTAAAATTATTTCGTTTAGAAAATAAATTAGATTGGTTCCCCACTCATTTTTCAAAAGGAATGAAACAAAAAGTTATGGTATTGTGTGCTTTTTTGACAGAGCCAAGTTTATATATCATAGATGAGCCATTCTTAGGCTTAGATCCATTAGCTATCAATGCTCTTCTTGAGTTGATGAATGAAATGAAACAACAAGGTGCTGCTATTTTGATGTCCACTCATATTTTAGCTACAGCTGAAATATATTGTGATCGTTTTGTGGTCTTGCATAATGGTGAAGTTAGAGCGAATGGGACAATGGAGGAATTACGTGAGGAGTTTAATCTACCAGATTCTTCTTTAGATGATATTTATTTATCTCTTACTAAAGAGGAGGGAAAATAATGGTAGAATTTTATAAATTACGTCTTACTAAACATCAAAAAAAAATGATTCGCTATTTAAAATATGTGATGAATGATCATTTTATTTTAATTTGTATGGTTGGACTAGGTGGTTTTGGTTATTACTATTCCGAATATTTAAAAACATTGACCCCATTTGTTACTTGGGTACCTTTTGTGGTGATGATGCTTTGGTTAATCAGTCTATTTATTGGACGATTGAGTACCTTGATGCAAGAAGCAGATATGGTATTTTTATTGCCAAAAGAAAGAGCGATGACGACTTATTTGAAACAGAGTTTAAGATATTCAACTATTTTACCAGTGATTAGCTTATCTCTAATTGTCGGAGTGACGTTTCCTTTAGTAGTGGTAACAAAATCAGTGACTTTTTCTATGGCATTATTCATAATTGTAAGTTTGATTTCATTAAAATATGCAGATTTATGGATACAGTTAGAGTCACTTTATCTTAATACAGAGAAAAAGGTGACAACGCATCGATTTGTATGGTATATTGGCGCTTTAATTGGTCTTTCTTCAAGTTTGTTTTTATCATTTTATATTGGAACAGTCATTTCAATTCTTGTGAGTATATTGCTAGTTGTATTAGCAAAACAAACGTTAGAAATAAGTCAATTGAATTGGGAAAAGAGTATTAATATGGAAAGAAAAAGAATGAAACGAATTTATTCATTCTTTAATTTATTTACAGATGTTCCTGGCTTGTCATCAGATGTTAGAAGACGGAAATATTTAGATGGCTTACTAAATAAAGTTAAGAAAACCTCAGAGAATACTTATCTTTATCTTTATGCAAGAGTTGCTGCAAGAAGTTCTGAGTATAGTAGCTTAACGCTACGTTTGGTTATTGTAGGTGCGATTCTTTTATTTTTTACTCAGTCATTTTGGTTAATGGCTATACTAGGTAGTTTGTTTATCTATTTGTTGGGCTTTCAATTAATTCCAATGTATCATGCATTCGATTATATGTTGATGGCTCAGCTGTATCCTGTTTCTCCTAAGAAAAAATCTGGTGCAGTTTTATCTATAATAAGAAGTGTATTAATGATCATGACAATTATTTATGGCATAATTGTGTTAATTGCATTACCTAATAAAGTAGAGGCAATGCAATTATTTGGGATATTTGTTGTGGTCTGTTTAGTATTATCGTGGGGGTATCTCCCTTTGAGACTAAAAAAAATTGAAAAAAATGCAAATAGATGAAAAACTTCAATAGAAATGTGTTATACTAAATTTTCGTAATCCCATAGTGGAACAGTGGAATGATGGTAAAAGTGAGTAAAGGACAGTTATGGAGAGTAATAGACATGTTTAATTTTGATAAAAACTGGAATCTCCAACCAATAAAAGGAGATACCGGGAAAGCTTATAAAGGTATGAAAGAAAATGAGAGAGTCTTTATTAAGCGTAATTCTACTCCTTTTTTAGCCGCATTATCTCGTGAAGGTTTAACGCCAAAATTACTTTGGACTAAAAGAACAAGTAATGGGGACATATTAACTGCACAAGAATGGTTAGAAGGACGACAGTTAGAGATAGAAGAACTCTCTAAGAGTGAAGATGTTGCACATATGTTGCGTTATCTTCATCAATCAGAGTCATTAAAATCAATGCTTAAAAGAATGGATGGTGCAGAAAAATCAGTCTTTGATTTTTTGAAAGATTATATAACTGATTTACCTAAAGAATTGAAAAACGACGATTATTTAATGCGTGTTTTTCGTTATTTAGAAAATCACTTACCATCTTATGCATCAGTTGGATTTGTTGCGTGTCATGGAGATGCTATTCATAATAATTGGATGTTAGCATCAAATGGAGAATTATATTTGGTTGATTGGGATTATTCTGTTTTATCTGATCCAGCTTATGATTTGGGGACGATATTAGGACAATATGTTTCTAGAGAGGATTGGCCTAATTGGTTAGAAATGTATGGTATACAAGTTGATGATGAATTGTTAGAGCGTATTAATTGGTATGCAGGCATGAACTTGTTGCAGCAAATTAAAAGAAGTTATTACCGAGAAGAATACAAACAAATGTCAAATTACGTTTCATTATTAAAAAAATTATATGATGTATAAGTAGCTCTTTGACTTAAAAGTCAAGGGGCTATTTTATAGAGAAAGGAATCCGTTATGCGATTAAGAAACAAACCAGGTGCAATGGAGACAATTAAAGACAATCCACAATATATTTTAACAGATGGCAGCTTGTGGAAAGGCAAATGGCAAGAACGTTTTGCAAAAGAACAACCCATTCATATAGAAGTGGGGAGTGGAAAAGGGCAATTTATTGTCGAAATGGCAAAAGCTCATCCTAATATTAACTATGTGAGTATTGAACTTCAAACAAATGCCATGATTTCAGTATTAGAAAAACAATTAGTTGAGCAGTTACCTAATTTGCAATTATTATTAGTCAATGGAGCAGATTTAACTGACTTCTTTGCAGAAGGTGAAGTTTCTCAAATTTATTTGAATTTCTCTGATCCTTGGCCAAAGAAAAAGCATGCTAAAAGACGACTAACCTATAAAACATTTTTAAAAACCTATGAAACTATCTCAAAATCAGGTGCACAACTTCACTTTAAAACGGATAATCAAGGTTTATTTGAATATTCATTAGCTAGTTTGTCTCAATATGGTATGGTTTTAAATCAAGTGTGGCTTGACTTACATGGTAGCGATTATGAAGGCAATATTATGACAGAATATGAAGAAAAGTTTTCTGCTAAGGGGCAACCGATTTATCGATTAGAAGCAACCTTTAAAGAGAAATAGTAAAAACATCTTTGCGGATAAAAAAACGCAAAGATGTTTTTATTTTTCTCTGATGAGAAAAGATAGTTGGGTAATAATAGATGAGGTGAGTTGTTCTTTTGGTGTTTGGCAATCATGAAATAACCAATTTTTAATGACGCCTGTCACAGCAAATGCATAAAAATCAGCCATTTCTTCAGGTTTGATTTGTTTTATCGTTTCTTTTTTTTGATGGGTGATTAGGTATAAAATAAATTGTTGTAGTTGAGTCGATAGCTGAGCATCAAAAACATAGGATTCTAGTAGCGTCTTTTGGTAAAACAATTTATTTTTTTCGAAATAATCAACCAATCGTTTAATAATCACTGTCCAGTGATCATAGTTGATAAAATGTTCCACAATTTCAGTGAGTTCTTGTTGATAAATCCAAATAATCAGATCTTCTTTGTCTGTAAAATGATCGTAAAAGGTTTGTCTACGATATTCAGCATGAGACATAATATCTTTGATGGATATTTTTTGATAGGGAGTTGTCTTTAATAAATCTTTTAACGAATAGGCGATGACTTTTTTTGTGATTAAAGAACCAGTTGACGCCATGAGAGACCTCCTTAAATTTACGTTGTCTTAAGAATACCAATCAATAAAGGAAAAGACAAACATCAATTATTTTTTGAAAGCGGACACATTTGTGAAACTGTCCATTACAAAGAAAGCCTTTTCTTTATATAATACAGACATAGATAAGAAAACGGAGGAAGCGACGATGAAAAAAATAATGAATCAAACAGACGACATATTAAATGAAATGCTTGAAGGACTCTCTTACGCTTATAGTGATTTAGTGACACGTATTCCTGAAACAAATGTGATTGTTAAGAAAAATATTTCAGGTAGTAAAGTAGGGGTTGTTAGTGGTGGAGGAAGTGGTCATGAACCTGCTCATGCTGGATTTGTAGGGACAGGAATGTTAAGTGCCGCTGTTTGTGGAGAGATTTTCACTTCGCCAACTCCTGATCAAGTACTAGAAGGAATCAAAGCTGCTGATGATGGTGCTGGAGTATTGTTAGTCATTAAAAATTACTCTGGTGACGTGATGAACTTTGAAATGGCAAAAGATTTAGCTGAGATGGAAGGCATTGAAGTTGAAACAGTATTAGTTGATGATGACATTGCGGTAGAAGATAGTACCTATACAGCTGGTCGACGTGGAGTCGCTGGAACCATTTTAGTTCATAAAATTTTAGGTCATGCCGCTGAATCAGGTAAAAGTTTAGCTGAAATCAAAGAAATTGGCGACAAACTAGTTAAAGAAATTAAAACATTAGGTGTAGCATTAACTGGTGCAACAGTTCCTGCTGTAGGAAAACCTGGATTTGTTTTAGCTGAAGATGAAATTGAATTTGGTGTTGGTATTCACGGCGAACCTGGATATCGTAAAGAAAAATTACAATCATCAAGAAAATTAGCTGAAGAGTTAGTTGGGAAACTTAAAGATGAATTTAATTGGAAGTCTGGGGATAAATATGGTGTTTTAGTGAATGGATTAGGTGGTACACCATTAATGGAGCAATTTGTTTTTATGAATGATGTAAAGGCTTTACTTGAAGAAGATGGTTTAGTAGTTGACTTCAAAAAAGTTGGCGATGTGATGACATCAATCGATATGGAAGGTTTGTCATTAACTATGATTCATCTAGATACACCAGAATGGACAGAAGCTTTAAATGCACCTGTTACAACAATTGCATGGTAAAAGGAGAGACATATATGGAAACAAAACAAGTGATAAATTGGTTACAATTATTTACAGATAAAGTTGGCGAAAATAAAGCATATTTAAGTGATTTAGATACACCAATTGGTGATGGAGATCATGGTGCAAACATGGCACGTGGGACAAGCGAAATGATGAAATCTATCGAAGAAAAAAATCCTCAAACACCAACAGAAGTGTTTAAATTAGCAGCCATGACATTAATTAGTAAAGTTGGTGGAGCATCTGGTCCGTTATATGGTTCAGCTTTTATGGGAATGACAAAAGCTTCAATGCAATCGGATGATTTAGTGTCAATTTTAGAAGGCGGTATGAGTGAGATTCAAAAACGTGGAAAAAGTGAGCCAGGAGAAAAAACAATGCTTGATACTTGGTCACGTGTCATTGAATCCCTCAAAGACGGTTCTTTAACAGAAGAAAAAGTGAAAGAAATTTCTGAAGAAACAAAAGAGATGAAAGCAACAAAAGGACGTGCCTCTTATTTAGGTGAACGTTCAATTGGACACATTGATCCAGGTGCTATGTCAAGTAGTTATCTATTTGAAACTATGATAGAAGCAGGAGTGAAGTAAATGAGTTTAGGAATTGTATTAGTCTCACATGTATCAGAAATTACAACAGGTATTACACGTTTAATCAGAGAAGTAGCGAAAGACGTTTCAATCACAACAGCTGGCGGTTTGGAAGACAATGGTATTGGAACAAGTTTTGAAACGATTATGTCAGCGTTTGAAGCAAATGAAGCAGACACTATTCTAGCCTTTTATGATCTAGGAAGTGCCAAAATGAATTTAGAATTAGCAATGGACATGACAGATAAAAATGTCATTTTATATGATACAGCATTAGTGGAAAGTAGTTATACAGCGGCCGCGTTAATACAAGCTGGTGCTGATTTAAAAACCATTGAAGAACAATTAAGCGAATTAAAGGTAAAATAACTAGGGGGAAAAATCATGAGAAAAGCATTTATTAGTCCATCAAAATATGTACAAGGCGAAGATGAATTACTGAACTTAGGTTATTATGTTAAAACATTTGGAAAAACAGCTCTTTTAATCGCACATCAAGACGACATTAATCGTGTGCAAGAAAAATTAGACAAAACAGCAGAAAAATTTGGTATTACGTTTATTCCAAGTCATTTCAACGGTGAATGTTCACGTGGAGAAGTAGCGAGATTACAGGCGTTTGCTAAAGAAAACGAAGCAGACTGCGTGATTGGTCTAGGCGGTGGAAAAGCCATTGATACCTCAAAATGTGTGGCTGAAGGAGATAACTTAATTATAGTGCCAACTATTGCTGCAACCGACGCTCCAACAAGTCATTCAGCTGTTTTATACACTGAAGATGGTGAGTTTGATGATTATGCTTACTTTAAACAAAGTCCAAGTGTGGTAATGGTTGATACAACTATTATTGCAAACGCACCTACAAGATTTTTAGTATCAGGTATGGGAGATGCGTTATCTACATTATTTGAAGCTCGTGCAACAGCGAATTCATTTTCAAATGTTAATGCCGGCTTACCAAATGGTTATGTGACAAAAGAAACAGCACCTGCTAAAAATACGATTGCAGCTTACACATTAGCTAAAGTGTGTTACGAAACATTACTTGAAAATGGCTATAGTGCCAAAATAGCATGTGATAACAATGTGGTAACTCCAGCGTTAGAAAACATTGTTGAGACAAATATTTTATTATCTGGTTTAGGGTTTGAAAGTAGCGGTTTAGCTGCTGTTCACGCGATCCATGACGGACTAACAGCATTAGAAGGAACTCATTCATACTTCCATGGTGAAAAAGTTGCCTTTAGTGTGATTTGTCAATTAGTCTTAGAAAATGCTTCACAAAAAGAATTACATGAAGTACTTGATTTTAGTTTATCAATTGGCTTACCAGTTTGTTTAGAAGACATTGGGGTAGAGAGTATTACATTCGAGGAAGCAATGGAAGTGGCTAAAAAGGCTTGTATTCCCGAAGAATCAATTCATTCTATGCCTTTCCCTATTGTTGAGGAAGAAGTTGCGGCTGCTATTATTGCAGCAGATAAAATTGGTCGTGACTACAAGGCAAAACACAAATAACAATAAAATGATTGAAACAGTCAGAATACGCTATATTCTGACTGTTTATTTTATATACTTGTGATAGACTAGGGAATGAAAAAAGAAAAAGGAGGATGTTATGACACGAATTATTAATAAACCCAAAGATACTGTTTCACAAGTTTTAAATGGTGTGGCATACATTCAACAAGATATCTTACAAAGAGTTCCTAAGACGGGTATATTATTACGTACAGATAAACCCTCAAATAAAGTGTCGGTAATTAGTGGTGGTGGAAGTGGACACGAGCCAGCTCATTTTGGCTATATTGGAGAAAATATGTTAGATGCTTCAGTGAGTGGTCCTTTATTTATTCCACCAACAGCTGAAGAAGTATTTGAAGCTATTCAAAAAACAGATCAAGGGTTAGGCGTTTTGCTGATTATTAAAAACTTTGAAGCTGATGTAACCAATTTTTTGAAAGCAAAAGAGATGGCAGTGAAAGCAGGTCATAAAGTAGGTCATGTTATTGTTAACGATGATTGCTCTGTTGAAACAGGTAGTTTCGAAAAAAGACGACGTGGTGTCGCAGGGACTGTGTTTGTTCATAAAATTCTTGGAGCAGCGGCAAGTGAAGGGAAAAGTGTTGTCGAGTTAGTTAAGTTAGGAGAAACAGTTATTCAATCGATGAATAGCTTAGGTGTTGCCGTATCCAGTGGAACAAGTTTAACAGGAGATAAATTCAATTTTGATTTGGAAAAGGATATGATTTCTTTTGGAATCGGAATTCACGGAGAAGAGGGGTATCGAAGTGAACCATTCTATTCATCAGAACATTTAGCTAACGAATTAATCAACAAGTTACTTGTTCAGTATGAAGATTATACAAATAAACAATTCGCTATATTAATTAACGGATTAGGTACGACAACGATTATGGAGCAATATGTCTTCTCAAATGATGTGAGACGATTACTTGATTTGGAAGATGTCGAGATTGTATTTGCCAAGACAGGTAATTATATGACATCAACAGATATGGCCGGTATATCTTTAACTTTTTTAGAAATAGTTGATGATAAATGGTTAGATTATTTAAAAATGACCACAAATGCTTTTGCTTGGTAAAAAAATTAATTTATTTTAAAAAAAGGTTGTATTTAAATGAAACTCATGATATATTAATAAGCGTAGTATATTTGATTCGTTTTAGGAAAATTAACATTCTGTTTACATTTCTCCTATTAAGCGTCACATTTATTGCAACAAAATATGCGTACATGATTACGCGATAATAAGGAGGAAACATAACATGGCAAACGGAACTGTAAAATGGTTTAACGCTGAAAAAGGTTTTGGTTTTATCACTCAAGAAGGTGGAGAAGATGTATTTGCACATTTCTCAGCTATCCAAGGTGAAGGATTCAAAACTTTAGAAGAAGGTCAAGAAGTGACTTTTGATGTTGAAGAAGGTCAACGTGGACTTCAAGCAACTAACATCGTTAAAGCTTAATTCTAACTTTAAAAGATAAAACCACTTAAGTTTACCTTGAGTGGTTTTTTTATTTTCTTTTGTTTCAAGCGGTTCATCAAGTATTAAACCAAGTGCCAAACCGACGCTAACAATTTGATCCAAGTTAACTATTAGACCACGTATTTTATCAGGTGAAAAGTACAACTGTTCAAAGTGACACGTAGAAAGATTGAGTGAATCAAGAGATGTATTCAACCAGGTTGTATTTTCCAGAGTGTAATCATTTAGTTCAAGTTGTTTCCAATCAGTATCAGAAAATTCAGATGATAGTAGATCACAAGAAAAAAATGTGTCAGGCATATTTTAGAAAAATTAAATGATATATAGGGCATAGTACAGTTGATAAATTGGCAATGGTTAAGGTAGGAATCTGCAAAATTGATACCAGTTAGATGACAATTTTTAAATATAACACGATGGAAGGAGCTGTTGATCCATTCGGTATTTGAAAAGTCGCAAGCGTCAAAAATAGTATCACTAATTTCAATTGATTCCCTTGATTGATTGGAAAAAGTTGAACTAATCCAATGATTTTTATCGATAACTAAACGATTTATTAGCTTTTTGGGTTTGTAGTGATAATAGGGGTCATCTGCTTATTTTCTAACAAGTTTCCTGATAAAGAATTCGGAAGACTATCCAATAGTTTTAGTTGATTTAAACTTATCACCGGTTCTTTTATTTTCATATGGCACATTCTTTCTAATAGATATCATACATTATTTTTAGTGAAAGTATAGAATGCTAAGTTAATAAATGATAAAAAAGTTGTTGACTTTTTTATTTGATTCTTATACAATTAAGAAGTTGAGAAATTAAAGCAGAAGCACCCGCTTCTCGCCTTAACAATAAAAAATTGTTGGGCTAGATAACGTTTAGTTTTGATATGATATCAAATACTATTTTGGTGCGGGGTCTTTATTTGTAAAGAGCTCGTTTTTTTCTGTGTTTTTCTCTAAAAAATTCGGAGGTGAATGACCATAGCAAAAGATAATATGGTGAATGACGGCATTCGTGCAAGAGAACTACGTTTAATTGCAGTAGACGGAGAACAGCTAGGTGTTAAATCTAAAGTAGAAGCTTTAAGAATTGCTCAAGAAGCAAATCTTGATCTTGTTTTAGTATCACCAAACGCTAAACCACCAGTTGCAAAAATCATGGATTATGGAAAATTCCGTTTTGAGCAACAGAAAAAGGAACGCGAAGCCCGTAAAAAACAAAAAGTCATTAATGTAAAAGAGGTTCGTTTGAGCCCAACAATCGATGTCAATGATTTTAATACCAAATTGCGTAATGCGCGTAAATTCCTTGAAAAAGGTGATAAAGTGAAAGCTTCTATCCGATTTAAAGGTCGTGCGATTACCCATAAAGAAATTGGTCAGAACGTCTTAAATCGCTTAGCAGAAGAAACAAATGATATCTCAGTTGTTGAGCAAAAAGCGAAAATGGATGGTAGAAGTATGTTTATCATGCTTGCACCAAAAACAGATAAGTAGGTAAGAATCTGAGGAGGAAAATAACATGCCAAAAATGAAAACACACCGTGGATTAGCAAAACGTGTAAAACGTACTGGTGGTGGAGGTCTTAAAAGACATCGCGCATTTACTAGTCACCGTTTCCATGGAAAAACTAAAAAACAACGTCGTCAATTACGTCGTCCAGCAATGGTATCAAAAGGCGATTACAAACGTATTCGTCAACAATTGACTCGCATGAAATAATTTTTAGTTCCTGATAATAGCTAAAAAATATATATTGAAATAACGAACAACTCAAGGAGGAATTATCATGGCACGTGTAAAAGGTGGAACAGTAACTCGCCAACGTCGTAAAAAAGTGCTTAAGTTAGCTAAAGGCTACTATGGCTCAAAACATACATTATATAAAACAGCAAAAGAACAAGTGATGACTTCTTATACATACGCATTTAGAGATCGTCGTCAAACAAAACGTAACTTCCGTAAATTATGGATTGCTCGTATTAACGCAGCAGCTCGTATGAATGGTTTAAGTTATTCTAAATTTATGCATGGTTTAAAATTAGCAAACATTGATATGAACCGTAAAATGTTAGCTGATATCGCTATTCATGATGCAGAAGCATTTACAACATTAGCGGACCAAGCAAAAGCTGCTTTAGCTAAATAATTAAATAATCGTTGATATACCAACGTTTTAACCCACTCAATCGAGTGGGTATTTTTTTTGACCAAGACTTTGACCCAGATTATTTTTATCAGTCATAAAATCAGCAAATAGATTTGCGGTGTCTTTTTCAATTTCTTCTGATAAGTGTGTATAAACTGAATACGTTGTGGATAGGCTGGAATGCCCTAGCCTTGATTGTACTTGCTTCATGTCAGCCTTAGCCATAAATAAAAGCGAAGCATGTGTATGTCTTAGTTGATGGACGGTTATCCTTTTGAACGTAGGAAACTTCCTATAAAAAGTATCTAACCAGTTTCTAGGTGCTCCAGGGTCTAACAATGTGTTGGTATCGGACTTACTAAAAACTAATTGGTCCACTGAAGGTATAAACTGCAATAATGATAATTCCTTAGCTTGAAATTTCTTCCATTGTTTTAAAACTTCAATCGTATTATCATCTAAGCCTATTGTTCTGATACTTGTTTTAGTTTTTGGTGTCTGCACTAATAGACTGCCATTTTTTCCCACAGCTAAAGTCTTGTTAATAGTTAAAGTTTTATTGCTTAAATCAATATCACGCCACTGAATAGCAAGAGCTTCGCCTTTTCTCATTCCAGTATGAGAAAGTAAAAAGAAAAATGCGAATCTTTTATAATCCCAATTTTGTTTGAGTTGTTCTAAAAAGAAAACTAATTCTTCTTTAGATAAAAAATTTGCTTTTTTTTCTTCCACTTCAATAGTCGGGATAATAATATTATCCATAGGATTATCTTTTAATTCACCAATAGAAACCGCATATTTAAAAATCATCCCAGCATAATTAATCAACCTTTTATATCTTTTTGGACTACTATCGGACCAATCATTTGCATACTGTTGACACATTTGGACAGTGATTTTATTTACTTTTAAATGACCTAATATAGGTATTATATGAGTATCAAAAATTGTTTTAGTGTTCCAGAATGTACTTTCTTTAACTCGTTTTTTATAAATAAGATTAAACCAATCATCGCATAGTTCTGAATATGTTCTGATTGGTTTATTTTGTTTTAATCCATTTTCCGCAATTTCAACTTCTAACCGTGACAAAGCTAATTTTGCTTCTTTAACGCTTTTGAAACCTCTACGAGTGGTTTCTCTTTGTTTTCCAGTAATTGGATCAATGCCAAGATATTTTTTAAACATATAAGCAGTTGTTCCATCTTTTTTTGTATATTTTTTTATTTGTGTTGCCATATTTAACTCTCCCTTATCTTATGCGGGCACATGCGGGAGGGGAGTTAGTCAGTTTTAATTTCTGTTTCTACATATACTTTTTTTTGCTCAGATAAATTTTTATAATGTGGAGTACCAAACTCTTGTATATGTTTAGCAATTGAAAAATCTACTGTGATTTTTGAGTCTTTCTCATCGACTAATAAGGGAACTATCAAAAAATTTGTAATGTCAAAATACAAGGTTGATGAAATAGTTAAACTATCAGCGAAAAAAGATTTAAGATTTGTTAGTATACTTTCAATAAATAATTTAAAGATATCTTCAATATCAAATATTGTTAACTTAGAAAGATAATTATTTAATAACTCATAAAACGCACTGTAAACTTCAGTTTGATTATTGTTAAGCTTTTCTTCAAATTCTTCAAAATTATTTTTGTACTCATGCGGTGTAGATAGTACTGGAAGAAAAGAAATGCTATCAATAATTTTATGTGATTCGTCCTCACTAGACGTAACTATTATGTGGAATACAAAAGACTCTATCAATTTATTATCCTCAAAAATCTCTAAATACATTTGCGGGAGTAATGTTTCTTTATCTTTAGTTCCAATCATAGTTTTAACATTAAAGAGACTGTTTGGATATATCAATCTAAATATATATTTTAGATTGTTAGTGGTTAGAGTCATTAATTTATCTAATGGTATTTTGAAATAGTCTGTTAGTTGTTCCAAAGTTGATAACTGTATATTTTTAGCAGAATTATTTGCGATAGCAGTAATAGTTTTTCTGGAAACATTTTTATCTTTAGGATATTTTTCGTTTAAAATATTTGTTAAAGAGTTAATTGTTAAATCGTGTTCTTTCAGTAATTTATCTAAATGAAAAACAATCATGTTTCAACCTCCATTTTTTTATATCAATAGTGTACTACAAAAAAACATTAATTTGAACCTTTTTTTATCAACTTCAAAAAAATAGTAAAAAAAAGTAGCAAAAAGACTTGCAATGATTCTTTTAATTGTGTATATTAAGGTCAACAACTTAAATGTTGTTAAAAAAATGGACAAAAAGAGGTGGGACAAATGCAAGTATTTTTATCAGAAGAACAAACAAACGCTTTAAGAAGTTACATTTACGAAATAACTAAAGAAAGTATTGAGGAAGCAAAACGTAATGCTGGACTAGATCAAGATATTTTGAAACAAAAACATTGTGCAGACGCATTTAACGTAAGTGTAAACACTTTTAAAAGTTGGATTGCTCAAGGGGCACCAGAAATAAGATTAGATTCTGGAATGGCTCTATATAGTAAATCGGCAATAACACAGTGGCTTTTAGAACACCAAAAATAAAAACATGTTGGGCACATGTGGGAGGAACAAATAATGATTGAACTAAATAGTTTAAAAGAAAAATTAACAGATTTATATGAATTATCAGAAGCAACGAATTTTAAAGTGGACGGTAAGCCAGCAAAGATTGATGATGTACAAGAACTATATAAAGAGAAGATTATTGATTTATTAGATTCAATTGGGTTAGAGGACATCTATTTGAATTGAAAGGAGGTGAGTATATGTATCGAGTAAGAAGATTTGGTTTATTACTAACAATTTTTATTATCGGTTTATTGATGGGAAAGTATGGACCAACAGTTATAAATATGTTACTTAGTACGGTGTTTATCTTAACGTGGTTAATGGCATTTGATGAATCAAGTTATAAGAGAATACAAAAAAAGCACGCTAAAGACGGCAATCTTTAAGCGAGCATGGGATAAATAGATTTAGTAAGCTTATTTATCCCTATTATAAAGTATTTTCACTTTACAATCAATTGAAAATAAAGGGGATTTTAACATGAACGAGAAAAAAATAACAATTAACGGTAATAAGGTAACGTTTGATTATTTATTTAAGAAAGCAGATGAATTAATAGGCGTAAAAAATACACTTGATTCTAGTCGAGATTTAATTGATTTGTTAAATAGTGTTTTTTCTAATGGTGATGATTTTAGTTTTAAATATTTCATTCAAACTGGAGGGCTTACAAGGCTAGAACTACTACTTGAGGACGTATCTAAGCGATTAGAAACTATATCTAATGGTATTTGTCCGGATGAACAAGTGGAGGTAGTAAGTAATGAAAAATAATTTTGACTTAAATATAACCAATGCGAATGACATAGATCATTCATTGTCTGCCTTACAAACGTTTTTAGACTATAAGTTAAATAAAGACATGACGACGGATGATATCAATCAAATTTTTAGCCTTGTAAATGCTATAAAGTTATTAACTAAAAAACATGCCGAAGAAATGGAAAGTACACAGTTTGAAGATTAAGAAGGTGATTGAGTGGTAAATAATTACGATAGAGCTATCGAATTACAAAAACAAGGATATTCCATTTACCCACTTAGTCCAGGTACTAAGATACCGCTTCAAGGTTCTAATGGATGGAATGACGCAACAAACGATTTAGACCAAATTTCTAATTGGTGGGAAGAAGATTCATCAAGGAATGTGGGACTAATGTTAAAAGACCATCATTTTATCGTGATTGATTTAGATCGTCATGATAAAGGAATGGATGGAGTTGAAAATTGTAAGAAACTTTGGAGTAAATACGATATGTTCCCACCGACTTATGTCGAAGCCACCCCAGGGAATGGTATTCACTTCTTTTTTAAATTGCCTGATGGTGTGGAAATTAGTCAAGAAACAGGAGCATTTAAAGAATTATTTGGGGTAGATGAAGCAGGCAACGGACGAAGTGGGATAGATGTTATTACTTATGGTATTCCTATTGCTCCATCAATTATGACTAATGGAACAAAGTATATTTCTTTAGATGGTAAGACTTTAAATGATACTGCAATGGCTCCAGGTTGGTTAATTGACTTGTTACAGGGTGGAAAGCCTATAAAAGTAGAAAATTATCGACCAGTATCTAAAACAAATACAGCTATGAAATTAGATTTGATTACAAGTGGAGCAGGCGAAGGAGGACGGAACGATCACTTAACTTCTTTATGTGGTTGGTTACTATGGCACGGTGTCGATAATGAAACATTGGTTGAGTTGATTTATACGGCCAATGCTTATAATAGTCCTCCACTTGATGATAAGGAAGTGAATAAAATAATTAAAAGTATGATTAAAAAGGATGTTAGGGGGAAAGTACATGGCTCATAAAAATAAATTACATGAAGCGTTGGACTTCCCGGAATCGGAAAAACGTTCTGAAAAAATCATTGAGTTAAAAGCCTGGATGTCTGAACTACGTTATAACAAAGACGATAATATAAAACAATCAAGTATTGTCAATGCGGAGTTAATTATATCTAACGATAGTAATCTAAAAGGAACTATTGGATATAACGAGTTTAGCGGACATATTCATTTATTGAAAAATTCTCCCTGGATAAATCGAGAAGCAGGACAATGGGAAGATAGTTTTGAATCCGCCTTACAGTCTTATATAGAAAAACACTACAATGTTGTTTTTGATGGTACAAAGCTCCACAATGCCGTTGTAAACGTGGCTAGACGTAATGTATTCAATCCAGTTAAGCAACGTATAGAAAAGCAAGAATGGGATAATACATCTAGGGTTGAAACGTTTTTTATAGATTTATTAGGGGTAGATGATAACTTATATACTCGTGAAGTCACAAAACGTTGGATAGTCGGGTCAGTTGCTAGGATATATAAGCCAGGTATTAAGTTTGAGTTAGTTCCTATCTTGTCGGGGAAACAAGGTATAGGGAAATCAACGGCACCTAGTCTATTATATACGGATGATTATTTTAGTGACACGCTAGAATCATTAGGGGAAAACAAAGACGACTATTTACAACTAAGAAATAATGTCATTTTGGAATTGGGTGAACTTGCTTCATTAGGTAAAACAAAAATCACAAAAGCTAAAAACTTTATTAGTGGACGGTATGATGATATTCGCTTACCGTATGAAAGAAATACAGTAAAGTGGGCTAGACATTGTGTGTTTATCGGAACCACTAATGATGGTGAGTATCTGAAAGATTTAACAGGGGAAAGACGTTTCTACCCACTTCCATGTAGGAATAAGCCAAAGCTCAATGTTTTTAAAATGGCAGATGATTATTTCTTACAAGTGTTGGCAGAAGCTAAAGTATTGTTTGAACAAGGGCAACGAATCTATTTTGACAAAGGTCATGATGAAGATATCGAGATTTTAGAAATAGCTACTAAGTACCAGGAAGAAGCTAAGGTTGAAGATCCAGTACGTGACTTGATTATTAAGTATCTAGATATGGAAGTCCCAGCAGATTGGGATGAAGCTAGAACCTGGAATAAAAGACAATATTATAAGAACTATCCTAAGGGTATTGATGATGATATACTCAAACACTTTGCAATGAGAGATAGACTTATATATTTAGAAAGTGTATTGACTGCGGACATATTAGAAGTTGTTTTTGAAAAGGATAGTGAAGATATGTTGAAAATTGGTTCGGGTTCAGAAGCTAAAAAGATTTCTTTAATCATTGAGAACATAGATGGTTGGGAAAAGAAACAACTAACTAATAGAAATAGAAGACGTGGTTTCTATAATAAAAATCATGCAAATAAAAATATTAATAAGTAACACGTAGTAACAGGTGGTAACACGTACGTGTGATTGCTGAATCCATTGAGCCACAAGGGTTGCAGAGTTTTAGTAACACGTCACACGTACTTTTACCTAAAAGTATTGACAGTTTATAGACTAGACATACATAGGTAAGTTTGCAGACATGACGTGTTAACGTGTTACTCAACAATGATAAACCCTTATATACCAGTGCTTTGGATAGGTAACACGTACGTGTGATTATCGTGTGAATGACGTGTGAATTACTAATTTAGGAGTGGGCAACTATGACAAAAATAAAAATGTTCTTTGGGCAAATTAAAGAAGTTGAAAATAGAATTAATGTGTTTTTGGAACAAGGCTATGAGTTGATAGATATCAAACAATCATTGGACCAGGAACCCGAAGCACTACATACATATGGATTGTGGACACTGATTTATAAAGACACTAAAAGTAATTAAAGGGGTGGCTATATGTTTAAACTAATGTATATACCTAAGCAGTATAGAGGGTTTGATTATGGGACTATGATAGAACAACAGGCAAATTGTTTACAGGTCCTACAAGACAGGGTGCAGGATAAATTACAAGAAATTGATAAGGTTATGTTACAAGCTCAATCAGTTCATAAAAAGAATTGTGAGATACAATCTAATCTGTTAAAGACATTAGGAAACTTAAATAAATGCAGTAAAGAAGAATTAAAAGAATTACAGTTACTAACTGAAAACTATATGAAGTTAGCAATTAATAAAGGAGAGTAAACAATGATAAAAGAATTAAGATATTTCAATGGTGATGTTAAAGAAACGATAATAGTCGGCAAGAACAAGGTGCAGGCAATCCAACAAGTAAATGATAATAAGTATGTCATAGCCTTAGAGGACGGACATAAGATAAACGTGGTTAGTCCCTTTATAGAATATGTTGAAGATAATAATATAAAACCATCAACAGAGTTTTAATATCATGAAACCAAAGAAACAATGTAATCATGCTTCTTGTACTAAGTTAGTTGATTATGATATTAGGTATTGTGAGAAACATGAGAAAGTTCATTCAACTAATCAATACAAAGATAGAATGTTAAAAGATGAAAAGTATATAAAGTTTTACCAATCAAGACAATGGAGAAAAGCTTCATTACTTTATAGATATAAAAATCCAATTTGTGAGAAATGTGAACGAAGTGGAAAGATAGTAAAAGCTGATGTTGTGGATCATATCATAGAAATTAAAGACGATTTTAGTAAACGACTAGACGAATCGAACTTTCAAAGCCTATGTCATGCCTGCCATAACACAAAGACCAATGAAGTGAGGCTATATCGTGCCAATAACCCATCAAATCATGGGGGTTGATATATCAACGTTTGTGACATCGAGCCATTCTCACTTTGCAAAAAAAGGCCTTTTGTAGAGTTATATAGAGCCAAAATGAACAAATGCTAACCGTTTACGTTTGTAGACGATTATGTTATAATGAAAGTAGGAGAACTATGACAGAAAAAATGATAATACCCACTAACAACGGGAATAAAAAGCTGGTTGAGTTGCCTAATTATGGTGAAGTTATCGTCACAGTGAGAAATGGTAAAGTAACCAATATTAGAACAATCAACGATAATAAAATATGTTAAAGACACCTAAACGGTAAAGCCGAGGATGTAGCTATTAGTCAATTATGACTATTAGTTATGTCCTCTTTTTTATTGTTGGAAAGGAGAACGCTATGACGAAACCAGTTAAATTGTTTGAAGGGACTAAAGCACACTTATCAAACGAAGAAAAAGCACAGCGTGAGGACGCTAAGAAAGAATTATTTGAACATGAAGAATTAGTTAGTACGCCCCCCGATTGGTTGCCACCTTCTGCAAAAAGTGAGTTTCTTCGGATAGTACCAGTTATGAAAAAAGATTTGCCTTTATCTGAAACTGATTTTGGCTTATTAATTTCTTATTGTTTAGCATTTTCAAGAATTAAGACAGCTGAAGGTGAGATACGTAAATTCGGCACGTTTATCACGAACGAAAACACAGGACAAAAACAGCCTAATCCAGCGGTTAAAGTACAGTCACAAGCTATGAAAGACTTAAAGGCTTCTTCTAGTGCCTTAGGTATGACATTAGAATCTAGGGCAAAACTTGCTTTAAACAAAGCGAAGAATGAAAAGCCGAGTGATCCATTTGAGGTTTTATTGAATGGTTAATTACGCTTTAGAGTATGCCAATAAAGTTTTGAATGGTGAGATTGTGGCTGGTAAAAAAATTAAGTTGGCAGTGGAGCGTTTTGTTAAAGATTTAGAACGAAGTAAGTCGGATGATTTTCCTTATTACTTTGATGTCGAGCGTGCTAATCGTTCTTTGAAATTTGTTGAACTGTTACCAGGAACGGACGGCAATCCAATAAAAATGCTGTCGTTTCAACAATGGATAATATCCGAGTTAGACGGATGGCGAGAAAAGAAAACAGGGAATAGGCGATTTAATCGAGCGTTTATTTCAATGAGTAGAAAAAATGGTAAAACCTATTTAGTTAGTAGTATGGCTTCTAACTCCTTGTTAATGGAAACGGAGCCAGCACAAGGCAGACAAGTCCTATTTGTTTCTAATGCCTTAAAACAAGCTAAGTTAGGTTATAACATGATGTCTAATGGCTTAAAAAGTGTTGCCAAGAAATCTAAGTATATGCGACAACGATTAAAAATATTAAATGCTCAAATTACTGATTTAGAAAGTGATTCATTTGCAATGGCGTTGGCTTCTGAAACAAGTACATTAGATGGTTTTGGAGCTACTACGGCGATTCTTGATGAGTGGCATGAAGCAAAAACTAGAAAAGTTTATAACGTTCTTAAAAGTGGTATGAGTAATCAAAAGAATGGACTTCTTGCCGTTGTATCTACGGCAGGGTTAGATATGAATGTTCCAATGTATGACGAATATAAATTCTTGTCGGATGTATTAGAAGGCAAGGAAGAAGCCGATAGATATTTTATCGCTATATGGGAACTTGATGATAAAGAAGAAATACACGACCAAGATATGTGGATTAAAGCCAATCCAATATTTGAAAGTGAAGAAATCAAGTCAACAATGCTTCCAGCTATACAAGATGATGTTGAGTTGGGGATTAAACAACATAATCTCAATGCGGTACTCGTAAAGAACTTCAATATGTGGCAACAAGCAAGCGAGGATAGTTATATCGCTGGGGAAGATTGGGATATTGCAAAAGTTGAGCCAGTAGATATAACAGGTAAACAGGTTTATATCGGAGTCGATTTATCTAAAACAGATGATTTAACTAGTATATCGTGGATTGTACCACTAGATGATGGCAGATTATATTGTGATTCTCATTCATTTGTGGCTACAAAATACGGTTTGCAAGATAAGGAAAATCGGGACGGATTGCCATATCGTGAACTTGAAAAGGTTGGCGAATGTTCTATCACTCAATTAGAGAGTGGGATTGTTGATTACGACCAAGTCTTTGAGTTTATAAAGGATTTGATTGAGATGAATGACTTAGAGTGTTTGGGCATATGTTATGACCCTTACAATGCTAATAGCCTTATATCTAAGGCAGAAAAAGCCAACTATCCAATGATAGAAGTAAGACAAGGTATTTTAACTTTAAACGTCCCTACGCGGTCATTTAGAGAACAATTATATGATAAAAAGATTATTCATCCTAAAAATACAATATTAACTCATGCAGTAAACAATGCGATTATCAAAGAAGATAATAACGGCATTCAAATTAATAAATCTAAGAACTCAAATAAAATTGATCCAATAGTTGCATTGATAAACGCACACGTATTCGCAATGAATCATTTTGAAACAGTGGAAGGGAAGAAGGCAGATAATGAATTTTACACGTCTGAAAGTTTTGCTTTTTAATCAATTACATACCTATCTATTTATATTAGGTTGTTTACTCATTGTTGTAGCAGTCGGCTTATTAGCTGGTACGGAATGGGGATTGATTGCAACAGGCATTGTCTTAATTATTATGTCTGTATTGATAGACAAAGAAACATGAAAGGAGGTAAAGCATGGCACTATTTAAACCAAGAACAGCCGTTAAAACAAGCGGAGAACCATTTTTAGATGCGGTGGTTAGTATGACATCAAGTGATAATACGACTTACACCAGTGTGAAAGCATTAAAAAATAGTGATGTATTTACCGCTGTAAAGATAATTGCAAGCGATATTGCTTCAAGTCCAATAGAAGTGGTTAAAAATAAGATGATTGTTGAAGGACACGAACTTGATTATCTTATCAATATAAAGCCAAATGAAGAATTGGACGGATGGCATTTTAAATTTTCTTTAGCGGTAAATATGTTACTGAATGGCAATAGCTACGCTGAAATCATTCGAGAAAATGACGAAGTTGTTCAATTAAATCTTATTGCTAATTCAAATGTGACATTAACACAACATGAAAATGGCACATTAACTTATGAAGTGACTAATGATGATGGTAAGACAAAAAGAAAACTATCATCAAAAGATATTCTTCACTTCAAATACTTCTCACAAGATGGCTTAGTAGGCATTTCACCTTTGAATAGTTTAAAAGATGAATTAGACATCCAACGAGCAGGAAACAAAACACTGTTTAATTTCTTCAATCGTGGAGTAAATGGCAGTGGCATTTTAAAAGTGAATAAATCAGATTTGGATGTATCGGCTAAAAATGCGATAAGAGAAAAATTTGAAGAAGCGAACGGTTCCAGCAGTGGGGACAATGCTTTAAGAACAATTATCTTAGACGAAACAATGGACTATAAAACACTAGAAATTAACACAGAAGTATTACGACTAGTTAATTCTAATGATTGGAATACAAAGCAGATTGCGAAAACATTCGGCATACCTTCAGATAGATTAGGGGTAGAAAATCAACATTCAAGCACCGTTCAATCTAATCTGATGTATATCCAAAGTTCACTAGGACATTATCTTATGGCTTTTAGTTCTGAATTAAGAGATAAGTTAATTGTCGATAAAAAAGAATCTTTGCGATTTAATACGGATCGCTTACTCGAAACCGACCCAGCTAATTTATTAGAGAATACAATAAAAGCCGTTCAAGGCTCACTACTCACAATAAATGAAGCTAGAAAACGTTTAGGACTTCCCGAACAGGAAGGCGGTGACCGATTACTCGCAAGTTTAAATTATACCTATCTTGATAATTTAGAAAAATACCAAATGAGAAAGGATGAACGGTATGGAAGAAAACAAGGAGAAACGATTGACGAATGAAGCCAATCTTAAATCAACTGAAAATAAAGTTGATGAAACAACGGAACAAAAAACCATTTCTGGTTATGCGTTAAAGTTTGGGAAAGAAAGTAAAGACTTAGGTGGCTTTATTGAGGTAATCACTCCCGAAGCCTTAAAAGAGGTTGATTTATCGGACGTGTATTTATTACAGAATCATGATTATAGCAAGCCACTAGCTAGTACGAAAGCTGGGACGCTTAAATTAACGATTGATGAAGTGGGCTTAAAATTTGAAGCCACTCTCAATGATACAAGCTATGCCAAAGATGTCTTTGAAAATGTGCAAAAAGGACTAGTAGACAGTATGAGTTTTGGTTTCACAATGGGACTTGATTCATTTGATAAAAAAGAAAGTGGTGAAGTAGTTCGTTCTATTGAAGCCATTAAGAATTTAAATGAAATATCTGTTGTGACCGTTCCAGCGTACAATGACACAAATGTTCAAGTAGATAAGCGTTCCTATGAAGCGTTTATGGATAATCATCAAGCAACTAAAACAAACGAGAGCTTAGAATCAACTTCTAAGGCACAAAAGGAGACTAAAAACATGAAAACATTAATTGATAACGAACAAACAGAAACAAGAAACTTTGAAAACTTTATCCGTTCATATGGTGAAGAACGTGACGGACTAACAACACAGAATACAAGCGTGGTTATTCCTAAAGATGTGATTGGGGAAGTGTTCCAATTAAAACGTGCGAATCAATCATTAATTGATTTGGTTACAGTAAAAGAAGTATCAAACGGTCAAGGAAAATACCCGATTGCGACAAACCCACAAACAGCCATTTTAGCCACTAAAGAAGAACTAGCCGAGATTGAAGATATTGAAGCAGAAATGTTTAAACAGGTTGAATACAATGTAAAAACTCGTGCTGGAAAGATTGCTTTATCAAATGAAGTGATTGAAGATAGTGCAGTGAATATTGTAGCAGAAGTGAAATCACAGTTGGCTCAATTAGTCGTTAACACTGACAATCAAAACATTATTAAATTACTTAAAACATTCAAAAAGGTCCCTGCGACAACGTTAGATGATTTGAAGAAAGTCTTTAATGTGGAGTTAGATCCAGCGTTAACTAAAACAGTGGTAACGAATCAAACAGGCTTTAATCATTTAGATACAATGAAAGATAGTCAAGGTCGCTATATCTTACAACCTGATGTAACAGCTCCTAGTGGTTATTCGTTGTTTGGAGCTCCTTTACAAGTGCTTAGTGATAAACTACTAACAAACACAGGAAAAGCCTTCCCATTGATTATGGGTGATTTAAAACAAGCGGTATTTGTGGCAAGACGTAACCAGGTCACAACACAGTGGGAAAAATTTGATTTTTACTCACAAGGTTTAGCTGTGATTACACGTTCAGATTATCAAAAGATTGATGAAGAAGCGGTTAGATACGTGGAGTTTACACCAGCAGAAGCATAATCTAAAGGAGGGGAGTTTTCCCTTCCTTATTTTTATAAGGAGGATAGTTTATGGTAACAAAAGAAGATATAAAAAACAGTCTTAGAATAGACCACTCAATAGATGACGATATGCTTCAAAGTCTAATTGAAACAGCAAGTGATTATATTATCCATGCGATTGATAGCAATGCCAAAGAAGGTATTATTGAGGACTACAAGCAATTTAATTGGGCGGTTAGTCTATTAACTCAACATTGGTATTTAAACCGACAAGAAGCCAGTAGTGAGCGTATACCAGTAACGGTACAGGCTATGATACAACAAATGCGAGGTGCTTATTATGCCACTCATTGATAATGTAACCCAGCTTAATGAACGGATTAAAATAAGTAAAAATGACAGCTATCAAAGTGAAGATGGCGATTTAGTTGAAGGATTAGTTGAAGTTGGTGAGTGCTGGGCATACGTTAAAACAAGAATGTTACGTGATGTTGTGACATCAATCGACAATACAAGTCAAGATATCATCAATTTTGTGATTCGTTATGATCAAGAATTTGAAGTAGATAAAACAATGGAAGTAACATGGCGAGGGAACAATTATCCAATCATAAAAGTGAACGTGGATAGTGGTATGAAAGAGTTTAACGTCCTTGTTTGTCGTTCTGTTAATTGACTACAAATGTAGACGATGGTATAATTAAGGTAACAAGTTAGGGATTAGCTACCCTTAATTTGTGAGATAAATTTATCAACAAGTCTTACGGATGTGAAAATTGTAGGCATGATTGCAACGTGCTGGACTAACTGAAGTAAGCTGGGTGTAAACGATGGAATACTATTTTTTAGTCGTCTTTTGTAATTCTTTTAATAAACTTGTTTTTTTCTAATGACACACTCTTAACGGGGTGTGTTTTTTTTGGTGAGGTTTAGGCAAGGTAAAAAACATTGGTTAAATTTCTAAACGTTACGAAATATAAACCGACGTCGGTTTTTTCAAAATCGTTCAACGTCGAACGATTTAAGAAGCATATAAAATTATGAGAGTTGCTAGAGAACTACCAAATGTTTCAACGTAGAAACATTTAGTAACAGAAGTACAACGATTTATGAAAGTTGCTAAAGAACTACCAAATGTTGACAATTGGCATCATTTGAGTAATCGAGCTATTTATTTAATGGCAACATTACCTAACGAAGAAATTCCGATTAAGAAGGTACGCAAAATTAAGGATATTCTTTTTTATTTCTTTATAATTTTAACAGGTCCGGCTTTAGTGATATCTCCGTAATCCATATTTTTCCAAACAGATTTATGATATCTTTTTTTACGCCATTCTTCATTTTCAAGTAGTTTGTTTCTATTAGGGTGAAATCTAGAATTTTTAGGTTTAGATTTTCTATTAGTCGCTCGTTTTATTTGTTGATAATGCTCTCTGTTTAACTGTCTATCCCACATTTCTTTTGTTTGTATCCTTACTAAGTATTTAGGTGTATTTACAGATTGCAAGAAACGTTTATATGAATTTGTATCAACCCATATATGTCCTTCTGGTGCAGTTTCATAATCCATTGAGTTCAACTCCATTTTAAATTTATGTTAGTAATTATGAATTGTCTTTAGAGAATAATCAAGTAGGTTTAGATAAGGTGTATTTAAACTTTATATAATCAAATTTAAACGCCTTAAATGAAGATTTGCATCGTTAGTGCTATAATAATATTGTGCCCGCATAAATTGGATTACTTTTTTGACCCAGATATTTTAGGGTATAAATTTTAGTCTGACCCAGATATTGACCCAGATTGAAATGATTTTTATTGAATTACAATGATGTTTATATAATAGTAGAAAGTTGATATATTAGTATGTATTACATTTAAATATATACTATTTTAACAATACTTAAATGGACCAAGCAAAAGCTGCTTTAGCTAAATAATAGTTATTAATCTAGAGAATGTATGTTTTCTAGATTTTTTATATGAAAAACACATACTTTTTAGGTAAGATAATCCTAAAAAGCATGTGTTTTTTTATTAATAGGTTAAATAATTCAATAGTTTATTTAAGTCATTGATTTGCTCTTGTAAACTTACTCCAATAGTCGTATCTCTTACATATTTTCTATCCACAGGTCTATCCACAATTCGCTTGACGGAAGCAATATCATCGTTTTGTAAAATAACCTCTTCTATAGAGGAAAAAGGTTTATGAGCAACTAATTGCATGCCATAAGAATTATATAAAAGAGTATATCCGGCGATACCGGTTGTTTTTTGATAAGGTTTTGAAAATCCTCCATCGATTACTAACATTTTTCCTCCTGCTTTAATAGGCGTTTCTCCTTTAATCTCTTTAACAGGAGTATGACCATTTATAAGGTGGCTATCTTTCTTGTGGAGACCAAATTCAGAAAGGATAAAAGAAATCGTTTCTTGATACTCTCTAAGCTTATAATAAGCATTTTTTTCTTCTATGTGAGTTTCTTTATCTTCAATGAAATATCGTTCAAAAGTAGTCATTTCTTTTTTTCCAAATAATGACGAATTTTCTCCTGACCACAAATACCAAAGTAAATCTGTGTCGATATCGTTATGACTATGTGGATTAGCGTAAGCCCTTCTTAAGCTGGTTTCAAAAAAATCTAATAGATATTTTCCTTTATACGAATGTCCATTGATATGGAAAGCTTTTAATGAACCATCTTGGTTTAAAGGAACACAACCGTGAATGAGCAAGTTATCATTGTAGACAAGGTACATATTTCCTTTTCTTACTAAAAAATCAGTATGGCGTTTTAATTTTTCTGAATGGATAAAGTTGTGCATTAAACGTTCAATAATCTCTTCTTCTTCCAAAGTTAATTTAGCGGGATTATTGGGATCTACTGTCATGAAACAGGTATTGGTTAAAGCATACTTTTTTCCTTTTAAGTGAATCGATAAGTCAGTGTAGTCGACAGTTGTTAAAAGTTTTCTATGATCCATATTAAACTCTTGTCGCCTAGAAACCAATTGTTCTTCTAATTTGAATTGTAAAATAGCGGCTGCTTGATGTATTTTGGTTGTCTCCAACAGCTCTTCTTTTGATGATATCGTTTCAGGTGTTGTTTTAGGTTGAAATACTGGATTATCTAGGTAGTATTTTTCTGCATAAGTTAGTAATGGTCGTAAGTTGATACCATAAGTATCTTCAATAATATCTAAGTTATTATATCTTGCTGAAATGCGGATGATATTCATCATACAAATAGGAGAACCAGCTGCTGCTCCAATCCAAATGATGTCATGATTTCCCCATTGTATATCGACTGAATGGTAATTCATTAAAGCGTCAATAATTTTATCTGGTGCAGGTCCTCTATCATATATGTCGCCGACAACGTGTAAATGGTCTATAACTAAACGTTGGATAGTGTAACACAGGTCAATAATTAAAGCGTTTCCTTGTTTGAGCGTCAAAATATTAGAAATGATTTGATTATAATATTCTGCTTTATCAGCATTAGTTTTTACTTGATAAAGTAGCTCTTCAATTATATATGAAAAACGTTTTGGTAAAGATTTTCTTAATTTTGAGCGAGTGTATTTACTCGCACTAAATTTTATTAAACGAATTAATTGATCAATTGTTTGTCTATACCAATTAGTGTTAATTTGTTTTTCAAGATGTTTTAATTTTTCCTCGGGATAATAAATAAGTGAAGCAAGGTTCTGTTTTTCGTTAAAAGTTAATTCATTATTAAAGACATCATTTATTTTTTCTTTTACATTACCCGATCCATTTCTTAATAAATGTTGGAAAGCATTGAACTCACCATGTAAATCACTAACAAAGTGTTCAGTGCCTTTTGGTAAATTTTGAATCGCTTTCAAATTTATGATTTCGCTAATAATGTTTTCTTCATTTCCATACTGTTTATAAAGTAAATCAAGATATTTATTCTGTTCTATCATAGGACCTAAACCTTTTCTTTTTTACTTAATAGTAGTCTATCATACATTATTAGTCAATATATACCAATTGGTATAAAATACCTAATTGTCAAACGATAAAAAAATTTGTATAATTTGTAAGGATGGGGTAGGTGATAAAAAATGAGAAATGAAATGATGTATCGTCCAGTTTTAAAAGATGAAATAATAGAATTGCTTAGGCATAGACAACCAGAAATTAGTGGTAAAGTAGGGAAAGTCCAAGAAGAAGCTAAAGAGACAGGAGTACCTGTTATTCCAAATGAAACAGCCACGTTTTTACGCTTTTTCTTAAAACAAATTAAAGCAAAAAATGTTTTGGAAATTGGTACTGCTATTGGTTTTTCTGCTAGTTTGATGATAGAGGCTATGGGAAAAGATAGTCACGTGACGACGATTGACCGATTTGACGTTATGATTAGGCGAGCAAAGAATACATTTGAACAATTAGAAATTGAAGATCAAGTAACTTTACTAGAAGGTGACGCAAAAGATTTATTAGGAACACTTGATGGGCCATATGATTTTATTTTTATGGATAGTGCAAAATCAAAGTATATTGAATTTTTACCAGAATGTTTAAGGTTAGTAAAAACAGGTGGCGTGATTATGATTGATGACGTATTTCAAGCGGGAACAGTCATGCATGATATAAAGGATATACCTAAGAGCCAGCGAACTATTTATCGAAAATTAAATCAATTGTATGATACTGTACTAGGAAATGATGACTTATCTGTCACGATTCTTCCTTTAGGAGATGGTGTGTTAATGATTTCAAAAGAAGTGGATAATGTACAATTAAAAATTGACAAGGGAATGTGATATAGGCACATTCCTTATTTTTTTTATCAAAATAAAAAACCCAACTGATAAATAAATTAACAGTTGGGTTAAATAACGTCGCAGGAGGGATTCGAACCCCCGACCGTTCGCTTAGAAGGCGAATGCTCTATCCAGCTGAGCTACTGCGACTGAATGGATTAGTAGTATTGGTTGTTTTAAACAACAGAATAATCATAAACAATTTTTACAGGATAGTCAACTGTTTTTTTAATAAAAATTTTTGTTATAAAAAAACCTATGTAAAAGGAAAAATAAAAGAAAAAATGGATGATAAACAAACGGAAGTTTAAAAAACTAGACAAAAAGTAGAAGTATGATGTATACTTACAAAAGTATTGTTGATATTATGGGGAAATTAAACAATATAACAATTAATTTATGTGTAAGGGGAATATACAATATGGGGAAAATCGATCCACGAGTCATTAAAACTCGTAAAAAATTAAGACAAGCTTTTCTAGATTTGTTAAAAACACGTAGTTTAAGTGAAATGAACATCAAAGATTTAACAAATCAAGCAGGTGTTACTAGAGGTACTTTTTATTTACATTATCGAGATAAAGATACATTTATCGAAACCATTATGGAAGAAATCATTGAAGATTTCTATGAATCAGTAGTGGAATACATTCCTTATCAAGGTGATGAAGAAAAACAAATTCCACGAATCGTTTTAGATCGTGTGTTTGCTTATATTGGTAACTCACCAGAATTTTTCGTAACGTTACTAAATGAAAACGATGCAGAGGATTACCGCGTATTATTTAGTGAACGTTTGTATGACTATGTATTAGCTCATGTGAACTATGGTAACTCTATTCCAGTTAGAAAAATGCCAAAAGAATTGGTAAATAACTTTGTTGTTTACTCATTGCTAGGTATTTCAAATGCTTGGGTTAATGAAGGTCAAATTTATGCGAATCATTATATTGCCGCAATGGTATCAAAAATGTATCGCTCTGAATTGTTTATTGAAGTTGGATTGTCTGACTTTTTTGTATCTGAAACACTCTAATTTATAGAGAATGGTCAAAAGTTATTGACTGTTCTCTATTTTTTTGGTAGGATGTTAATGTTGTATTTGTGTGCACCACAACTACAACCGCACGAAACAAGTATTAAGAACATTAGTCGCTTGTGACGGCGAGTCTAAGTATAGAAGAAGGAGGTGCGGAACAAACATGTACGCTATTGTAAAAACTGGTGGAAAACAAGTTAAAGTAGAAGTAGGTCAAGCAATTTACGTTGAAAAATTAGACGTAGAAGCTGGCGGTAAAGTTGTGTTTGATGAAGTCGTTTTAGTAGGTGGAGAATCAACAAAAGTTGGAACACCACTTGTTGAAGGAGCAACTGTTGAAGGAACTGTTGAAAAACAAGGAAAACAAAAGAAAGTTGTTACTTACAAATATAAACCTAAAAAAGACAGTCATCGTAAACAAGGTCATCGTCAACCTTATACAAAAGTTATGATTGAAGCAATTAATGCCTAATTTTTAGAAAGTAGGTATGCTTGTGATACAGGCTAAATTTAAGCAAACTGAGACCGGTGACTTTTTATCATTTGAAATGGATGGACATGCTGAATCAGGTCCTTATGGATATGATATAGTGTGTGCAGCAGCATCTGTTTTGTCAATTAATACGATAAATAGTATTAACGAACTAGCAGACTATATGCCTATTTACGAAATGGAGTCAGGATATCTTTATTTTGAAAGATTGGATTCTTTATCAGATAATCAAATTGATATAACAAATTTATTGGTTCACAGTTTATTAATTGGGCTACGCTCAATTGAAACTGATAATCAAGCATTTATACAAGTTAAACTCAGTCAAGGAGGTGCAAATCCATGTTAAAAATGAATTTACAATTATTCGCCCATAAAAAAGGTGGAGGTTCTACTACTAACGGTCGTGACTCAAAATCAAAACGTTTAGGTGCTAAACGTGCTGATGGTCAAACTGTATCAGGTGGATCAATTTTATATCGTCAACGCGGAACAAAAATTTATCCAGGTGAAAACGTTGGTCGTGGTGGAGATGATACATTGTATGCAAAAGTAGACGGTGTGGTTCGTTTCGAACGCAAAGGTCGCGAAAAAACTCAAGTATCAGTTTATCCAGTGGCTAAATAATTAAAACTTTAAAGCAGCTTATTCGTTGGGATAAGTTGCTTTTTTATTTGTTTGATTTTATTTCCTTGATAAGTTTGTTATAATAAAAAGTAGCATAATGAAAAGAGGGCGACGTAAATGATGGAACGTGTAGAAAAATTACGAAGTAAAATGGTGGAACGTGGAATAGATAGTTTTTTAATTACGAATTCATATAATTTAAGATATTTAACAGGCTTTACAGGAACAACAGGTATTGCATTAATCACATTAGATAAAGCGTATTTTATTACAGATTTCAGATACACTGAACAAGCAAGTGAACAATGTGTAGGATATGAAATTGTTAAAAATGTTGAACCAGCTTTTAATGTTGCTGCAGATTTAGTGAATCAATCTAAAGTTCAAAATATGGCATTTGAAGAACAAACAGTATCGTTTTTCCAATACACTGTGTTAGAAGAATTAGTAGATGTTGATTTAATACCTATAACAGGAGTGATTGAAACCTTACGTGAAGTAAAAGATATCGCTGAGATTGAAACCATTCGTAAGGCTTGTCAAATTGCTGATGCTGCCTTTGAACATATCTTAACTTATATCAAACCTGGAATGACTGAAATACAAGTAGCAAATGAATTAGACTTTTATATGAGAAGTTTAGGAGCAAGTGGTGTGTCATTTGATACAATTGTCGCAAGTGGATTACGTTCAGCTATGCCACATGGTGTTGCAAGTGATAAAGTTATCGAAGTTGGCGATTTTATTACGATTGATTTTGGTTGTTATTATAATGGGTATGTTTCTGATATGACAAGAACGATTTCTTTAGGTGAACCAAGTGAAAAATTGAAAGAAATCTATCAAATTGTTAAAGAAGCACAACAATTGGTTTTGGATACAGCTAAGCCAGGTATGACTGGTATAGAATTAGATGCAGTAGCAAGGGATTATATTGCTGAAAAAGGATATGGTGATGCTTTTGGTCATTCAACAGGACATGGAATTGGTTTAGAAATTCACGAAGGGCCGAATGTCTCTAAATTAGCTGAAAAAGCGTTTGTTCCCGGAAATGTTATTACAAATGAGCCAGGTATTTATCTACCAGGTGTTGGTGGCGTTAGAATTGAAGATGATATGTTAGTCACAGAAGATGGTATTGACCGATTGACACATTCTCCAAAAGAGCTTATTATTTTATAGATAATTCATGTGAAAAATAGTATTTTAGGAGGCCGTTATGATATCAGTTAATGATTTAAAAACAGGCTTAACAATTGAAGTAGATGGTAATATTTATCGTGTCATTGAATTTCAACATGTTAAACCAGGAAAAGGTGCAGCGTTTGTTCGAACAAAATTAAAAAATTTACGAAATGGAAATACTGCTGAAAAAACATTTCGTGGTGGAGAAAAAGTCGCAAAAGCTCAAATAGATAATAAAAAAATGCAATATCTTTATGAGTCTGGTGGTAGTTATGTGTTTATGGATATGGATACTTATGAGCAGTTAGAGTTACCACAAGAACAAATAGCAGAAGAATTAAATTACTTATTAGAAAATAGCGAATGTCATATTATGATGTATGGAACAGAAACTATTGGAATAAATCTTCCAAATACGGTAGAATTAGAAGTCAAAGAAACAGAACCAGGAATTAAAGGAGATACATCATCAGGGGGATCAAAACCTGCTGTTATGGAAACAGGGTTAGTTGTCCAAGTACCATTCTTTATTAATGCTGGTGACCGTTTGATTATTAATACATCCGACGGGTCATATGTTTCTCGTGCATAGTGATAAACTAAAGGAGGAAGTTTAATGTCAGAAAATAAAAATTTGGTATTAAGTAACCAAAATCAAGCGATTGATGGAGAAATTGTTGTTGCTCCTGAAGTCATAGAAGTTATTGTTGGTATTGCTGCATCCAAAGTATCTGGTGTTTATGGTATGCGCGGTAACTTAGCATCTAATGTTGCTGAACTTTTTGGAAGTTCTGTTCATGACAAAGGTGTGTATTTAACAACTGATGCTGGCAAGATTAAAATTGACCTGTATTGCTTCTTGAATTATGGTGTATCAGTGCCTAAAACAGCCATTGATATGCAAGAAAAGGTGAAACAACAGGTTCTTTATATGACAGATTTAGAGATAGCAGAAGTAAATGTCCATGTTGTTGGCGTTGTTCCTGAAAAAACAACATTGCCAGATTTAAATGAATTATTTGATTCAGAAGATGAGGAAGATTAGAGTGGGATTAACAAGACACCAATTAAGAGAAGTAGCTTTTCAAACAATTTTTTCAATGATGTATCAAGAAGATGCTGCGATTATTGATTCAATCAGTTATACACTATCACTAATGGATGAGTGTTTTGAGTTAGAGGAAGAAGATTTAGTAATTCCTACTTATTTAGAAGTGGCTGTAACTGGAATTATGGAAAAACAAGGCATACTTGACGAAGTGATTGAAAAACATTTGAAAGGGTGGAAAATTAATCGTTTAGCTAAAGCTGATTTGATTATTTTACGTCTAGCCATTTTTGAAATGCTGTATTTAAAAGATATACCAAATAAAGTATCGTTAAACGAGGCGCTTGAGTTAGCTAAAACGTATAGTGATGATGAGTCTAAACGTTTTATTAATGGTGTTTTATCATCCGTTTTAGAAGATATTGAAAAAGAAACGATGTAATAAAGAGAGGACAACTGATTAATTTCTTTTGTTCTTTCTTTTTTTTGTGAAAAAATATCTGTTATATATAACAAATGTTAATTTATAGGCATAAAGATTGATAAAAAAAGTTAAGCAAGGCATAATAAATCTTGCTGTATAAAGGGTTTGGTAAATTGAGTAATATAAAGGATACAATTAATCATTAATAAAAAACAATAAAGTTTTTTCACAGGATTGGTTAATTCAACGAAAACTATATGAAGTAAGGAGCAGATCCAATTTATAGCGTATTTCTAACTATAAAGAGGAGAATAAGAATGAAAAAGAGATTTAATAAGCGTGTATTAGTGTTTGGGAGTCTGTTAGTTTGTTTAGTGTTTGGCGGGATGGTAGTTTATGCGAGTGGTATACTTACTTGGGGTGGAGAAGAAAATGTTTCTCGTATTCAAGTAGTGTTAGACACATTAAAAGGTAAAATTGATAGTCGTGATAATGAGTTAAAGAATAATTCGGTTAAATTAAAAGAAAATAAGATAGCGATTGAAGCTAAAAAGAAAGAGTTGCAAAGTAAAGAATCTGATATTAATAAAAAACAAGAACGTATTAGTAATTTAGAATCTGAAGTAGCTCAGTTAAGACAACTATATGCTCAAGAGCAAGCGTATAGTGCTCAGCTAACAGACAATATAGTATCTGAAAGAGAGCAAAAAGAAGCAGAGTTAAAAGCGAAAGCAGATGAAATCCAACAAAAAATCGAAGAAATTAATCGCTTAAATCAAGAGATAACAGATGCACAAGAAAAATATCATGCAAAAGAAAGAGAAATAAGTGAACTAAAAGAAACAACTGATCAACGATTGGAAAAAGCTAGAACTGATGTAAAAGAATTACGAGAACGAGCAGATAGTATTTTAGAAGAAGTAAATAGAAGTGAAAATGTTCAGTAATTTTTATTGTTGAAAAATGAATTCATAGTATAATAAGAACTAATTATGATAAAATAGCCTTTAATTAATAAAAAGGGATATTGTCATAATTAGTTTTTTTTATTTAACAGTGGCATAAAATATTTACTAAACATCTTATGATACAATAAAATGAAATGAAAAAATGAGGGGATGGAGACTATGACAGTAATTTTGGATGGGAAAGCATTAGCGAACAAAATGCAAGAAGATTTAGCCAATGAAGTGACAGAATGGAAAAATAAAGGTTATCGTATACCAACACTTGTGGTCATTTTAATCGGAGAAGATAGTGCAAGTAAGGTATATGTTAAAAATAAAGAGAAATCAGCACAAAAAATAGGATTTAATTCAATTGTGAGACGATTAGATATAACGATTAAAGAAGAAGATCTTTTATCAATTATTGAATCATACAATCAAGATGATTCAGTGGATGGAATTTTAGTACAACTACCACTACCAAAACATATAGATGAAGAAAAAGTATTATTAGCCATTGATCCTAGAAAGGATGTGGATGGTTTCCATCCTTTAAATGTTGGAAAATTATTTGTAGGAGATCCAGACATGCATCCATGTACTCCATATGGCATTATTACTTTGTTAAAAGAGCATAATATTCAACTTGCTGGGAAAAAAGTTGTGATTATCGGTCGAAGTAATATCGTCGGTAAACCATTGATACATATGATGTTAAATGAGGATGCGACTGTGACAATTGCTCATTCAAAAACAAAAAATTTGAAAAATGAAACGCTAACGGCAGACGTGTTGGTAGCTGCAATTGGACAAGCCGAATTTATCACATCAGATTATGTGAAAGAAGGAGCCGTTGTGGTTGATGTTGGAATGAATCGTAATAGTGAGGGCAAATTAGTTGGAGATGTTGATTACCAAGATGTATTGCCAAAAGTTAGTGCCATCACACCTGTTCCAGGAGGCGTTGGACCAATGACTATAACGATGTTAATGGAGCAAACCATGAACCAGGGAAGAAAGTATTGCGGTGAAGAAAAAGAATGACGGGAAAAAATTATTTAACAGTAACAGCCTTAACAAGGTATTTAAAACGAAAATTTGAAGCAGATCCTTATTTGGAGAAAGTTTATTTAACTGGAGAAGTATCAAATTTTAGACCTAGAGCAAACAGTCATCAATATTTTAGCTTGAAGGATGAAAAAGCTAAATTATCTGCGGTGATGTTTAAAGGTGCTTATCAAAAATTAAAATTTCAACCAGAAGAAGGCATGAAAGTTTTAGTAGTTGGTCGAATTTCTCTTTATGAAGCATCAGGAAATTATCAAATTTATATTGATCATATGGAACCAGATGGTGTAGGAGCTCTCTATCAAGCCTATGAACAGCTTAAAAGTTTACTAAATCAAGAAGGGCTATTTAAAGAAAGTCATAAACAACCATTAATTAAATATCCTAAACGTATTGCAGTTGTCACTAGTCCTAGTGGCGCGGTAATTAAAGATATTATCACAACTATTCAAAGACGTTATCCGATTGCGCAACTCGTTTTATTTCCAACAAAAGTTCAAGGAGACGATGCCTCTAAAGAAATTGCTCAACGGATTAGAGAAATTAATGAGATAGGAAGTTTTGATACCATGATTGTTGGTCGTGGTGGAGGTTCTATTGAGGATTTATGGTCTTTTAATACGGAGGAAGTTGTAAGGGCGGTATTCGAATCCAGAACGCCTGTTATTTCATCTGTCGGGCATGAAACAGATACGACACTGACTGATTTAGTGGCCGATGTTAGAGCAGCAACACCTACTGCAGCTGCAGAATTAGCAGTTCCAGTATTAAAAGAAGAGTTAATAAAAATTCGTGAAAAACAAATGCGTTTATACAATGCATTAAATAATCAGTTGAAACATAAACGGGCTAACTATGATAAATTGAGTCAGTCAGTGATGTTTAAGCAACCGAATAGATTATACGAAGCCTTTTACTTACAATTAGATGGTTTAGACAGACGTTTGAAACAAACCATTACAAATACATTGCATGAAAAACAAACGCAGTGGCAAAAGCAATCTGAAAAATTAATGCTTAAAAATCCTTCAGAACAAATAAAAAGACGTCATCAAGAGCTTACTTTTTTTGAACAATCACTTAATCGTTCGATGCAACAGCTGTTACTTAATAAAGAAAAGCATTTTTATCAAGCGGCTGAATCACTTGATTTATTAAGTCCTTTAAAAACAATGAGCAGAGGATATAGTTATGTTACGAAACAACAACATATTGTAAAAAGCGTATCAGATGTTAAAATTGAAGATGAAGTGACGTTAAATGTATCAGATGGTAAAATAATAACAATTGTAAAAGAAATAGAAAGCGATGGGATGATATGACCAAAGAAAAACAAACGTTTGAAGAATCAATGGAAGAGTTAGAAACGATTATTAAAGGACTTGAATCAGGAGATGTTCCGTTAGAAATAGCTTTAGAAGAATTTCAACGTGGTGTAGAATTAAGTAAGCAGTGCCAAGAAACATTAGCTAATGCAGAAAAGACCTTAACAAAAGTCATGAGTCAAGATGGTCAAGAAATAGAGTTTGAATCTAAAGGAGAGTAATGATGACAAATTATTCTGATTTTGTCGCAATGAATGCACCAAAGATTGAACAAAGCATCTGTGAGTTTCTTCAGAAAGAAACGATTGGAGAAGAATTAACTAAGTCAATGATTTATTCTATTAAAGCGGGTGGAAAAAAATTTCGTCCACTTCTTTTTTTAGCAACGTTAGATTTATTGGATTACTCTATTACACAGTCTGAATATGATGTGGCAAGTTCACTTGAAATGGTTCATACCTATTCGTTGATTCATGATGATTTGCCAGCGATGGATGATGATGACTTACGTCGTGGAATGCCAACAAATCATATTGAATTTGGAGAAGCATTAGCTATTTTGGCAGGAGACGGGTTGTTAACTGAAGCGTTTCACTTATTATCTTTGGCTGATATTGACCCTGAAAAGCTAGTTAAAATCATGGGAATATTATCAGCTAGTGCTGGTACAAAAGGAATGATTGCAGGACAAGTAGAAGATATACAGGCTGAAAATAGGCAAGTTTCCTTAGAAGGGTTACAGAAAATTCATGAGAAAAAAACAGGAGCACTAATAAAAAGTGCTGTCGAAATGGCTTGTATTATAGCTGACGCTACTATCGTTGTCCAGGATAAACTAGAACAGTATGCAACTGCTTTAGGGATTGCATTTCAAATCCGTGATGATTTACTTGATGTTATTGGAGATGAGACGTTAATCGGTAAACACACTGGTAGTGATGAAAAGTTAAATAAATCAACTTATGTGTCCCTATTGGGATTATCTGGTGCTAAAGAAGCTTTTTATGAGCAATGTGATGAGGCGCAAGAAGCATTGAATCAAGTCAAATTAGAATTAAAACGACCAATAAATGATTTGACAATATTAGATGAAATACTAAAAGAATTGAAGGAAATAGTATGAAAGAAAAAGTAGGAAAAGAACGTGTTGATGTTCTTTTAGTGCAACAAGGACTGTGTGAAACAAGAGAAAAAGCAAAACGGACAGTTATGGCTGGTTTAGTTTGTGATGAAAAAAATATTCGCTATGACAAACCCGGAGAAAAAATTCCGACTACAACTGAACTTAGATTAAAAGGGCAAGTAATGAAATATGTGTCTCGTGGTGGATTGAAACTAGAAAAAGCAATTGAAGTATTTAATATTGATTTTTCAAATCGAACCTTATTGGATATTGGGTCATCAACTGGGGGATTTACTGATGTTGCCTTACAAAATGGGGCAATGATGAGTTACGCTCTGGATGTCGGTTCTAATCAACTCGCATGGAAATTAAGACAAGATGAACGTGTTGAAGTCATGGAAAAAACGAATTTTAGATATTCTAAGTTATCGGATTTTAAATTAGGTCAACCCAATATTGCCACAATTGATGTCTCGTTTATTTCATTAAAATTGATTATTCCAGTATTACGAGACATCATTTCGGAAGATGGAGAAGTTGTGGCATTGATTAAACCACAATTTGAAGCAGGAAAAGAACAAGTGGGAAAAAAGGGAATTATTCGAGATAAAAAAGTGCATATGGATGTATTGAATAAAATGATCAGTATGATGACGGAATCTCAATTTGATGTCGTGCAGTTAGATTATTCTCCAATTACTGGCGGTGAAGGGAATATAGAGTTTCTTGCTTACTTAAAACCTTGCCAAACAACCGGAAATTATCTGGGACGTGAAATACCAGAAGAGTTAGTAGAAAGAGCCCACAATCACTTGAATGAATAAGAGAGGTCAGGCTGAGTATGAGAAAATCCGAACGACAAAAACTAATAAAAAAAATAATATTTGAGGAAAATGTTGGGAAACAAGAAGAGCTAGTTATAATTTTAAAAGAGCGGGGGATACCTGTCACACAAGCAACTGTATCAAGAGACATTAAAGAATTAAATTTAATTAAACAAGTTGATGAAAATGGGGTTTTTAAATATTTTTTACCTAAAAATGACACAGCTGAAAAGCGTCGTTTAGAAAAAATGATGGGAACATCATTTATCAGTATTGACACGATGGACAATTTAGTGAATCTCCAATTAGAGCCTGGGGTTGGAGTAATTATTGGTAAATTAGTCGAGTTTGTTTATGAAGAAAGTTTATTTACTGTTGTATCTAACGATGATAAATTACTGATTATTACGCGAACCCATGAACAAGCGCGTATGTTAGAAAGAGAAATTTTATCTATGACATAATGGAGTGATGACCGATATGATTCAAGAATTAACAGTTCAGGATTTTGCAATTATTTCTAATTTAACAATTCCTTTTCGAGAAGGCATGACCGTTTTAACAGGTGAAACCGGCGCGGGGAAATCAATTATTATAGATGCAATGGGACTTATCGCTGGTGGCAGAGGATCAATTGATTATATACGAGATGGGGCAGAAAAGTGTCGTATTGAAGGGTCTTTTTTTGTGTCAGATAATGAAGATGTAGCAACTTTTTTGGAGAAAAATGGAATAGAGCCATCAGATGGACAATTGGTTATACAGCGTGAAATTTATCGTACCGGACGAAATAATTGTCGCATTAACGGACAACTTGTTACTACAAAAATATTACGAGAAATAGGACCATATATAGTAGATATTCATGGTCAAAATGAACATCAAGAATTAATGCATGTTTCTAATCATTTGCATTTATTAGATCAATATGGCATGCAACAATTAGGTAATGAATTAACAGTTTATCAAGAAAAATTTAAGAACTACATGTCTCTTAAAGAGCACGTCAATCATTTATTAAATAATGAAAAAGAATTTGTTCAACGAATGGATATGTTGACGTTTCAGTATAAAGAAATAGAATCAGCACAGTTGACGAATGGAGAAGAAGAAACTTTAATTGAGGAACGACGTAAATTAATGAATTTCCAAAAAATTATGGATTCATTAAAAAAAACCTATCAATATTTAGATAATGAAGAACTAAATGCTGTCACATTAAGTGGTGCTGCGATGACTGAAATGGAACAAATAGAAACGATTGATGATGAGTACGCTGAAACAACAGAATTATTAAGAACAGCCTATTACTCTTTGCAAGAAGCAACTGGAAGAGTTAGTAGTTCTTTGGAGCAGCTAGAGATGGATGATGAGCGACTGATTGTCATTGAAAATAGACTAGATGTCATTAGACAGTTGAAAAGAAAATATGGTGATAGCGTTGGTGAAATATTAGAATACTTTAAAGGTATATCAGAGGAATTGTCGGAAGAATTAGGAAACACAACGGATGTTAATAAATTAACAGAAAAATTAGAACAGGAAAAAAATGAGTTAAATAAATTAGCCAAAAATATTAGTCAAATACGTCATGGTGTTGCAAAAGTATTAGAAAAAAATATCATGAAACAATTAGCGAGTCTTTACATGGAACAGGCAATCTTTAAAGTTAATTTTATAGAGACTGAATTGACAATAAATGGACTAGATAAAATTGAATTCTATTTATCTACTAATGTTGGTGAATCTCCTAAGCCATTAACAAAAATTGTTTCAGGTGGAGAATTATCTCGTATTATGTTAGCTTTAAAAACTATTTTTTCTGCCACACAATCAGTGACAAGTATTGTATTTGATGAGGTAGATACGGGTGTTAGTGGAAGAGTAGCTCAAGCAATTGCTGAAAAAATTCATCAAATAGGAAAATATTCGCAAGTTCTTTGTATTACCCATTTACCACAAGTTGCAGCTATTGCTGATACGCAATACTTTATTAGAAAAGTAGTGAAGGATAATCGTACGCAAACAGTTGTTAATGAATTAACAGAAACGGAACGGGTCAATGAAATAGCAAGAATGTTATCTGGGGCAGATGTTACTGAGTTAACAAAAGAACATGCTAAGGAATTATTATCTTTAGCCAAAAAAGACCACTAACAATTTAACATGTTAGTGATCTTTTTTGACTAAATAAGTCCTAAGGCTGCTAAAGAGGTTAAAACTAATCCGCCAACCGTTACAATAAGCATGATCCATATTACAATTTTAGTGATTTTGTTAAATGTTGATTGTGGTTTTTTATCCATTATGTTGTATTCACTCCAATATTATAGTTATTATGCTATATTTTACAATGAGATTTATAAAAATAGCAAGAAAATCAATAAAATGTAAAAAAATGCTTAAATAAATTGAAAGACAGCAGAGTAATGCTTATAATAGAATTAATTAAATGTCTACGAAGGGATAAAAAGAATGCCAAATTTTACAGTTGCACTATTTTTTTGGTACTTATTTCCAGTTATAGTGATTATTGCAAGTAATTTACTTGTAAAAAAAACAAATATTGATAAAAAGTATGGTATAAAAACACCTGATATAGTAACACCGTTCTTTTTTATAGGGCTTCACTTTGTATCCGTAGGAACGTTGGGTAAAAGCTTTTTAGCATATGTCTTTTTAATGATTTTTTTCATAGGGATGATTGTTGCAATTATGCTTGCTTATTATTTTCATGATATCAATTATCGACGCTATTTTAAGATTTTGTGGCGGCTTGCTTTTTTAGTAACATTAATGATTTATGTTGTTTTGATTATCGGTAGTATTATTTTATTTTTAAAACGTTAGTATGCATCTTCTATTAGGTAGAAGATGCTTTTTTGATAATTATTTAAAATCTATGATAAATTATAATTTTTTTTATAAGAATGTGGTAGAAAGTGGGGTAATGTGGTAGACTGAAATTATTGAGTGGCTTTGTGAGGTGACCTAGTTATGTTTATGGGAGAATTCCAGCATAATATTGACTCAAAAGGACGTCTAATCGTTCCCTCTAAATTAAGAGATTCTCTTGGTGAACGATTTATTGTTACCAGAGGAATGGATGGCTGTTTATTTGGTTATACACAAGAGTCTTGGTCTCGCCTAGAAGAAAGTATGAAAAACATGCCACTTACTAAAAAAGATGCTAGGACATTCGTTCGATTTTTTTATTCCGCAGCAACAGAGTGTGAAATAGATAAGCAAGGACGTATTAATATTCCTATTAAATTAAGACAATTTGCAGGATTAGAAAAACCTTGTATCATTATAGGGGTATCCGATAGAATCGAAATTTGGAGCGAAAATCGCTGGTTAGCATTTTCTAAAGAGGCTGAAGAAAATTTTGATGATATCGCAGAAAGCCTTATTGATTTTGGAATATAAGTAAAAATGGAGAATGAAAATGTCAGAAACATTTAAACATATTACTGTTCTATTAAAAGAAACAGTAGATGGATTAAACATAAAATCAGATGGAATATATATAGATTGTACATTGGGTGGTGCTGGACATAGTCAATATCTGTTGTCCAAGTTATCCAATAAAGGCCATTTGTATGCCTTTGATCAAGATGAACGTGCGATTGAACACGCTAAAAAATTTTTATTAGATGAAGTAGAACAAAATAAAGTAACGTTTGTTAAAAGTAATTTTCGTTATCTAAAAGAAAAAATGAATGAATTAGGTGTCCAACAAGTAGATGGAATTCTTTATGATTTGGGTGTGTCATCACCTCAGTTAGATGAAGCAGAAAGAGGATTTAGCTACCATCAGGATGCACCATTAGATATGAGGATGGACCAAACAAATTATTTAACGGCTAAAGAAGTTGTAAATGAATATACCTATGAACAATTAGTTAAAATATTCTTTAGGTATGGTGAAGAAAAATTTTCAAAACAAGTGGCTCGCTTGATTGAAAAACGACGGATTGAAAAACCAATTGAAACAACGGGAGAGCTAGTTGAAATTATTAAAGAAGCTATACCAGCACCTGCTAGACGAAAAGGTGGACATCCAGCTAAACGTATTTTTCAAGCGATTCGTATTGAAGTAAATAGTGAGTTAGATGTTATTAGTGAAACACTTGAACAAGCCATTGATTTACTGAAACCAACTGGTCGAATTAGTGTCATCACATTTCATTCATTAGAAGATAAGCTAGTTAAAAATATTTTTAAGGAATACAGTACACCTCAAGACTTGCCACCTGGATTACCTATCATACCAGTTGAATATCAACCTGATATAAAATTGATTAATAGGAAACCAATCGTGGCCTCAGATGAAGAGCTTGGGATGAATAATCGATCTCGTAGTGCTAAATTACGTATTATCGAAAAAATAGCTCCTGAAAGGGTGGATTAACATGTCTCTGCCAGAAAAGCAAAGTCCATTTACATATAAAGATTCTCCAGTTAACTCACCTGTTAGTAAGGAGAATAGTACATTGAAAGAAGTACAACCTCCAATAATTCCACAGAGTAAATTAAAAAAAGTGACTAAATTAGAAAAGTTTATTTTCACCGTATTTATTGCAACGTTTTTATGTTTGGCTGTTGCAACTATTCGGATGACAACCTATATTAACCGTGAGGAAGAAGCTATTTCTTCACTTCAGGCAGATAGCAAACAGATGCAACAAGATATTGAAACTCTTGATCAAGAGAAAAATGAGTTGCAACGAACTGAACGTTTGAAAAAGATTGCCGAATCTGCTGGAATGCAAATGCATGATGAGAATATAAGGAAAATAAAATGATGAAAAAAATAAAAGAATTTTTTAGAAAAATAAACAAAAAAATACAAGAAAAAAGTTTAACACCAGCAGGCAATAGAAAAAAAGTGGGGGTTATCCTGTTTTATGCTTCTATTGCTGTTTTTGTTTTAATTTCTTTACGTTTCGTTTACATCATAACAGTTGGTAAAGTCGGTTCGCAAAGTCTTGATTCTGAAAGACAAAAAATATATCAAGGAAGTAGCGTTATAAAAGCAAAACGTGGAACCATTTTCGATCGTAATGGGCTGCCACTTGCTGAAGATGCTACTTCTTATTCGTTATATGCAGAACTTGACAAAAACTATAAAGGGATTAATAACGTGGAGCTTTTTGTTCATGATAAAGATCATGATAAAATTGCTGATATTTTAAATAAATATACTGGAATTGAGAAAAAACTTGTTTTAGAACAATTAACACCTAAGAAAAATAAAGACGGTAAGTTAATTACTAATGTAGAATTTGGCTCTAAAGGAAAAAATCTAAGTTTAGAAACTAGAAACAATATTGAGGAAGCATTAAAAAAAGAGGATATTACTGGTATCTATTTTAAGGAACACCCTGACAGATTATATCCAAATGGAAAATTTGCTTCTTATTTCATAGGATATGCACAACCAGAAGATACGGATAAAGAAAATAGTAAATTAAGTGGTAAAAATGGATTAGGTATAGAAAATGCCTATGATAATGTATTAAAAGGAGAAGATGGCTTTAAATATTACCAAAAAGATAGTAAAGGAAATGAACTTCCTGGGACAGAAGTCATTGATAAAAAATCTAAAGATGGACAAGATATTTATACAACATTAGATACTAACTTACAAACAAGGCTAGAAGATGTGATGGATAGTGTGAATGAAAAAGCTAAACCAGAGGATATGACAGCTATTTTAATGGATGCTAAAACTGGTGATATTTTAGCAGCGTCACAACGTCCAACTTTTGATCCACAAACAAAAGAAGGATTATATAAAGAAAAAGGGAAACCTGATCCTGTTTGGGAAAATTTACTTGTTCAACGACCATTTGAGCCTGGTTCTACGATGAAAGTCTTTACCGTTGCAGCAGCCATTGATTCGGGAAAATTTCCATATAATGAGACATTTAGCTCAGGACGAACTCAGTTATATGATGCGACAATTAGTGACTGGGTACCGGCTGGAAAAGGACAGTTGACGTATAGACAGGCATTGGCTTGGTCAAGTAACGTTGGTATGGTTAATTTGGAACAAAAAATGGGTTCAATATGGCCAGAGTATTTGGAACGTTTTGGATTTGGCCATTCAACTGATTCTGGATTGCCTCTTGAAGCAACAGGAAGCATTAGTGATAAAAATCCTGTTGATATGGCGATGACAGCTTTTGGACAAGCTATTTCTGTGACAAATATGCAGATGATGCAAGCATATACAGCCATAACAAATGAGGGTAAAATGTTAAAACCGCGATACATTAAGAAAATAGTGGATAAAGATGGAAAAGAAAAAGAAATTAAAACAGAAGTTGTAGGAGAACCGATAAAAGCTGCAACAGCAAAAACAGTTCTTGAATACATGCAAGATACTGTCAATGACGAAATATATGGGACTGGGTATGGTATTTATAATATTGATGGTGTGAATGTTTCTGCGAAAACAGGAACAGCCCAAATATTTGAAAATGGACAACTTTTAACAGGAGCCAATGATTATATTTATTCAGTGGTTCAAATTGCACCGACAGAAAATCCAGAATATATCATGTACGTTACAATGAAAAAACCAGTGATTACTGGTGAATTTGGGTCACCATCAGAATTAATTTCAGAAATATCAAATGGTATGTTAAAGCATGCTTTTAAGGTAGACACCACAACGGATAAAGGAGAATAACATGAACGGAGTAGAATTATTAATACCATTATCATTGGCAGTGGCTTTTGTATTGATGGTTATGCCACTATTTATAGGTTATTTTAAAATGAAAAAAATGGGACAAGCAATTCGTGAAGAAGGTCCTGAAGGTCATCTTGCAAAATCTGGGACACCAACTATGGGAGGAGTTGTTTTTTTAATAAGTATTTTGTTAACCTCTCTTATTGTTGGTGCTTGGCAAAAAGAAATGACATTTTCTTTTTGGAGTATTTTATTTATTATGTTTTTATACGGACTATTAGGATTCCTTGATGATTTCATTAAAGTGTTTAAAAAAAGAAATTTAGGATTAAATTCAAAACAAAAATTAATTGGTCAAATTGTTGGTGGGATTATTCTTTATGCTGTGATGAAATCAAATGGTGTAACAGATGAATTATTTATCCCACTGATTGGAAATGTTAATTTTGGCTTTTTATATGGATTATTTGCTGTGATTTGGTTGGTCGGGTTTTCCAATGCAGTGAATTTAACAGATGGTATTGATGGTTTAGTATCTGGTTTAGGGATGATTTCTTTTGGAACCTATGCCATTATTGCATACAAACAAGAACAGTTTGCTATTGAATTAATTTGCCTAGCAACTGTTGGAGCACTTTTTGGCTTTTTAATTTTTAATAAAAAACCAGCAAAAATTTTTATGGGAGATGTTGGCTCTCTTGCTTTGGGTGGTATGTTAGCCACTATTTCTATTTTACTTCATCAAGAATGGACACTTTTATTAATCGGTTTAGTGTATGTTATAGAAACACTTAGTGTCATGTTACAGGTAGCATCATTTAAATTAACAGGCAAACGTATTTTTAAAATGTCTCCAATACACCACCATTTTGAATTAAGTGGTTGGTCAGAATGGAAGATAGACATTGTTTTTTGGATAGTAGGATTAGTGATGTCAGCATTGACATTGGGCATTTTATATAATTAAGGAGATATCAAGGATGAAACAGTCAAAGCGTTATGCAAATGAAAAGATTTTAGTATTAGGGTTAGCTAGAAGTGGTGTTGCCGCTGCTAAGTTATTGCATGAATTAGGGGCATTTGTTACAGTCAATGATGCGAAAAAATTAGAAGATAACAAAGAAGCTCAAGAATTATTAGAAGCAGGTATAACAGTCATTACTGATGGTCATCCTTTAGATCTTCTTGATGAAGGATTTTCTCTTATTGTGAAAAATCCTGGGATTCCTTACACGAATCCTATTCTCGAAAAAGCAATAAAAAAAGAAATTCCAATTATTACAGAGGTTGAATTAGCGTATCAAGTATCAGAAGCACCTTTTATTGGCATTACAGGAACAAATGGTAAAACAACGACTACAACCATGATTAAGCAAATATTTGATACTTATCAACCTAATAAGGCACTTTTAGCTGGAAATATTGGTTTTCCAACAAGTGATGTCGTATTAAAGGCTACAGAAGATAATGTATTAGTAACAGAATTATCGAGTTTTCAACTAATGGGAATTGATGAATTTAAGCCTGAAATAGCAGTTATTACTAATATTTATGAAGCTCATATTGATTATCATGGTTCAAGAGATGAGTATGTTAAAGCTAAATGGCGCATTCAAAAAAACATGACAGAGAATAATACATTAATTTTAAATGCTGATTTGCCTGAAGTCGTTGAACTATCAAAACAATCTAAGGCAACCGTGATTTATTTTTCAGTATCTAAAAAAGTTAATGGAGCTTATTTAGAAAATGATTGGTTAATGTATCAAGATGAGAAAATTATGAAATCAACTGAATTAGGTGTCCCAGGTTTGCATAATGTTGAAAATGCTCTAGCAGCAATTTGTGTAGCAAAAGTCTCGGGCGTTGATAATGAATCAATCAAAAAAAGTTTGTCACTCTTCTCAGGGGTTCCCCATAGAACAGAGTATATTGGGACATATAATGAAATCAAAGTATACAATGATTCAAAAGCGACTAATATTTTAGCCGCTAAAAAGGCAATTAGTGGGTTTGATAATGAACAATTAGTATTAATTGCTGGAGGGCTTGATAGAGGAAATTCGTTTGATGAATTTATACCAGCTATTGAGCAACTAAAAGCTATTGTATTATTAGGCGAGACAAAAGATAAATTAAAAGAAGCAGCCAAAAAAGCGCAAGTATCAGAAATTATTTGTGTTGATAACATGAAAAAAGCAGTGACAGAAGCATTAAGAGTGGCACAACCAGAAGATACGATTCTTTTGTCACCGGCATGTGCTAGTTGGGATATGTATCCAAACTTTGAAACCCGTGGGGAAGAATTTGTAGCAGAAATAACTAAGCAAGTAGGGAAATAATAATGAAAGTATTAGTATCAGGTGGAGGAACTGGTGGACATATTTATCCAGCTATTTCTATTGTTCGCTATATTAAAGAAAAATACCCAGATTCAGAATTTTTATATATTGGAACAGAAAAAGGGCTAGAAAGTCAGTTAGTGCCTAGTCAAAATATTCCATTTAAAACAATTGAAATTCAAGGGTTTTATAGATCACTAACGTTAAAAAATTTTAAAACAGTGTATTTATTTTTAACAAGTATTAAACAAGCTAAAAAATATATTAAGGAATTTCAACCTGATATTGTGATTGGAACAGGCGGATATGTTTGTGGATCGGTTGTTTATGCAGCGAGTAAATTAAATATTCCAACAATTATTCATGAACAAAATAGCGTTGCAGGTATGACGAATAAGTTTTTATCAAAATATGTTGATAAAGTAGGAATTTGTTTTACTGATGCAGCCGAGTATTTTCCAAAAGAAAAAGTTGCATTAGTAGGGAATCCACGAGCTCAAGAAGTGATGATGGTAGATAAAAAAGAGGTATTAGAGGAATATGGTTTGGATTCTGATAAACCCACTATCGTTATTTTTGGTGGCAGCCGTGGAGCTCAGACTATTAATAACGCGATGAAAGACGCATTACCATTATTTAAAGGAAAACCATATCAGGTATTATATGCTTCTGGGACTATTTATTTTGATGAATTTAAAGAAAAAGAAGAGCTAATTAAGCAATTAACTAATGTAACAGTAGTGCCATATATTGATAATATGATTGACGTTTTAATCAATGTAGAAGCATTAGTCGGAAGAGCCGGCGCGACTAGTATGGCAGAAATTACAGCCTTAGGATTACCTTCTATATTAGTTCCTAGTCCTAATGTTACAGATGATCATCAAACAAAAAATGCTAAAAGTCTTGTTGATAAGCAAGCAGCATTGATGATTAAAGATAGTGAACTGACAGGTAAATCGTTGGTTGAGCAAGTAGACAAGTTAATGTTAGATGATAATTATAGACAAACTATGGCAAAAGCATCAAAGGCTGAAGGTATTCCTGATGCGATGGATCGATTGTGTGGTTTGATTCAGGAACTAACCTAATTTAAGGAGGGCTAGTAAGGGATGTCAAACAAAAAAGAGGATGATAAAGGAGAAAATCGAGGTAATCATCGATTGATAAAATCACCAAAAAAAGAATTGAAAGATAGCAACAGGCAAGAAACACTTTCTATGAGAAGGAAAACAATCAATAAATTATCTCCATTTCAAGGTTTAACTCCTAATGAAGAAAAACGTCTAACTAGAAGATTAACGAGTATTTTAATTACCTTAACGGTGGGAATACTTATTACTCTTTATATTATTTCCCCTTTAAGTAAATTACAAAATATAGAAGTTACTGGAATTGATAAAGCAGATAGTCAAACAATTATAAAATCAAGTCACCTTAAATTAGGCGAAGGATTATGGCCTCAGTATTTCAATAAATCAAATGACATGAAAAGAGTGATAAAGGAAAATCCAAGAATTAACACAGCGACATTAAGGATTAAACAATTCAATCATTTTGATATAAATGTAACAGAGTATGAGGTCCTGGCTGTTTTATTAAGAAATGATAAAATGTATCCTGTTTTATCTAATGGAAAAATTTTAAGTGAAACAGCAAAAGAATCAGAAAAAAAATTGCCACAGTTAATTGATTTTAAAGAAGGGGAAGGGTTGAAGTCATTTTTGACATCTTATGAAAAATTTTCGCCAAAGATGAAATCAGAGATTATTTCTATTGAGTCACAGGCCACTCAAAAGAATCCCTTTAGAATTAAATTAAACATGAAGGATGGCAATCAAGTAATTGGATTATCAACAACAATTGCGGATAAATTAGTTTTTTATGATAAAATTGCAGCAGAAATGAAGTCAAAAGGTGTCATTGATATGGAAGCGGGGAAAACAGGAGTATTTTCATATCCTTTAGAGACACAAAATAGTGACTCAAGTGAGGGTTTATCGGACGAAAATTCAAGCGAGAGTATAAATAATGGTTTTTAACGTTCAGAAAAAAAACTAGCAATTATAGTATTCTTCTTTATTTCATAGTACTATTTATGATAGAATGGTGTGAGGTATTATGCATATAATAAAGGAAGACTTTGTTAGAATTATAGGAGGGAAGACCTTTCATGGCAAAAACAGGAATATATGTAAGTCTTGATATCGGTACAACATCAATAAAAGTTGTTGTAGCTGAGTACATAGAAAATCAAATTAACATTATTGGTGTAGGAAATGCAAAATCAAAAGGGTTGGATCGTGGTATTGTTATTGATATAGACAAAGCTGTTCAATCCGTTCAAAGAGCAATTAAACAAGCAGAAGAAAAATCAGGTGTTCAAATTAAAAGTGTTAGTGTAGGTATTCCGGCTAATCTTTTAGAAGTAGAAAAATGTGAAGGTATGATTGCTGTTAACAATGAGTCAAAAGAAATTACGGATAGAGACGTTAAAAATGTTGCTTCAGCAGCAGTAGTGCGTTCAACACCTCCAGAACGTCAGGTCATTACTTTAATTCCTCAAGAATTCAAAGTGGATGGTTTTGAGGGTATCAAAGATCCAAGAGGTATGATTGGTGTTCGTCTAGATATGAAGGGGTTATTATATACTGGGCCAAAAACGATTGTTCACAACATTCAAAAATGTGTTGAAAAAGCTGGACTGGTGATTGATGAAATGGTCATTGCTCCTTTAGCTTTGGCGTCATCTATTCTTTCAGATGGAGAAAAAGATTTTGGGACAACTATTATTGACATGGGTGGTGGACAAACAACTACCTCTGTAATGTATGAACGTGAATTAAAATTCTCACACGTTGAACAAGAAGGTGGAGAATTTGTAACAAAAGATATTTCTGTTGTTTTAAACACATCATTAACTAATGCAGAAGCATTAAAAATCAACTATGGATATGCCTATCCAGAAAGAACTTCACCAAATGAAGAATTTCCTGTTGATGTCATCGGTAAAAATGAACCAGTAAAAATTGATGAACGTTATTTATCAGAAATTATAGAAGCACGTGTTGAACAAATTTTTTCAAAATCAAAAATGATGTTAGATAGCATTGATGCACTTAATTTACCAGGTGGTGTTATTTTAACTGGTGGAGCCGCAAGCTTGCCAGGAGTAGTCGAGTTAGCAGCAGATATGTTTGGAACAAACGTTAAATTGTATGTTCCAAATCATATGGGATTACGTAATCCTGTATATGCTAATGCAATTGCTATTGTTGAGTATGTCGCACAACTTGATGAGGTTTATCATGTGACTAAATTAGCCGTTACTGGTGATAAAAAACGAACAACTAAACCTGTTCGTGAAACTTCAGTAGAGACTAAGCAACATGAAAAAGCTGTACAACAAGCACAAGAACCTGTTACAGATATGTCTGTCAATGAACCTGTAAAAGAAAAAGAAGAAGGTTTTGGCGGTAGAGTAAAAGGTTTCTTATCCAATATATTTGACTAATAGTCTAGGAGGAAACAAATAATGGAATTTTCATTAGATAATACTGTAAATACTGGCGCGGTAATTAAAGTTATTGGTGTCGGTGGCGGTGGCGGTAACGCAGTAAACCGTATGATTGATGAAGGAGTAAAAGGTGTAGAGTTTATCGTCGCAAACACAGACGTTCAAGCATTACAACATTCTAAAGCAGAAACTGTCATCCAATTAGGACCTAAATTTACAAAAGGTTTAGGTGCTGGATCTTTACCAGATATTGGTGAAAAAGCTGCATCTGAAAGCGAAGATTTAATTGCTGAAGCATTAAAAGGTGCTGATTTAGTATTTATTACTGCTGGAATGGGTGGTGGTACCGGTACAGGTGCTGCACCTGTAGTAGCTGGAATTGCTAAAGAACAAGGTGCTTTAACAGTCGGTGTTGTGACACGTCCATTTAGCTTTGAAGGTCCAAAACGTAGTCGTTTTGCAGCTGAAGGAATTTCAGCTTTAAAAGAAAATGTGGATACTTTGGTAATTATTTCTAATAATCGTTTATTGGAAATTGTTGATAAAAGAACACCAATGTTGGAAGCTTTCAGAGAAGCTGACAATGTATTACGTCAAGGTGTACAAGGAATTTCTGATTTAATTACATCTCCTGGCTATGTCAATTTAGACTTTGCAGATGTTAAAACAGTGATGGAAAATCAAGGAACTGCTCTGATGGGGATTGGTGTTGCAAATGGAGAAGATCGTGTGATTGAGGCCACTAGAAAAGCTATTGCATCTCCGTTGCTTGAAACATCTATTGAAGGTGCTGAACAAGTACTATTAAATATCACTGGTGGGGCAGATATGACTTTATTTGAAGCTCAAGATGCGTCTGAAATTGTAGCAAGTGCCACAGGTGGAGATGTAAATATTATTTTAGGAACATCAGTTAATGATCAATTAGGTGATGAGATTGTTGTTACTGTCATTGCAACAGGAATTGATCCAGGGAAAAAAGAACGTCAACCGATGGGAAGAAATAATGTGACTACACCAAATGGAATGGTTCAACAGAGACAAGCAAGATCAGTTCAAGAACCTATTCGTGAAGTTCCAGAAATAGATTCATCACGCACAGCACAAACAAGTGCATTTGGTGATTGGGATTTAAAACGTGAACCATCAACCCGTCAAGTTCCAGACGAAACTCAGTTTGAAACAATTGACAGAAAAGATTATGATAATGCTAACCAAGATTCTGATCATCCTTTAGAAGCGGAAGATGAATTAAGTACACCACCTTTCTTTAGAAGAAAAAAATAAGAGGTGACTTAGATTGATCCTGAAAAAATTGGAACAAAATGTTGAGTCAATTCAACAAGATGTTGAGCAAGCTTGTCAAATCAGTCAAAGGTCAGTTGATAGTGTGACTATCATTTGTGTCACTAAATCAGTTGACAAAGAGACAACGAAACAAGTTGTTAATTTAGGATTTGAACATTTAGCTGAAAATAGGATGGAAAAATTGTTAGAAAAGCAAGAGTATCTATCAGATAATAAACAGATTAAGTGGCATTTCATAGGAAATTTACAACGGCGAAAAGTTAAATCAGTCATTAATAATATCGATTACTTTCATGCATTAGATAAAATATCATTGGCTGAGGAAATACAAAAAAGAGCAATAAAACAAATTAAGTGTTTTGTTCAAGTAAACGTTTCTGGGGAGATTACCAAACAAGGAATCTCTCCGGAAAATTTAATAGATTTCATTAAGGATTTAAAAGATTTTGATAGAATTGAAGTTGTTGGTTTAATGACCATGGCTCCTATTGATTCAAATCTTAACGAATTATCTCAGTATTTTGACCAATTAAAATTATTACAAAATAAAGTTGCAACAGAGAAACTTGACTATGCACCATGTACAGAATTAAGTATGGGGATGAGTCAAGATTTCATACCAGCTATAGAATCTGGAGCAACTTTTGTAAGAATTGGTTCGAGATTTTTCGAATCTTAGGGGAGAGGTGATAGAGTGAAGTTATTCAATAAAGCTGGTGAAAGATTTTCTGATTTTTTTGGCGTTTCTGATGAAGAAAGTGATGCATTTGTTGATGAAGAAGTGATGATTGATGAAGAACCATCTGTTCTTGAGCCAGAATCTAATATTAGAGAGACTAATAATTTAGAGGATGAGCTTGATGATGTTACTAGTATGAATCATGCTATCAGTCATAATGAAGAAGAACCAGAAAAAAATGTTAAAATTTCTGAAACAGAAAACCAGTATACTAATAAAAAAGTAGTTGAAATGAATACCTATCAACCTACCTCAAATGGAAATAAACGTATGGTGGTTGCTAGACAACATAGAAAAGTATCGGTTTATGAGCCTAGAGATTACATTGATTGCAAACAAATTGCTCAAGCTTTGTTTAGAAAAGAGATTATTATTTTGTCTTTTAAATTAATGAATGAACGCTCCGCCAGGCGTGTTGTAGATTTTATGACAGGGACTGTATATGCTATTGATGGAGACATCCAACGCTTAGGAGATGAAATGTTTATCTGTACTCCAGCCAACGTAGATGTCGATTCAAGTATTACTCGAAATATCATAACAAACCATTTAACAGAATATTAAGGATGTGTTAATTTGATTATAGCTTTAATTTCTAAAGCAATAACCATATATACGTATGTTCTAGTGATTTATGCTTTATTATCATGGTTTCCTGGGGCGTATGATTCAAAAATTGGTCAATTTATCATACGAATTTCAAGACCATATTTAAGTATGTTTGATCGCTTGAATTTGAGTATTGGTCCAATTGATTTTACAATTATTGTCGCAATATTTGTTTTACAATTAGCTGGACAAGGTTTAATTTTAATATTAGCAAGATTAGTTTATATGATTTAAAGAAAGGATGTGAGTTTTTTGCAAGCTAATGTGTATCAGCATTTTCGCAAGGACGAACATCCTTTTATTGATACTATCGGTAATTGGATGGAACAAGTTGAGATGCAATATGCCCCCGTTGTAACTGAATTTTTAAATCCGCGTGAGATGTTTATTTTAAAGACATTGGTAGGTAAAAGAGACGATATTTTATTGTCTTTTTTTGGAGGATTTGAAGATTCTGAGAGAAAATGTGCCATACTGTATCCAAGTTATTACAATCCCAATGAAACAGATTATGAAATCTCGGTTTATGAAATAAAATATCCTATTAAGTTTGGTAAATTAACTCATGGAAAAATTTTAGGAACATTAATGAGTACTGGAATAAAAAGAGAATTCATTGGAGATATCATAACAAATGGAGAACAATGGCAAGTTTTTATAAAAAAATCTATTTCTAATTATATTACTCAACAAGTTGACAAAATTGGTTCATTTGGAGTAAAATTTGACGAAGTAGGTTGGCAAGATATTTTACAACCGACTGATGAATGGTTAGATGAGACTCTAACAATCTCTTCACTTAGAATTGATAATATTATTTCAACAGTATATAATGTATCTAGACAACGTGCTAAATTGATTGTAGAATCAAAGAAAGCTAAGGTCAATTGGACCGAAGTAGAGCGTGTTGATTTTCCAGTAGATTATTTAGATATTGTGTCAGTTCGAGGACTAGGTAGAGTTCAACTATTAGAAACATTAGGGAATACTAAAAAAGATAAGATAAGATTAAAAATTAGAGTTTTAAGAAAGTAGCAAGGAGTGTAAAAATGGGAATTAAACCAATTGATATTACGAATAAAAGTTTTAATAATAAATTTAAGGGGTATGATCGTGATGAAGTAGATGACTTTTTAGATCAAATCGCTTTAGAAGTTGAAAAATTAACTCAAGAAAATCGTTCTTTAGAAAAAGAAGTAAAACAGGCAAATGATAAATTAAGTTATTTTAATGAATTAAAAGATTCATTAAATCAATCAATTATTGTAGCTCAAGATACTGCGGATAAATTAAAAGAAAATGCTATTAAAGAGTCTGATTTAGCAATTCAAAAATCTCAAGCTCAATCTGAAGATATTTTAGCGCACGCTAATAAAATGTCTGATGAGTTGATTTCTGGCGCGACAAATAAAGCAAATCAAATTTTATCCGAAGCAAGTGAACGTGCCCGTCAATTGGCTGTTGAAACAGATGATTTGAAAAAGAAAACCCGTGTTTTCCACAGAAACTTAAATGTATTATTAGAATCACAGTTACAAATTGTGCAAAGTGATGAGTGGGATGAAATTCTTAAACCATTTGGTGCCTATGTTGACAGTAGCCATCAAGCATTTAAAGAAGTTTTAGATGCTGTTGAAGCAGCAAATGGTCTTGAAGCAACTTCACCAGCTATTAATATTAAACCTAATTTTGATAATGTATCTCAATCAAAAAAAGATATTAAGGTAAGTGTGACACAAGAAATGCCTAATCAGCCTGCTAAGCAACAAAAAGAAAAAGAAGACAAAAATGAAGAAACAAAAAAATTAAATAAAGTGGAACGTTCATCACGTTCAAAAGTTAAATAATAAAGTTAGATGTAAAATAGAAAAGCTTAATTTATTCTGAAAGTGAGTTAGGGATAGTGGAAACCTAGTGAGACAATGAATTAAGAAAGATCCTTTACAAAAAAGAAATCTGAAATTATAGTAAGATTTCTCGGTGAGAATCGTTACAATCTACAAGAGAGTATAGACTTATGACTATACTGAATTTTGGGTGGTAACACGATAGCTTCGTCCCTTTTTAAGGGAGGAAGCTTTTTTTGTATATAAAAATAAAATAAGTGAGGATGATAGATAAGATGAAAATGAAAGAAACGCTTCATTTAGGAAAAACAAGCTTTCCAATGCGTGGAAACTTACCGGTAAGAGAAGTTGAATGGCAAAAAGAATGGGAAGAAAACGATCTTTATGGTCAAAGACAAAAATTAAATGAAGGAAAACCAACCTTTATTTTACATGATGGTCCTCCATATGCTAATGGAAACATCCATTTAGGACACGCACTAAACAAAGTAAGTAAAGATATTATTGTTCGATTTAAATCAATGTCAGGTTTTCGTGCACCATTTGTTCCAGGTTGGGATACTCATGGGTTACCAATTGAACAAGTATTAACAAAAAAAGGTGTTAAACGCAAAGAAATACCTAGAGCAGAATACTTAGAAATGTGTAAAGAATATGCACTTAGCCAAGTTGATAAACAACGTAATGATTTTAAACGCTTAGGTGTATCAGGAGATTGGGATAACCCATATATTACTCTAACACCAGATTATGAAGCAGCTCAAATTCGAGTATTTGGAAAAATGGCTGAAAAAGGATATATTTATAAAGGATTAAAACCAATTTACTGGTCTCCATCTAGTGAATCTTCGTTAGCAGAAGCAGAAATTGAATATAAGGATATCAAATCTGCTTCAATCTATGTTGCATTTGATGTAAAAGACGGTGGAGATGTTTTAGATAATGATACAAGTTTTGTTATTTGGACAACAACACCATGGACACTACCTTCAAACTTAGCAATCAGTGTAAATCCTGAATATGTTTATGTTGTGGTAGAAGCAGATGGTAAAAAATTTGTCGTAGCAAAAGAATTGTTAGAAACTGTCACAAAAGAAATCGGTTGGGAAACTGTTTCGGTTATTAAAGAGATTAAAGGGACAGAATTAGAAAATCTAACAGCTCAGCACCCATTTTACGATAGAGAATCACGTTTGATTTTAGGTGATCATGTAACTCTTGATGCAGGGACTGGTTTGGTTCATACGGCTCCTGGACATGGGGAAGATGACTACATTGTATCTCGCAAATATGGTATCGATGTTATTTCACCTGTAGATTCTCGAGGATGTTATACAGATGAAGCACCTGGATTTGAAGGTATCTTCTATGATAAAGCTAATCCTATGATTACTGAAATGTTAGAAAAAAGTGGTCATTTATTAAAATTAGATTTCTTTACTCATAGTTACCCACATGATTGGCGTACAAAAAAACCTGTTATTTATCGTGCAACGCCACAATGGTTTGCATCAATTGATAAATTTAGAGGCGATATTCTATCTGAAATTGAAAAAGTAGATTGGATTATTCCTTGGGGTAGAACTCGTCTTTATAATATGGTTCGTGACCGTGGGGATTGGGTTATTTCTAGACAACGTGCATGGGGCGTACCATTACCAGTCTTTTATGCAGAAAACGGTGAAGCCATCATTACACCAGAAACAACAGAACATGTGGCGAATTTATTTGCAGAACATGGGTCAAAAATCTGGTTTGAAAAAGAAGCAAAAGAATTATTACCAGAAGGATTTACTCATCCAGGTAGTCCAAATGGTAAATTTACAAAAGAAACTGACATCATGGATGTATGGTTTGATTCTGGGTCATCTCATGAAGCTGTATTACGTGGCAGAAGTGACTTATCATTCCCAGCAGATTTATACTTAGAAGGTTCTGACCAATATCGTGGTTGGTTTAACTCTAGTATCACAACAAGTGTAGCCATCAATGGTGTAGCTCCATACAAAGCGGTATTGTCTCAAGGATTTACATTAGACCCACAAGGACGTAAACAAAGTAAATCTTTAGGAAATACAATTGAGCCTAATAAAGTGACAAACCAAATGGGTGCAGATATTTTAAGACTTTGGGTATCAAGTGTAGATTATGAATCAGATGTGAAAGTGGATATGAACACATTGAATCAAATTGCTGAAGTATATCGTAAAATTCGTAATACAATGCGTTTCTTACTAGCTAATACATCAGACTTTGATGCGAAAAAAGACCGTGTTGAATATGATAAATTACGTTCAGTTGATAAATATATGATGATTCGTTTGAATGACACAATTAAAACAATTCGTGATAAAGGGTATGAGAACTATTCATTTTCTACAGTGTATAAAAGTTTAGTTAATTTCTGTACAAATGACTTGTCAGCTTTCTATTTAGATTTTGCTAAAGATGTTGTGTATATTGAAGCAGGAGATAATCATGAGCGTCGTGCTATGCAAACTGTCTTTTATGATATTTTAGTTGCGCTAACTAAATTAATGACACCAATTTTACCATTTACCTCAGAAGAAATTTGGTCTCATTTACAAGAGGAAGAAGAATTTGTACAGTTATCTGAACTTCCAGGATATGATACTTATCCAGATCAAGATTCAATCATGGAAATATGGGATGGATTCATGGAAGTGAGAACACATGTCTTAAAAGCTTTAGAAGAAGCTAGAAATAATAAATTAATTGGTAAATCATTTGAAGCAAAAGTGACTATCTATCCAAATGAGCCAACAGCTATGTTGTTAGATGCATTAAATACTAATTTGGCGCAAGTATTGATTGTTTCAGATTTAGTTGTTGAAAAATCAACAACTAAAGTACCAGAAAAAGCTATGAAATTTAATGATGTCTCTATTTTAGTGGAACCTGCTCAAGGTAAAACGTGTCAACGTTGTCGTGCAATCAAAGAAGATGTAGGTAGTCATAAAGAATTACCTACATTATGTAATCGCTGTGCTGAAATTGTTGAAGCGAATTATCCTGAAGCTGTAGCAGAAGGCTTAGAGTAAAACTAAATAAATGAGCCTCAAATTATCAGTAGATAGTTTGAGGTTTCTTTATGAAAAAGTTAGGGAATTTAGATAAAGGAGAAATATGATGAAAAAATTAAATCGCTTGGTGTTAGGTGCAACGATCTTAGTGACACTAACAGGTTGTGTAAGTGGTAAAAAGAACCAAACAGCAGAGTCAACGCAATCAAGTGCAACTGTTAATATCACACTAAAGGAAGACCATAAAGAGATTGATTCAAAAGGAGTTAGTGTGAAAGATGAGGCTGTTTTATATGATGTAATGAAAGATAACTATGATATTGAAGATACAAAAGGGTTTATCACATCCATTGACGGTTATAAACAAGATGAAAAAGAAAATAAGTATTGGTTATATACAATTAATGGTAAACAAGCTGAAAAAGGGGTTCAAGAAACAAACGTATCTGATGGTGATAATATTGAGTTTGATTTATCTAAATTGGATTAGGTAGGTCATTTTAGTGAAACACATTCGAACAAATGATTTAACCATGATGGCTTTATTGACAGCTTTTTGTGTAGTCGGTAGATTATTAATGGTTTTTATACCAAATGTTCAACCTATTACAGCAACACTTATTTTAGTGACACTTTATATGGGAAGACTTGAAGCAATTGTAATTAGTTCTCTTTCTATTTTAATTACAAATTTTTATTTAGGTATGGGAATTTGGACAATTGCTCAAATTTTATCTTTTTGGTGTGTCATTTTATTAGTAGTTAGTTTAGATAAATTGACTAATGTAAAAAATAACAAGGTATTACAACTTATTTTGTGCATGATATCCGGTTTAGGGTATGGCTTTCTAATTTCAGTGATGTTAGCACCTGTATTTGGAGTAACAAACTTTTGGGCATACTATGTGACTGGCATGAGTTTTGATATCATGCATGCTTTCGGAACAGTATTTTTTTATATCATATTAAAGAATCCTTTTATTTATATAATTAATAAAGAAATGAAAAAAAGAGGTAGCTGAGCTATCTCTTTTTTATTTGGTCGATGATCGAATAACTAATTCTTGTATAATGGGAATAGGTGAAAAAGTTGAGTTTTTTAATTCACTATAAAGATAGTTAAAACAATTGGTTGCTTGGGTTTCTAAATGACAGTCAACGGTAGTTAAGTGAATAATTTCGCTGATAGCGTTATTATCAAATCCCATAATACCAATATCTTTAGGTATTGAATAACCTAAAAGTTGCAATTCAGAGATACATTCAGCCGCAATGAAGTCGGTATAAAACACAAGGCAGTCAGGTCTATTTGATGTTTCATGCCATTTTTTTGCAATGTTTCGTCCAATTTGATAAGGTTTAGCGTTTAAAAAAATCCATTCCTCTTTTTTTTCTAACTCTGGGTGTCGCTCATAAAAGTAATTAAGAGCATTGATTCGAGCAAGGGTATTTTTATTATTTTTATAACCTAAAATGTGCCCAATATTTTTATAACCTCTGCTAAGTAAAAATTCAAGAGACATTAGATAGCTATCGTACTGATTGACATAAGATGAATAAATATCGGGAGAGTCAATTCTGTGCCAAGTAGAAATAGGACCGTATTTTCTATAAGGTTTAATATCATCCCAAGAGTTGCTTCTAGTGAATATAAAGACAGCGTCCACTTGCTTATATTTCATTAAATTTAACGCATCCAGTTCTTTTTCTTTATCACCAGCTGTAACATATAAGTTGACATAGAAATCATATTTTAACGCCGTTTTTGTGAAAGTATTTAAAAAGATACTGGTATATTGATTAAAATCGTGAGAGATGAATGCAATCGTTTTTGTTAAACCAGATTGTAAATTTCTTGCTAACATATTTGGAATATATCCTAGGTCATCCATTGCTTGTTCAATTTTTTGTCTAGTTGCATCACTAACGTATCCATTTTTTGAAACAACGCGAGAAACAGTTGATTTTGATACACCAGCTTTTTTTGCTACATCAATAATTGTTGTCATAAATAGACCTCCATTTATAAAAATTATACCAAAAAAAACTTGACATGGGAATGTTCCCATAATGTAGACTTTAAGTATGAAAAATATAAGGAGGCAATACAATGGGATTTAGAAAAGATTTTTTATGGGGTGGCGCAACGGCTGCTAACCAATGTGAAGGCGCTTATAATTTAGATGGACGAGGATTAGCTAACGTTGATTTAGCTCCAGTTGGACCAGATCGTGGTGCTGTGATTACTGGTGAAATGAAGATGTTTGATTTTGATGACAACCATTTTTATCCAGCAAAAGAAGCCATTGATATGTATCATCGTTATAAAGAAGATATTGCTTTATTTGCAGAGATGGGATTTAAAACATATCGCTTATCCATCGCATGGTCTCGTATTTTTCCAAAAGGTGATGAGGCAGAACCAAATGAAGCAGGTTTAAAATATTATGAAGATTTATTTAAAGAATGTAAAAAATATGGTATTGAACCACTGGTGACGATTACTCATTTTGATTGCCCAATGCATTTAGTAGAAAAATATGGTGCATGGAGAAGTCGTGAATTAGTTGGATTTTATGAAAATCTTTGCCATGTGATTTTTAATCGTTATAAAGGGCTAGTTAAATATTGGCTAACCTTTAATGAAATTAATATGATTTTGCATGCACCGTTTATGGGAGCAGGCCTTTACTTTGAAGAAGGTGAAGACAAGGAGCAAATTAAATATCAAGCAGCACATCACGAGTTATTAGCTAGTGCAATCGCAACAAAAATTGCACATGAAGTAGACCCTGAAAATCAAGTAGGATGTATGTTAGCAGCAGGAGCTAATTATGCTTATACAAGTAAGCCAGAAGATGTTTGGGCGGCAAGAAAAGCTGACAGAGAAAATTATTTCTTCATTGACGTTCAATCTCGTGGGGAATACCCAGCCTATGCATTAAAAGAGATGGAACGAAAAGGAATTAAGTTACCTATAGAAGAGGGTGATTTAGAACTCTTAAAAGAACATACTGTAGATTTTGTTTCATTTTCTTACTATTCATCACGAGTACAATCAACTGATCCATCTATTAATGAGCAAACAAGTGGCAATATTTTTGAATCATTAAAAAATCCATACTTAGAAGCGAGTGAATGGGGGTGGCAAATTGATCCACTTGGATTGCGTATTACACTAAATGATTTATACGATCGCTACCAAAAGCCATTATTTATTGTTGAAAATGGCTTAGGTGCGATTGATACACCTGATGAGAATGGTTATGTGGTAGACGATTATCGCATAGAATATTTAGCAGAACATATTAAAGCGATGAAAGATGCCGTAGAAATTGATGGTGTTGATTTATTAGGCTATACAACTTGGGGATGTATTGATTTAGTTAGTGCAGGGACAGGTGAGATGAAAAAACGTTACGGATTTATTTATGTTGATCGTGATAATGAAGGAAACGGGACTCTAAAACGCAGTAAGAAAAAATCATTTAATTGGTATAAAAAAGTGATTGAAACAAATGGAGAAGATTTGAGTAATTAATGAGACTAGTGAAAGATTGCAGAATTTTTCTGGAATATTTTTTATAAAAAAAGTACGGTTATTGTTTACAAGAAAGCGCGAACATGTTATTATCTTTACATAAAGGATTGTAACTGCTAGGCAGGCAAGACCTAAATTGAATGAAATAGTGTATGAATAGGATATTTCAGATTGTATTCTGAAATAATCTTCGTTGTACTCTTTTTTCAATCAGTTTAGGTCTTTTTTGCATTCAAAAATGTAAGGAGGAATTATCATGGCAAAACTTTCAAATAGAGAGTTAGCAATACAAGTTTTAGAATTAGTTGGAGGAAAAGAAAATGTTAACAGCGTGGTCCATTGTGCGACTCGTTTACGTTTTAAGTTAAAGGATGAATCGATTGCCAAAACGGAAGAGATAAAAAATAATCCTGATGTCATACAGGTTGTGGAAAGTGGTGGACAATATCAAGTTGTTATCGGAAGTCGAGTGTCTGATGTTTACAATGAATTATTAGAAGTATCTGGTTTAGGTGAGTCAACAGATGAAGAGAAAAAAGATAATAATCTATTTAACAAATTTGTTGATATTATTTCTGGTGTCTTTACACCATTTTTAGGAGCTTTAGCAGGAACAGGGGTATTAAAAGGGCTATTATCTATTTTATTAATTACAGGAGTGTTAACAGATACCTCTGGAACATATCAAATACTTTATGCAGCATCAGATGGGTTAATGCAGTTTTTACCATTTGCAGTGGCCTTTACTGCAGCTAAAAAATTTAAAACAGATCCATTTATTGCGTTATCCATTGCTGGAGCATTATTGTATCCATCCATTACACAAATGGCAGGAGAGCAAGCGCCGCTTTCATTTTTAGGAATTCCAGTTATTATTAGTCCAACAGGATACATGCAAACAGTGATTCCAATTATTTTATTTGTTTGGTTACAAAAATATGTTGAGAAATTTATGAAAAAAATTATTCCTGAATTTTTAAAAATTATTTTAGTACCGATGCTGACTATTATGATTATGGTTCCTTTAACTTTTGTTGCGATAGGGCCTTTAGGAACAATTATTGGAGCAGGATTAGGAACAATTTATACAGCAGTATTTAATTTTAGTCCTATTTTAGCCGGAGCTGTAATGGGTGGTTTGTGGCAAGTATTTGTTATGTTTGGAATGCATTGGGGCTTAATTCCTATTATGTTAAATAATTTAACGCAGTATGGTTTTGATACTTTATCACCAATGTTATTAGGCGCTGTATTAGCTCAAGCCGGTGCGTCTTTAGCAGTAGCATTAAAAACAAAAAGTGAAAAAAGAAAAGCATTGGCAGTTTCAGGAACTTTGACGGCCGTATTTGGTATTACTGAACCAACTGTTTATGGTGTTACTTTACCGCTTAAAAAACCATTTATTGCAGCTTGTGTTGGTGGTGCAGTTGGTGGAGCTATTATTGGTGGAGCTGGCGTTAAATTATTTGCTAGTGGTTTAATTAGTATTTTATCTATACCTGGTTTAGTTAGTACCATTGATGGTGTCGAATCTAATGTTATGGCAGGAATTATTGGTAGTATTGTATCTATTGTAGTGGCTTTTGTATTAACATTAATTTTAGGATTTGATAAAGAAGAACAAACATCTGATAGTCAAAATACAGAAAAAACAGGAAATAATCATAAAGTTGGAACAAGAGAAGAATTAGTCTCTCCAGTATCTGGTGAAATTGTATCATTATCTGAAGTTAAAGATGAAGTATTTTCTTCAGGGGCATTAGGAAAAGGTATCGCAGTTAATCCAACAATTGGTGAATTATATGCACCAGCAACAGGAGAGATTACGACTGTTTTTCCAACAGGACATGCCATTGGAATGACAACAATTAAAGGAACAGAAATTTTAATTCATATTGGGATGGATACAGTTGAGCTTGAAGGTAAAGGTTTTGATGTAAAAGTAAAACAGGGTGACAAAGTAAAACAAGGTGACCTCCTAGGTTATTTTAATATCGATTATATTAAAGAGTCAGGAAAACCTGTTGTAACCCCGATTGTTATCACAAATTCAGATCAGTGCTTAGATGTTTTAACATTAGATCAATCAGATATAGTAGCGGGTGAAGAGTTATTAGTTGTAGTAAAATAACATTGTTTTTTTAAAGATCTATAAATAAAATAAATCTGTTAAAATTTGTTTATTAAATGTATAATATAATAAAGGATTATTTATTTAATCAAAGCTTTATAGAAGAGGGCACTAATGATGATTATAAAAAAAGTGTTGAATAATAATGTGGTTATATCTGAAAATAAGGATTTTCAAGAAGTAATAATGATGGGAAAAGGGATAGCTTTCAATAAAAAAGCTGGTGATATGATTACTGTCACATCTGTTGAAAAAATGTTTGTCAATCATTCTGAGAATGAGAGACAAGAGATGGAGAAATTAGTCGAAAAAATACCAACAGAAATCATTGAAATATCAAAAGAAATCATGTTGCTAGCAGAAAAAGAAATAGGATACAATTATTCAGAGAAGTCTTATTTAAGTTTAACGGATCATTTGTATTATGCGATTGAACGAGCTAAAGAGAATAGTTCCTTACCTAATCCTTTATTATTTGATATAAAAAAATTTTATCCAAAAGAATTTAAAGTATCTTTAAAAGCAATTGAAATGATAGAGGATAAGTTAGGTGTAAACTTGACGGAAGAAGAGGTAGGTGTGATTGCACTACATTTAGCAAATAGTGTGACAGATTATCAAGATATGGCAACAACGATGAAAAACACAGAGATTGTAAAAAATATATTAAATATTGTTAGACGATATTTTGGATACGAGTTTGATGAACATTCAACAAACTATCAAAGAATGGTGACCCATATTCAATTTTTTGTTCAACGAATCATGAATAATGAATTAAGTGAGGAAACAGATGATTTTTTGTATGAATTAGTTCAATCAAAATATCCAAAAGCCTTTCAATGTAGTTTAAGAGCGAGAGACTATCTTTTAACTAAGTATGATGTTCCCATCAATCAATCAGAAATAATCTATTTAACGATTCATATCAATAGGGTAATGGATAATAAAGGATAAAGAAGGAGTACAAGTACTTCTTCTTTCAGAGTGAAGACAAACTAATTACTTGTGTCTTGCTTTTTCAACATTAATAGTCACTCCGTTTCTCTATTTTACCAAAAAAAAAGACGAAGTATCGAAATTTATCAATACTTTGTCTACAGTCTAAGTAGTCTCATAATTAAGAGACTACTTTTTTACTTTCTATTCGTTAATCCAATGGGGTATCTGGTGGAATGTTTTTTTCTAGTGTTTGAATTTCTTGTTCTAAAGTTTTAATCTCCTGTTTCTTTTCTTCTAAGGTTTCTTTCTTTTCTTCTAAGGTTTCTTCTTTATCTTCTAATGGTGATTTAATTAGATAGTTCCATAAGATAGCAAATAGCGTTCCAATAAACGTATCAATGACACGGTCGATAGCATACGTGAAAGAACTAGTTTTTGGAATAGAGAAGCATAAGAACAATAATGTCGCGACACCACCGATAATTCCTTTTTGATTTTTTAAACGAGTCGAGACAGTGATGGTGACTAAAACAAAAAATGGCACAAGGAAGATTTCCCCAATGGATTGGTTAGGGAGTTTTAGTAAACAAATATAGTATAAAATTCCAGCAATTCCGCCAATGGTGTTACCAAGTATTCTTGATTTTCCAAAACTCATGGTAGTTGACATATCCTCACGTAAAGCAAAAACAGCAGCTAGTGTGGCTACCATTGGGGAACCACGATGTGTTAAGTGAAAAAAAATAATGCAGCACATAACAGCAATTGAGGTTTTAAGTGTTCGTAAGCCAATTCGATATTTTCCAATAACCATCTGATGAGCATTCTCCTATTTATTATGATTTACCGGAACGGAACGTTGGTAGTCATTTATTAATTTAGTGGTATACGAAATATTTTGCAACGTTTCATTTGTGACGATTAAAGTTGCACCATTTGCTCTATCAATAGCAGAGAATAAAGCATCTGCTGTCTCGTTTGCTACGTCATCATATAATTCTTTTTCTTGTGATAAACTAGTTTCAATATAAAGTTGAAGGGATTCAATGTTATTGATGATAATCTCTAAACTACCTTGAATTGACACTAATTTAGTGTTGTCTACATCAACTGCCTTTTTAGAAATAATACTTTTTAGTTCTTTATTATAGGACTTAATTAGTTTATTATCTTTTTTTAAAGTAGATAATAGTTTTTCGCGTTCTTCATAACTTTTATTTAGACTGCTTGTTTCATTACCTAAAATATTGGTTATTTTTTTTTCATGAATATCTTTATCATAGGTTGTTGAAAAATTTTCAATAAGTGTATTTAAAGAGGAAATAGTTGCTTTTTCTTCTTTTAGTTGTTGATTGATGTTTTTTGTGACTGTGACTGATTGATCCAATTCTTGTGTAATACCGCACGCACTTAAAGTAAACAAAAACAAAAATGTGACTAAAAATGGTTTAATACGTGTCATAGAGTAACCCTCCTCAATATATCCCTATAATAAACGAAAGAGGAGTATTTTTCTAGTATTTGACGGGAAACAAATTTTGACTTTAAATAGAGTAAGGATAAAGTGTGAAAAGAGGAATAATATGAAAATTGGATTACGTACCATAAAAACAGCTTTAACAGCATCTATCGGGATTTGGTTAGCAAGCTATTTGGGGTTTAAATACGCCTCAACAGCAGGGGTTGTGGCTATTTTAAGTGTGACAAATACGAAACGTTCATCTGTTAAGATAGGAATTGGTAGGCTGTTAGCATTTATGCTAGCAACAATTATGGCTTATTTCTGGTATCACGTAATAGGATATAATCCATTAGCCTATTGTTTGCTATTATTATTTTATATTCCAATTGCTGGTAAATGGAAAATGCCTGAAATTGTCCCAATCAATTCAGTTCTGATGACTCATTTTTTAAATGAAAAATCTATGGCCCCGTGGTTAGTTTTTAATGCATTTGGTTTGTTGTTCATTGGGGTGACCTTAGCACTTATTGCTAATTTACATATGCCTAGTGTAAAAGAAGATATCGAAGAAAATAAACAGGTAGTTGATAAAACAATCCAAAAATTATTGATGCAGTTTTCAGAGATGCTTTATAGAAAAGATGTAGAAAATGAATGTAATGCTTTACTTGAAGGATTATCTAAATCGATTAAACAGGGAAAGCAATTATCAAAACGTCATATGGAAAATCAGTTACTATCACAAGATGAGTATTACTTAAGTTATTTTGATATGAGATTACGTCAATTTGAAACATTAGAAGATATGAATGAGTTAATTAAACAAATTGATGTCGATAAAGATGTCGCAGAAAGTGTAGAAACGTTACTATTAAATATCGCAGAAACTTATGCTGAAGACAATAATGCGCTATCTTTAAAAGAAGATGTATTAGAAGTATTCCAAATGTATGAAACAAAATCATTACCAACATCACGAACAGAATTTGAAAACCGTGCGAAATTATATCAATTATTATTACAAATTCAAACATTTATTGATATTAAAGTAAACTTTAGTCAAATGAATGAAAAAATGTTGTAGTTTTTCTAAACTTGTCTAGTTAAACGATGTATTTGATTCAAAAGTTTTATTAAATATAGTAGAATGAAAAGAGATATTATATTATTTAGTTGATTTAATAGATAAGAAAGAGGATGACGTGTATGCATCAAGCAATGGTTAATATTATGTTAGATCGTATAAGAGATCAATTTATTAGTGAAGACACATTTTGTAAAAATATTTTAGAATTACCTATAGAAATATGGTCAGATTGGAAAAAAGGTTTAGTACAGTTACCAAATGATAAGATGCAAAAGATTAAAAATTTATTTTCTGACTATGAATGGATGTTGATCCAAAAGATTGTCAGTCAGACAATTATGTTTCCAGAAAAAAGAAATTATGCAAGTGTCGAATATAAACGTTTAAAAACAGTGATTGCTAATACATGGATTAAATCTGGTGTAGCAAAAGTTGAATTAATTACCCAACAGCGTTTTAGTGATAGAGAATTGTTAAACGTCCCACAAAAACATGTAGTTGTTCTACGTGTTGTGATGAACTATGGTGAATGGGGATATGATGACATATTAGAATTCTTTATGCCAGGAATTGTACAACAGCAAATAGAAGAATCAAAAGTTGATTTAATCGAATGGCTAGATGAAAATTTGACAGACACTTATGCAGAAGAAAATACTCAACATAAGGGAAATGACTAGTATTCATGGCTAAAAAGATATTCATCGGTATTATCAGTTGTTTTATTGCACTGGGAGTATGGTTTAAAGTTGGGGATAACCAAGAAGCAGTAGAAAAAACAACTCAAACAAATCAGGTGAAAGAACCAGTTCAATCTACAGTAAAATCAGATGAGGCATATCCCGGAAATGCAACAGATTGGGATCTTATTTTAGTTAATAAAGATAATAAGATTGAAAAAGAACCAACTAATTTAAAAGAATTACCTAATGGTGAAAAAATTGATAGTCGTATCTTTGATGCATTTAATGCAATGGTGAATGCAGCTGATAAAAAAGGATTTAAAATAGTGACCATCTCAGGCTATCGATCTGTAGCAGAACAAACGGCGATTGTAGAGCGAGATATTGCAAGCTATAAAGCACAAGGCCTTTCTGATGAAGAAGCAAAGAAAAAAGCAATGGAATATTTAACAGAACCAGGACTAAGTGAACATCATACTGGTTTAGCTATTGATATTTTGGATCAAGATTGGTACAACAAAGGTAACATGCTAGAAGGGGAATTTGGTGATACAGATGCTGGAAAGTGGATTGAAGAAAATGCTTGTCAATATGGGTTTATTGTTCGCTATGAAAAAGGCAAAGAGTCAATAACAGGTATTAATTATGAGCCATGGCATATTCGTTATGTCGGTAAAGCTAATGCCTTATATATGAAAAAACACAACTTGTCGCTAGAAGAATATGTTGAAATGATTAAAAAGTAGGTAATTTATGGCGAAAAAATATACAAGAAGATATGGTAATCAACGTAAAGTAACGTTACCCTTAGTATTAGGTTCGTTACTTTTAATGGTTGGGTTAATTGTTTTTTTATTAAGTCTAAGAGGATTAAGTGATACCATTCCAATGACGCAATCAGATGTGTCAAATTCTACAGATAAACAAGCTTTTATTGAAGAAATTGTTCCGGTTGCTAAAGAGATGCAAGCTAGTCATGGTATTATGCCGAGCATTGTTTTAGCTCAAGCTATTTTAGAATCAGATTGGGGAACAAGTGAATTAAGTGCCAAATATAATAATTTATTTGGTATTAAATCTTTTAGTGCCAATGATCATTCGGTAAAACTTGAAACAAAAGAGTATAAAGATGGCAAATGGGAAACTATTAAAGCAAACTTTAAAGTATATGCTAGTTGGTCAGATTGTATTAGAGATCATACGTTGTTGTTTGTGCAAGGCGTTGATTGGGACCCTTATTTATATCAAGGGGTGTTATTAGCAGATGATTATCAGACTGCAGCTAGAGCTTTACAAGTTGCTGGATACGCTACAGATCCAGGGTATGCTGATAAGTTAATATCTCTCATTAAAGAACATCATTTAAATCAATATGATTGATAAATTGAACTTTAATGTTTTGATTAAAGTTCAATTTGTTTATGGAGGAGAAATAATTATGAATAGAGAAAAACGTATTGCCCCCGAAATTGTCACAAATTTAAGAAAAGATTTAATCCATGTCCCAAATGTCATTCGAAATTGTTCGGGAATAAGAATTTATGGGAAACGTATTAAATCAATCTGTTATTCAACTGATATAGCTATTATTCGTAACATTGATGCGGATGCTGTGATAGCTGTTTACCCATTTACACCACATCCAACGATTACTAAAGCAATTATTGAAGCAGCAGATGTTCCTGTTTTTTCGGGTGTTGGTGGTGGTTTAACTCAAGGAAATCGCTCAGTTAATATGAGTATGTTTGCAGAAGCAAATGGTTCTCTAGGTGTTGTTGTGAATGCTCCTACACCTAAGGAGACAATTTATGATATCTCACAGACCATTGATATCCCAATTATTGGAACAATAACATCGGAATTTACCGACATTGATGAAAAGATTGCAGCTGGTGTTCAGATTTTAAATGTTAGTGGTGGTAAACACACTGCTCATATTGTTCGAATGATTCGAGAAAGATACCCATTATTTCCTATTATGGCAACAGGAGGACCAACGGAAGAATCGATTATGGAAACCATTGAAGCTGGAGCGAATGCTATTACTTATACACCACCTTCAAACGGTATGCTATTTAGTAAAAAAATGCAGAATTATCGAGCAATAGAGCGTGAAGAAAGTAATGAAGACTAGGCTTTTTAATCAATTAATTGAATTAATGTATAAATAAACTTAGATTTAGATTTAAATCTAAGAAAAATTCGTGTAGAATGTAAAAGGTAGATAACTATAAAGAATTTATTAAAATAGTGACATATTTAGGAGAGAATAAAATGGAATTAAAGAGACAACAAGAATTTGTGCAGTCATATCATTATGATGCATTACCTCAAGATCATTCTGAAGAAACATCTATCAATGTAAGTTTAAATCCTTTTGAAATTACAGATGAAATGAACATTGATGCAGAAAATAACTCGATTTTAGGGTTGAGAATTGAATTTAAAATTATATTAGATAATGTTGCCATTAGTGGTGATGTCGCTCAATTTGTTCAAACAGTAGGTAGAAAAGTAGATAAAATTGAGGATTTAACTTCAGAAGAAGTGAATACTTTGGTACAACCTTTATTCGTTTTGATTGAACGATTAACTTACGAAGTAACTGAGATTGCGTTAGACAAACCTGGTGTACAACTTAACTTTTCTCAAGAAGGTTAAATAAGTCTAAAAAAGTGTTGTGCTCTAACAACACTTTTTTAGTATAATTGTAAGCGAGTTGACAAAAAACGGAGGTAATATAATGAAAAGTGACCAGGGAAAAATTAGTATGCGGTTGTTCAAAAAAGAAAAAAATAAACCCCGTAAAAAATCAATTACCGTAATAGAAAAAAATCGGCCATCAGGATCTATGACCAATCAATTAGAAATATTATTCGACCCTGTTTTTTTCTATAAAATTGATAAAAGGTTAACTGTCTTTTTTCGTAGATGGCGTGCTGTGTTATCTATCTATCCAATAGAAAGAGCATTTTATCATATTAATGATAATGGAATTATTAAATTGTATATATCTTTCAGCGTTTCAGCATTACTAAGTGATATTGAAATTAAACACTTTTTTAAAGCAGTTCAGGAATTACTGACTGCCCCAGATAATACTATAGAATCTAGTGACATGGTACAACCTGTTTTTCAGACGGGAAATGATTCAAATAAAATGAATTTTAATATTTTAGATGATCAAGATAAAATCATTGATACGTTACAAAAAAAAATTGCGGAACAAGATGATTTAGTGAATCAGTGGAGTAAAGAACAAGATAAAGAACAAAAAACATTAATGGAGCAACTAGATATTATTGAAAAAGAAAATAATGACTTATTGCGTTATTTAGATACTTTTGAAGATAATAAAATACTACCTAAAAAAGAACGATTAGAAGATATTTATCCAACTAAAAATGACGAAAATCATCAACATTATTCCAACCTGTCAAATGAATTGGCACATGCTAAAAAATTAATTAGCGATTTAGAAAATAACAATAAACTACTCAGTTTAACGTTGAATAAAGCATCAAAAAAAAACAGGCAATTAACTATATCTGAAAATAAACAAGTCGATGAAATCAAAGACTTACAGCTAAAAGTGACAGAATTAGAGACAGAAAATACAACATTAAAAAATCTATATCAAAAAGAACAAGATGACAAAGCACAATTAATCAATCAAGCCCAACTTGATACGAAAGAATTTGAGGAAAAAATTGCGGAACAAGAAAGACAGTTACTATTAGTATCAAATGCTTCTTTTAAAATGCAAGCTGAAATGGATGAATTAGTAAGTAAAAAGACAGAATCTGATTTATTAATTGATGAATTAAAAGCAGAAAATCATTCAGTAAAAAATAAATTAGATCAAGAGTCAGTTGAAAAAGATAATATCTTAAGAACGTTGGAAGAACAAAAAAAATCGTATTGGCAATTAGAAAAAAAATTAAAAGAGTGGATTGATAAAAGTCAAGTAATGGAACAACAACTTGAAGAACAACATAATAAATATGAACTAGATACATCAAGTATGTTAAATGATCTAACTAATTTAAAAGAATTAAATCAAAAATTAAGTGAAGAAAATATCCATTATCAAAATGAGATGAGACGATTATTAAAAGAGGTTAATCGCTTAAGTGATCGTGTTGCTTATCTTCAACAGTTTGTTGATCAAACTCTAGTTGAAGAACAAGAAGATATAAGTGAAAGTAAAGATTTAATAAATGAAGAAAAAATCGAAGAAGAACAAGCAATACGATACGATGAAGATGATATTTTGGACCTATTTCAGCAAGCAGACGATGCTGAAGTTGGAGACGTTAAGGTTCCAGTCGAAGAGTACCGAGAATATCGGTTATCGTTAAAATTTTTGGAGTATCGATGGTACCAAGCTAATATCATGCAAGTCAATGATACTGGTAAAAGTGAACTTAATTGGAGTAAGCATTATGTATCTGAAGCAAATGAATTCTTTGAAGAACTAGAAAATCTAGTCAAGATACCATTACTGTCGAAAAAATATGTTATTATGGATAAGGAAATTAAGTTACGCTTAAAAGCGTACCAAGCGTTATCTGATTATTTAGAGAGGCGTTATTTTAACTCAAGTAAACATTTTTTTGATAGGGAGACGGCAGAATAATTATGCAAGACACACAAGTTTTTGATATTTTAGAAAAAGAATTACCCAATATAAAAAGAAAACAAATCGATACCGTATTGCACTTATTAAGTGAAGGAAATACGGTTCCTTTTATCGCACGTTACCGTAAAGAACAAACGGGGAGTCTTGATGAAGTAGAGATTCGAGAAATTGAAGAACGCCATGCTTATATTGAGGGATTAGTCAAACGTAAAGAAGAAGTTACTCGATTAATCAGCGAACAAGGAAAATTAACAAAAGATTTAGAGAAAAAAATTAACGCTGCTAAAAAAATGCAACGAGTGGAAGATTTATATCGACCATTTAAACAAAAACGTCGGACTAAAGCGACCATTGCAAAAGAAAAGGGTCTTGAACCATTAGCTGATTGGTTATTAACATTTCCCGAAAATGGGTCCGTTGAAGATGAAGCAGCTAAATACGTTGTTAATGAAGAAATTAAAACATCTGAAGAAGCTTTATCTGGGGCACACGAAATTATTGCTGAAGTGATTAGTGATGAGCCATCTTACCGTGAATGGTTACGTAATATGACGAAACAAACAGGTCTTTATACCACAAAAGTAAAAGATAAATCATTGGACGAGAAAAGTGTGTATGAAATGTATTATGACTTTTCAGAACCTATGAAAAAAATGGTGTCACATAGAGTGCTTGCGACAAACCGTGGCGAAAAAGAGGGCGTATTGAAAGTTGCGATTGAAATAGATAGCAACCGCGTGTATCAGTATTTTGAACGTCATTTAATTAAGAGTGACACAAGTATTGCGACACCTTATATTCGTGCGGCTTATGAAGATAGCTATAAACGATTTATAGGACCAGCAATTGAGCGAGAAATTCGAAATGAATTGACTGAAAAAGCAGATGAACAAGCCATTACTATTTTTGGCGAAAATTTAAAAAATTTATTATTACAACCTCCTTTAAAAGGAAAAGTTGTATTAGGGTTTGATCCAGCTTATCGAACAGGATGTAAATTAGCGATTGTTGATCAAACAGGTAAATTATTAGCTGTGCATGTCATTTATCCACATAAACCAGCAAATGCAAAAAAACGCGAAGAAGCTAAACCAGAGTTTATTAAATTATTAGAGGAATACAAAGTTGAAATGGTGGCAATCGGTAATGGGACGGCTAGCCGTGAATCAGAAGCATTTGTATCAGATTGCCTAAAAGAAATGAAACGTCCAGTTTTTTATGTGATCGTCAATGAAGCAGGTGCGTCAGTTTATTCAGCCAGTGATACGGCACGAGAAGAGTTTCCTGACTTACAAGTTGAAGAACGAAGTGCTGTTAGTATTGGTCGCCGTTTGCAAGATCCGTTAGCAGAATTAGTGAAAATTGATCCAAAAGCAGTTGGAGTGGGGCAATACCAACATGATGTGTCACAAAAACGCTTAGGAGAAAAACTTGATTTCGTCATTGAAATGGTCGTTAACCAAGTCGGAGTAAATGTTAACACAGCAAGTGCTCAACTACTACAACACGTGGCTGGATTAAATAAAACAACGGCAAAAAACATTGTGATTTATCGCGAAGAAAACGGTGAATTTACTAGCCGTACTAACTTGAAAAAAGTACCACGCTTAGGACCAAAAGCCTACGAGCAATCAATCGGATTTTTACGTATTCCAAATGCTAAAAATATTTTAGATACAACGGGAATTCATCCGGAAAGTTATGGATTAGTAAAACAGTTGCTAGAAGAATTAGCGATTGATATATCTGAAATTGGCACAGATGAAACAAATACGAAATTAGAAAAAGTATCTGTTGAACAAATAAGTGAGACATTATCAGTTGGTAAAGAAACCCTAGAAGATGTAATCAGTGCGCTAAGACAGCCGGGACGAGATATGCGTGATGATTTAGCTGCGCCAATTTTAAGAAAAGATATTCTTAAAATGGAAGATTTAAAACCTGGGATGCAATTAGAAGGAACAGTCCGAAATGTGGTCGATTTTGGTGCGTTTGTAGATATTGGGGTGAAACAAGATGGATTGGTTCATATCTCAAAATTAAGTCAATCTTATATTAAACACCCAACAGATGCTGTTGCAGTCGGGGACGTGGTAACGGTTTGGATTGTTGACGTAGATGTCCAAAAACAACGCATCACACTGACAATGATTGATCCAACTCGAAAATAAGGAGTGACTTTAGGTGAATGATGATGAATTACAGTCTTTAGTGGAAAAAACGTCTCTAATGTATTTTGGTAAACCATTTCTTCATCAAGCTTCCTTCAATAAGCGATTGAAAACAACTGGTGGAAGGTATCATTTAGCCTCCCATCAGTTAGATTTTAATCCTAAAATATTAGTGGTTTATGATGAACGAGTACTGATAGGAATTATTAAGCACGAACTCTGTCATTATCATCTTCATTTAGAAAATAAGGGTTATCAACATAAAGATAAAGAGTTTAAAGAGCTACTCAAACAAGTTGATGGATTAAGATTTACACCTCCACTTTGTGAAAAGAAACAATCAAAGCTTTACATGATTGAATGTTGTCAGTGTCATAAACAGTTTCAACGAAAGAAGCATTTAAATTTAGCAAAGTATCGTTGCCAGTGTGGTGGGAAATTAATTTATTTAACAAAATAATGAAAATATAGTGGCAACGACTAAGTATTATATGGTAAAATAACACTACGATTAGCGAGAATGTCGGAATTGGCAGACGAGCAAGACTAAGGATCTTGTGAAGAGTATTCTTCGTGAGGGTTCAAGTCCCTTTTCTCGCATATTGATTGGGTATCAGGTCTATTGATCTGGTACTTTTTTTATAGACGAAAAGGAATGAGAAAAGTTGATAGAAATAGGTCTAACAACATTTAAAGAGCATGGAAAATTATTGAACAAATCATTTTTAACGTTAGCTGACTATGCCTCTTTATTTCCAGTGGTAGAAATGAACACTTCTTTTTATGGGATTAAACAACCAACTGTTAGCCAAAAATGGGTAGATGAAACACCTGAAAGTTTTTCATTTAGTGTTAAAGCGTTCAAAGTCATGACGAAACACGCCAAGCTAGAGGAATTTTATCAAAGTGAAGAAGAGATGGATGATGCATTTAAATTGTTTTTAATGCCTTTGATTCAACAAAATCGCTTATCAACGATATTGTGTCAATTTCCAAGTTTTTTTATTTGTAATAAACACAACGTGGAATATCTTCGCAAGTTAAGGTTACGTTTCAAAGAATTTCCTATGGCAATTGAATTTCGAAGTGGAACATGGTACAAAGAATCTGTCAAACAAGATATGATTGAGTTTATGAAACAATATCACTATACATTAGTGACAGTAGATGAACCACAAGTAGCTCATCATTCGGTGCCGTTTTTACCCGAAGTAACCACGGAAGATTATGCTTATTTGAGATTACATGGAAGAAATAAACGCTACTGGACAGAAAAATCAGGAGATTGGCGAAAAAAACGAACACTCTATCGTTATTCAGATTTGGAGTTAAATGAATTGACAAAGGACATCAAACAAATAGAAGCTGAAAAAATAGTGGTTGTGTTTAATAATAATTCAGGTGGCGATGCAGGTGAAAATGCTTTAACTTTAAAAAATATGTTAGCAATTGATTATAAAGGGTTGAATCCGACTCAATTAAATTTATTTTAAAAAAAATCACAAAAAGACAAAATTGTTTCTAAAATAAATTGTTATATTAAATGAATATGCGGTGATATCAATGTTTTTTATTGATATGAGAGGGTGACTAAAAAGTTGCTCTCTTATTTTTTTTGTGATAATTTTGCATTTTTTCGTGAGAGCCCTTACTATGTGTGATGTCGATAGGTAGTACCGTATACGTAAAGGAGTCGAAAAAGTGATTCAATTAAAAAAAGTGAGGAAATCTTATGGTGACTTTCATTTAAGAGATATCACTTTAACAATAAATGAAGGCGTTATTTATGGAATAGTAGGAGAAAGTGGTTCGGGAAAGTCCACGCTATTGAGTATCTTAAATTTAACTACACCAATTGATGAGGGAGAATTAGTTATTGATGGGGTACACTGTGAAACATTGACTAACAGTCAGCAGCGTGCGTTAAAACAAGAAATGGGTATGATTTTTCAGGAGTATCACTTATTAAATAATTTGACTGTACTTGAAAATGTTCGTCTGCCATTAAAATTAAAAGGGATAAAAGATGTTACGAAGGCTATCTATTGGTTAGAAAAAGTAGGTCTTTCAGGGTATGACACAACCTATCCTTCTCAATTAAGTGGTGGACAAAAACAGCGAGTAGCATTAGCAAGAGCATTAGTGACAAAACCTAAATATATTTTACTAGATGAAGCAACCAGTGCATTAGATGAGTATAATGCACAGTTGATTTTACAAGTATTGTCAGAAGTTCACGCGGAGTATCAACCTACCATTATGTTTGTTAGTCACGATTTGGATAAAATTAAAATATTTTGCCAGGAGTGTTTGATTTTAGATAAAGGAAGTATTAGTCATATTGTAACCGTGACTCATAATAGAAAAGATGAATTGTTGGCATCTTATCCTGAAAAAGCATTCAGGAGGTTAACAACATGACATCTATAACGCATGCGATGATTTATTTGCCAGAACTGATGTTAGCTCTCAAACAGACAATGTATATGATTGGTGTGAGTATGGTATTTGGTATGGTGTTTGGTTTGGTAATAGGGACTGTGTTATTTTTATGTCGAAAAAAAGAAACATGGCAACAAACATGTCTCTATAATATTTCGTCAAGTTATGTCAACATTATTCGCTCATTTCCGTTTTTACTACTAGTTGTCACACTGATTCCTTTGACGCGAGTGATCGTTGGGACAGGATTTGGACCGAAATCAGCATCGGTCTCACTTAGTCTAGTTGCGATTGCCATCTTTGCTAGACTTTGCGAACAAGTGTTACTAGATATTCCAAATAGTGTGTTGGTTTTATCTGATTCACTAGGCGTGAGTTTATGGCAAAAAGTGATTCATTTTTTATGGTTAGAAGCAAGAAGTGGTTTGGTATTAAGTGCGACATCGATGTTAATTAGTTTGGTATCTTATTCGACTGTAATGGGAGTAGTCGGTGGTGGAGGAATTGGAGACTTCGCCATTCGATATGGCTATCAGCGTTATGAATACACTGTGATGATGTTTGCTATTGTCATCATGATTGTGTTAGTTGGATTGATTCAATTAGTAGGGTATAAAATAGCAAAAAAATTAGATAAAAGGATGTTGTCATAATGAAAAAAAGTTTAAAGTATTCAATATTATTAGGTTTAACATTAGGGTTAGTGGCGTGTGGAAAAGCTAAAGAAAGTAAAAAAGAAGACACACCAAAAGAAGATAAAATCATTAAAGTGGCTTCTCAGGCACCACCAATGACTGACATTGTAATTGTTGCAAAAGAAGAAGCAAAAAAAGATGGTTGGGATATTGAATTGGTTCAAGTAACAGACAACATACAATACAATGAAATGTTAAAAAGTAAAGAAGTTGATGCGAACTTTGCTCAGCATAAACCATATATGATGAAATTTAATCAAGAAAAAGATGCAAACTTAGTCGTAATCCAACCAATCTACAATGCAAAAGTTGGTTATTATTCAAAAGATTATAAATCAGTTGACGAGATTCCTGAAAAAGCCAAAATTGCTATTCCAAGTGATGTATCAAATGAAGGACGTGCCCTTGCTATTTTAAACGAACAAGGATTGATTACATTAAAAGAAGGTGTTGGTTTTAATGGGACACTGAAAGATATCGAAAAAAATCCAAAAGAATTAGAATTTTTATCAGTTGATTTGTTAAACTTAGCGGAAGCATACAATGAAAAAGATGTAGCGATGGTTTACAACTACCCAGCATACATTTCAAAAGTTGGATTAACACCAGATGATGCCATCTTATTAGAAAATACAGTTGACGAGAGATTTGCGATTTCTTTAGTTGCCAGAGAAGACAATGAAAAATCTGAGAAAATTCAAGCACTGAAAAAAGCTATGACAAGTAAAGCAGTTAAAGATTATATCGAGAAAGAACATAGTAAAACAGCCATTCCAGCATTTTAATATGCCCCCACCTTTTATGTGATAAGAGGTGGGGTATTTTCTAGTTAAAAACGTGATAAAGGAGAGAAAAGCTATGAAAAGTGAAACCATCGAATTAATCCAAGGAAAAAAGGGAATAGAACTACCAGTTGAAACAGGGAACTGGACATTACTAAAAGAAGAAGGGTATTCACCTATTCAGACATTGGTAGCATCTGTGGGTAGCTGTGGTGCTTATGTGTACCAATCTATTTTAAATAAATCACATATTCCTTATACATTTGAAAAGACAATTATTACATATAAAAGAGATAGTGAACGACAAAGCCATCCAGTTAATTCGATTGCTATTCATTTTGAATTAAGTGTTCCTCTTGAGTTTCAAGAACGTGCCAATCGAAGTTTAAAACTAATTAAAAAGAACTGTCCTGTCATTCAGTCAATTGATACGAAAATAGAAGTTATCGAGACAGCAATATTTAAATAAAGAGACAGTTACAACTGGCAAATTTGTCCAAGTTGTAACTTTTTTTATACTACTGGATAAAAAACATCTTTTTAATTGCTAAAGTTGAAATAGATAAGTTATACTTAAACAGGAACATGAATCATTAGTAGGCACTTTAAAGGTCAAAGAATGAAAAAATGACTTTTTTGGAATTAACTAGTGATAGAAAGTAGTGAATGTGCTATAATCTTTCTTAGATGTAAATTTTCTAATATATTGATCAATTGTATGAAAAAGAGGTTTTAAGTGTGTTTAATATAGACATTTAGTCCTCGTATTTCTGGTGAGTCGAAAGGGTAGTGGTCACAAACATATATGGAGGAAATTTCATGAATACTAAAACCTGGTTATGGGTATTACTTTTTGTAATTATCCTAGCAGTAGCTGCCTACCTAGTTGCGTTCTTTATGAAGCGCAGAAATCAAGATAAACTGGAGGAGTTAGAAAAACGTAAAATTGCGTTATTCGACCTGCCAGTGATTGAAGAAGTGGACGAAGTAAAGAAAATGCACTTAGTAGGACAAAGCCAAAACACATTTAGGGAATGGAACCAAAAATGGATTGATATATCTACCATATCTTTTGCTGAACTAGAAAGCCTAATTTTTGAAATTGAAAACTTAAATGAGACTTATCGATTAATGAAGGTTAAAGAAGCCATTGTAGAAGCTAATGACACGTTAACTGGGATGGAAAAAGAAGTCGAAGAAATCCGTCAGGGCTTGAAAGAATTACGTGGAAGTGAAGAACGTAACTCCGAAGCTGTTCAAAAAGCTTTAGATGCATATGAGTCAATTAGTAATACAGTGTCTGAAAATCCTGAAAAATATGGTGTCTCTTATAGTGAACTTGAAAAACAAATTCAAAATGTTGAACGCGATTTTACTCAATTTGTTGCATTGAATACAGCTGGTGATCCGATGGAAGCACGTACTGTATTAGAAAACGCTGAAAAGAGAACATACGAAATCCAAAAAATTGTAGAGCAAATTCCACCTTTAGTCGAAACACTAACAAATGTGTTTCCAAAGCAACTAAAGGAAATAAAAGAAGGCTACGAAACATTGAAGAAAGATCACTATGTATTTGAAAATGACGTAGTGGCTGTTAATGTTGAAAAACTAGAAACAAAAGTTGACTCAACATTATCTAATTTAGAAAAATTAGAAATTGAAAATGTTTCAAAATTAAATACTGAAATTGCTAAAGAAATTGATCATTTGTATGACATCATGGAAAAAGAAATTTCTTCAAGAGTTTATGTTAATGACAATAAAGCAAAATTAACAAGCCTATTGGAACATGCCGATAAAAACAATCATTTATTAATGATTGAATTGGATCATGTCTCTCAAAGTTATATTTTAAATAACAATGAATTGGGAAGCGTCAGAGGTTTCCAAGCTCAGATGGAAGAAATACAAAAAGAATTTGACGAAACTGAAGAACAAATGAAAAATAAAGAAGCGATTTTCTCACAAGTTGCTTCTTTTTACCGCGAGAGTCTAGCCCAATTGAAAGACATTGAAAACGGGCAAGTTGAGATAAGTCGTTCTATTAAGGATTTTGCTCCTAGAGAACGTGAAACTATCCAAAAAATTGATGACTATGAATTAGAATTGCGTATGTTAAAACGTTATGTTGAAAAACAACGCTTACCTGGAATACCAAGCAGTTACTTGGAATTTTTCTTTGTAACTGGAGAACGAATTGAAGAACTAAGCCAAGAGCTTAATAAAATTAGAATAGATATGAATCATATCGATCGCTTAGTTGGTGTATGTGATGAGGACATGCGCACGCTTCGTGAAAAAACGAATGAGTTGATTGATAGTGCTGCTTTAACAGAGCAAATGATTCAGTACGCTAACCGTTTCCGTTTCTCTCATCCAGATATAAAACACGCAATTGATCGCAGTTTGAGTTTATTCTCAAGAGAGCATCAATACAAAGATGCTTTAGATGTTATTTCTGAAGCGATTGAACGAATCGAACCAGGAGCAACAGAACGTATTAGAAAATATTATTTTGATAATAAAGAGACAACAGTCTAAGAAAAAAGTCCAAGAAAGCCAAACGTGTTTTCTTGGTTTTTTATTTTGTCATCAGGGAAAGTTGATGATTTAATAGTAGCACGTTATAATGAGTAAGGAATTTTTAAGAAAGAGTGACGATATGATATATTTTGATAATAGTGCTACAACCATGATTCATCCGCAAGTGTTAGATACCTATAATAAAGTAAGTCAACGTTTTATGGGAAATCCTTCAAGCTTACACCGTTTAGGTCAACAATCATCTGTGTTATTAGAAAAATCACGTGTTCAAATAGCAGATATATTAGGGGTAGAGTCTTCTGAAATCTTTTTTACCAGTGGTGGGACAGAAGGAAATAATTGGGTTCTAAAGGGGACAGCGATAGAAAAACGCTCTTTTGGTAATCATATTATCGTGTCAAGTGTGGAACACCCATCTGTTTCTAATACAGCGAAACAATTAGAAGAACTTGGGTTTAAAGTATCTTTTTGTCCCGTTGATAGAAACGGAATGATTGATTGTCATGACTTAAAAAAATTAATCACTGAAGAGACAATTTTAGTATCAACCGTTGTAGTAAATAGTGAAGTAGGGATGGTTCAACGGATTAAAGAGATTAGTACATTATTGGAAAACTATCCATCGATTCATTATCATGTTGATGCAGTCCAAGCCATCACTAAGTTGTCTGTTGATAAATTTTTAACTCCTCGTGTAGATTTCATGACGTGTTCTGCTCACAAATTTCAAGGCCCAAGAGGAATTGGATTTGTTTATTGGCGGAGTGGAGCAAAATTATCTCCTCTATTGACTGGTGGAGGACAAGAACATAATAAACGCAGTGGAACAGAAAATACACCAGCAATTGTTGCGATGGCAAAAGCAATTCGAATTGCAACAGATGATCAAGAGATGAAAGAACAGAAAATTCGCCATCTAAAAAATGCCTTAGCAACAGGATTACAACAGTACGAACATGTGACAATTTTTTCTTCATTAGATGATGAGTCATCAGCCCCTCATATTTTAACATTCGGGTTAAAAAAAGTTCGTGGCGAAGTATTAGTTCATGCATTTGAAGACAAAGATATTTATATTTCGACAACAAGTGCCTGTTCAAGTCGTCAAAAAACAGATAGTAGTACACTTCATGCAATGGGAGTGACTCATCATTTTGCTGAAACAGCCGTTCGTATCAGTTTAAATCATCAAAATACCATAGCAGAAGTAGAACAATTCTTAGTTATTTTTAATCAATTGTATAACAAGTTTTCGAAAATTTATTCGTAAGAGGAGCCCCCAAATGAAAGCAACAGAAATTATGATTCGCTATGGCGAGTTATCAACAAAAGGAAAAAACAGACGCATTTTTATTAATCGATTAGCCTATAATGTAAAACAAAGTTTGCATGCTTACCCAAATGTAAAAGTAAGAGCAGACAGAGACAGGATGCATTTGATTTTAAATGGTGAAGATGATCGATTGGTTATGGAGCAATTAAAACCTATTTTTGGTATTCAAAGTTTTTCGCCAGTCGTTCGGATAGAAAAAGACACCGAGTTAATTTGTCAAACAGCAGTCGAGATGGTAAAAGATATTTGGAAACCTGGCAAAACCTTTAAAGTACAAAGCAGACGCTCAGATAAAGAATTTATTTGGGATAGTAAAGATATTAATAAAGAAGTAGGAGCTGCTATTTTTCATGGTATAGAAGGCATTGAAGTGAAAATGATTCAGCCAGATATTCGTATGGAAGTAGAAGTTCGTAATGAAGCGGCTTATTTATCTTGTGAAACGATTTATGGCGCTGCTGGCTTACCAGTTGGCTCAAGTGGTAAAGGCATGTTGATGCTATCAGGGGGGATTGATTCACCTGTTGCTGGCTATTTGGCAATGAAACGTGGAGTAGAAATAGAAGCAGTCCATTTTTATAGTCCTCCATATACAAGTGAGCAATCATTAAATAAAGCCAAAGACTTAGCCGTTAAATTAACGCCATATGTTGGTCAAATCCAATTTATTACAGTACCATTTACAGAAATCCAAGAAGAAATTAAAAGAGGGATTCCACAAGGGTATTGGATGACGGTGACAAGACGTTTTATGTTACGCTTAACTGATAAGATAAGAGAAAAACATCAAGGGTTAGCGATTGTTAATGGAGAATCTCTAGGTCAAGTCGCCTCACAAACAATGCACAGTATGTTAGCGATTAACGATGTGACCACAACCCCAATCATTCGTCCGGTTATTACGATGGATAAATCAGAAATCATTGAAATAGCTGAAAAAATTGATACATTTACTCTAGCTACACAACCATTTGAAGACTGTTGCACAATTTTCGCTCCACCAGAACCAAAAACAAAACCAAAAGTAGACAAAGTTCGAAAATATGAAGAACGATTGGATATTGAGGGATTAGTTGAAAGAGCTATAGAAGGCATTATTGTTGAAGAAGTTAAGTCAAGTGACAGTTTTTTACAAACAAGCACACAAGAGATGGATGATTTATTTTAAAAAATAAAAAAGAAGTGGATAAGTCCACTTCTTTTTTTGTTATGCCCATTCGCCATTTCTAAAAATAGGAACACGTGAGCCATCTTTTTTGATGCCATCAATATTCATTTTATTTGAACCAACCATAAAGTCAACATGAGTTTGGCTACGATTTAATCCTGCTTCTGCTAATTCGTCTTCAGTCATTTCAGTACCACCTTCAATATTGAAAGCATAGGCACTACCTAGAGCTAAATGATTTGAAGCATTCTCGTCAAATAATGTGTTAAAGAATGTAATACCTGATTGAGAGATTGGAGAGCTATCAGGTACAAGAGCGACTTCACCTAAGCTTTTAGCTCCTTCATCTGTTTCTAGTAATTTTTTCAAAACATCTTCGCCTTTTTCAGCAGTTACATCAACAACTTTTCCATCTTTAAAAGTAAAGACCATATTTTCAATTGTATTTCCCGCATAACTTAATGGTTTGGTGCTTGAAACAACGCCATCAATTCGACGACGATCAGGTGCAGTAAATACTTCTTCAGTAGGCATATTCGCCATGAAACGTTCGCCACGTGCATTTTTACTACCGGCACCTTCCCAATGATGATGTTCAGGAAGACCAATCACTAAGTCAGTTCCTGGAGCAGTGTAATGTAGAGCGTCAAATTGTTGGGCATTTAATTCAGCCGCTTTTGTTTCCAACGTTTTATCATGCTTATGCCAAGCTTCGATTGGATCAGTTTCATACATACGACACGCTTTGAAAATAGCATCCCATAAAGCATCGACTTGTTCTTCGTTAGAAGACAACTCTGGGAAAACTTTTTTAGCCCAGTCACTACCAGCGGCTGCAACAACAGTCCAACTTAATTTATTTGCTTGAGTCGCTTGTCTGAGTGACATCATCGCTTTTCCGTTAACTGATTGGAAAGTAGCCAAACGTTCTCCGTCTACACCAGAAAAAGCATCCGGATTTTGAGAAACCACACTAATGCGACTTGCTCCTTTTTCTACCCAGTCATTTGCTTCTTCAATTTTGTATTGTGGAACAGTTGAGATGGCGTCATCATCAGCATGTAAGAAAAATTCTCTGTTGATTGTGTCATCAGACCATTGCACAACGACTTGTTTAGCCCCTAATTTATAAGCTTCTTTTACAATATAACGAGCTAGCGGCGCTTGCTCTACTTGTATATTTAATACTACTGTGTGTGAATCAGAAATATTTACTCCCACTTTAGTGATTAATTCAGCATATTTTTGTAATAAATGATCAAAATTAGTTAAAACCATACTATCATCCTCCAAGTAAATTAATAGTATTATCTTAGCATAGGATGAGTTTTGTAACAAATTTAAAATCAATTCTTGTTTAAAAATAAAAACATAGTCAAAAATTAATTGTTAAAAGATGTGTTTTTATCAAAAAAAGCCATGTTTTTTGATAGATTAACTTGTTGGATAATAAATTCATGTTATAATAAAATTAAATAACTTTAGTTTGACACGTATTGTTCGTATTATAAACATATTAAGAACAAAGGAGAGATTTTTGTGGCAAGGAAGAAAACGATTACGCGAGAACATATTTTATCAGCTGTATATGAAGTGATTTCAACTGAAGGTTTCAGTGGATTTACAGCAAGAAATATAGCAAATAAAATGAAGACATCCACACAACCTATCTATTTAGAATTTAAAAACATGGATGAGTTACGAACTGTTTTTATTGATAGAGTAACAGCAGACATTAGATCAGAAGTATACGATCGCCGATTTACAGACGATTGCATTGTTGATTTATCTATCAATTATGTTAAATTTGCTTCAGATCATAGCGTCCTTTTTAAGTCATTGTTTGTGGATGATCATGAGAGTGGTAACCAATTAAATGAATTTACCTATGACTTGTTTAATGAAAAAGTAGCGAGTGATGAAAAATATAGTAAATTAAGCCATAAAATAAAAGAAGCTATTTTTATAAATTGCTGGATTATGAGTGTTGGTTTAGCTTCTCTTGCAGCGTCGAAACGGGCTAAACCTCAAAATGAAGAAATTGAAAAGATAATAAAAAACCTGATTGATTTATCGATGAAACACCCGGATGTAACGTTAACAAGATAAAAAAACAGGAAAATTAATTTTCCTGTTTTACTTAGTTATTTAATTGTTGCACTAAAGAGTCAGCAAAGGCTTCAAGTGCTACAATATCATCTTCTTCGGCAGCTAAGTCGACTTTAACTGACTCAGCGCCTTTTTTTGCGCCTGTTGATTGGAAGGCTTTATCAAATTGGTCTACAACTTGACAAAAACAAGGATAAAAAGTATCACCCGAGCCAACGACTCCATATAATTTACCTGTTAAATCTAATTCTAAAAGATCGTCATAAAAATCAGCAATTTCATCTGGAACAAGTAAGTCATCATAAGTATAGCTTCCAACAATGCAAATATCAGCATCAAGAAAGTCATCTGCATCGACTTGTGTACATTCATTGATTTCAACATCAATTCCTTTATCTTCTAATCTCTCAGCAACAATATCAGCAATTTCTTCGGTATTTCCGGTAAGACTAGCATAAACAATTTTAGCAATAGCCATGATTTTCCTCTTTCCTATGATTAATCATCTAAGAAAAATTATAACAAATAAATGATAGTTTTCAATAGATTTATCTGTTGCTAGTTTTGTCGAACGGGTGTGTTTGTGCTAGAATAAGGAAGCAAAGAATGAAAGGGAGCGAAAATAAATATGATTACATTAAAATCAGCAAGAGAAATAGATGAAATGGAAAAGTCTGGTCAATTATTAGCTAGTGTCCATGAGGCACTAAGGGATTTCATTAAACCAGGTGTAACAAGCTGGGACATTGAAGTATTTGTCAGAAATATGATTGAAGAAAATGGTGGAATTGCAGCTCAAATCGGATACGAAGGCTACGAGTATGCAACTTGTTGCAGTATCAATGATGAAATTTGTCACGGATTCCCTAGAAAAACACCATTAAAAGACGGTGATTTAATTAAAGTAGATATGTGTATTGATTTAAAAGGAGCCATGTCTGATTCTTGTTGGGCATATGTTGTCGGTAAATCAACACCTGAAATTGATAAATTAATGGAAGTTACTAAAAAAGCTTTGTATTTAGGGATTGAACAAGCAAAAGTCGGCAATCGTATAGGAGATATTGGTCATGCCATTCAAACGTATGTTGAAGGTGAAAACTTGTCTGTAGTACGAGATTTCATAGGACATGGTATAGGACCAACAATACATGAAGCACCATCTGTCCCTCATTATGGTCAAGCGGGAAAAGGGTTACGTTTAAAAGAAGGTATGGTTATTACAATAGAGCCAATGGTTAATACTGGAACTTGGCAAATGAAGATGGATAATAATGGATGGACTGCAAGAACGAAAGACGGTGGGCTTAGCTGTCAATACGAGCACACAATTGCTATCACAGCAGATGGTCCAAAAATTTTAACTCTACAAGATGAATAGGAGCGTTACACGGAATGGGAAAAATAAAAGAGAAGAAGGATTGGCGATCGTTTGTTAAGGACTTTATGGCGACGTTAAAACAAGCCGATGTTACAATCTATTCAATTGTTGTAACATATTATATGTTATTATCGTTTTTCCCACTCTTCATTGTGATTGGTAATATATTGCCCTATTTAAAAATCGATGAGACCACTATTTATCCTTATATTAGAGAGTTATTACCACCAGATATCTATCGTCTTTTAAAAGATACGATAGAAGATTTGTTGACTAAGAGTAATGGTGGTTTACTTTCTATTTCTGCGATAGGAACATTTTGGGCGATTAGTAAGGGTATTAATGGGATTCGCATTAGTTTAGATAAAGCGTATGGTGTATCTAAGCAAAAAACGCAAATTATTAGGCGATTGTTATCATTTTTTATGGTGTTTTTATTGATGTTAGCTCTATTAGTTTTAATGTTTGTAATGGGATTTGGACAAGTAATATTGGAACATCTTCTTCCAATATTAGGGTTGCCAGATAACATATTGTCAACATTTCAAACACTTAGATGGCCAGTGACCATCTCTGTCTTATTTGTTGTTATGACGTGTATTTATTATTTTTTACCAAGTGCGAAAATACATTTTAAGACTATTTTATTTGGTGCAGTATTTACAACTATTACTTGGATGATAGTGACGCAAGCTTTTAGTTTATATGTGACACATTTTTCAGGTAAAATATCCAGCTATGGTATTATTGGAGGATTTATCCTCTTTATGTTTTGGCTAAATATTGCTGCTTCGATTATTATTATTGGTGGTGTGATAAATGTTACCGTTGAAAGATTTGTCTATGGACCAATTAACGTAAAAGAAAGTGTCGTTGGAAACTACGTAGAAAATACGATGCAACGAGTAAAAGAAAAAAGAGAAGAAAAAAAGAAAGAAAACTCAGTTAGTTAATTGAGTTACTCTTTCTTTTTTTTTCGGTCTAATAACTTTTTTTGACGATAAGCTTTGTTTCCAATAAATTTTAGTGCATGTAATAAAGGCTGTCTGTTTTCTCCACTTAGTTCAATTAATTCAATAAATAATTGTAAACCAAGAAGAGACGCAATAGTCAAGAAAATAGTCCCCCATGTATTGGTAAACAAGTATAGAAATGAAATAAGTGAAAAAATAAGAGACATGCAATAAATCATCACAACAGCTCCTCTGTGGGTAAATCCCAATGAGATAAGTCGGTGATGTAAATGCATTTTATCAGCTGATGAGATAGGTTTTTTATTCAATAATCGTCTAATCATGGCAAATACAGTATCTGTCAAGGGAACGCCTAATATAATTAGTGGAGTAATTAATGAAATGAATGTCGCATTTTTAAGTCCTTGTAGTGACAATAAAGAAATTAAAAAACCTAAAAACAGAGCTCCGGTATCCCCAAGATATAACTTTGCCGGGTAAAAATTGAAAGGGAAAAATCCTAGCGTACTCATTAGCAAAATAAAAATACTAAGTGGTACAACAATGTGTACTGCTCCAGTTGATGCTCCAATATAACCAATAATTCCAATGGTAGTTAAAGCGATGATGGAAACCCCTGATGCTAAACCATCTAACCCATCAATTAAATTGATCGCATTGGTTAATCCTGCAATCCATAAAATGGTAATTGGGTAACTCAGCCAACCAAAATGTATGGTTCCAATATATGGCAAGGTGATAGAGTGCATAATAATGTCAAAGACAAAGCAAACATATAATGCTGCTAAAAGAATCCCAATCATTTTTTGTCTAGGTGATATCTCGAAAATATCATCAATTAAGCCAGTGACAACAATAATCCCAGAAGGAATAATCAGATGTAGGGCATAGCTTGTTGGAATAATATCATTAAACAAAAATAAAATGGATAAAGAAAAAGAGATAAAAATAGCTAAACCACCTGCAGTTGGCATAGGTTCTGTATTGATTCGTCTTTTATTAGGCTGGTCAACAGCCCCGATAATAAAGGCTAAATTTCGAATTAAAGGTGTTATA